>DASWNR010000487.1:0-52226 GCA_036399155.1 Pyrinomonadaceae bacterium
CGAGAGCGGGTCTTCGAGCTTGTAGCCCGAGAGCGCCAGCACAGACTCGTCCACGACGACGACCGCCGTCTCCGTCCCGGCCGCCGCGCGCCCCTGCGCGTCTCGCACCTCGACGTCCACGAAAGTCTCGCCGCCCGGCTCCAGCACGCCGTCGCGCGGCGTCGCCTTCACGCTCAAACGGCGCGAGGCCGGCGGCACTGCGACGTTGATTTCGCCCGACGCGTAGGCCGGGCGCTTCGGCAGAGACGCGCGCTCGCGTCCTTCCTCGTCCACGCGCGGCGACGCGCCGACCAGATCGACCTGCACGTGTACGTTCGGCGTCAAAGCATCTTCGAGCGGCACGCGCAGCACGTGCGACGCGCCCGCCATGCTGAAGCGCTCTGTGCGGACGACGCCCGAGCGCCTGAGCGTCAGGAGCCCCTCGGCCGGCGCGAACGGCGCGCGGACGAGAATCTCGGCGGTGTCGCCCGCGCGGTACTCTTTGCGGTCGGGAATCAGCTCGGCCTTCTCCATCTCGACGTTTTTGCTCGGCGGCACCTTGCCGCCCGCGACCCACAGCGTCAGCTCACTCTCGTTGGCGCGCCCCTTCGCGTCGCGCACGCGCGCCTTCAGGCGGTACACGCCGCCGCCATTCGTCGCGAGCGTCGCGCCGACTTCGCCGTCGCCGCTCCTCACGACCTGCTCGCGCGCGTCCGCCTCCTTCTGAACCCACCCGCCCGCCTCCCGGACGTAGTCGAGCCGCGTGAGTCGCAACGCCACGTCGCGGCCGGCGAGCGCGCGTCCGTCGATGTCCGTGACGACGAGCCGCAAGTCGAACGGCTCGCCCTCGCCGACGAAGGTGCGCGCGGTCTTGAGCCCGACGTACAAGTCCGCCGGGTGGACGAGCATCGTCGTCTCGGCCCAGAGCGCCTGCCGGTTCACGTCCGAGACCTGCGCGACGGCCGTCACGCTCGTCGGGCGCGCCGGGTCAACCGAGTCGAAGTCTATTCGCAGCGTGTGCCGGCCTTCGGCGTCGGTGCGACTCTTGAGTTTCTGCTCCGTCGTCCCCGCAGACCCTTCGGGGTCGCCCCACCAGGGCGTCCACTCGCCGAACGTGTAGTCGTCGCGGCCGGGCGGCGTGTAGCGCGCCGCGCGCGCCAGGACCGTCCACCCGACCTCCGCGCCGGGCAGACTCCCGCCCGCGTAGTAGCTCGCCTCGACGGTCGCGGTCGCCGAGCCGCCGACGAAGTGCGGCGCTCCCGACGCGCGCGCCTTGACCTCGAACTCGGGGCGGCGGAACTCCTGCACCTGAAAGCCGTGCGTGTGACGTGAACCGGGGAGGCTCAACTCGACGCGCGCGCCGCCGAGGTGCATCGTCGGCGGGAGCTTCAGACTCAGCTCGAAGCCGGCCAGCGCGCCCAGAGGCGCGGAGCCCTTCGTGACCTCGTTGCCGCGCGAGTCCTTGACGACGTAGCCGACCGACTCGCCGTCACGCGGCGTGTACAGCTCGGTGTCGCCGCGCGGCGTGAGGCCGACCCTGCGCACCCAGCCCTTGACGCGCACCTCCTCGCCCGGCCTGTAGAGCTTGCGGTCGTCGAAGACGTACCACGCGAGCCGCGTCTCTTCGTCGCTCCGCCGCCACTCGGCCTCGCCGCCCGCGCCGTACGCGGAATACGACTGCGGGAGAATCGCCACGTCTTCGCCGAGGCGCGCGACGAGGAGCGGCCGCCCGCTCTTGTCGCGCGCGCCGAACGGCAGGCGCGCGAGGCCGTCCGAGCCCGTCACGCCCGAAAGCTGCTCGGGCACGATTGACACTTCGACGCCGCCGAGCGGCCGCCCGTCGCCGAGCGAGTTGGCCCACGCGTAGAGCGCGTCCTTGTCCGCGAAGGCGTCGAGCCCGATGTCGGTCGCCTGCACCCACGCGTCCACCGCGCCGTCGTCGTGGCCGTACCCGTATGAGCGCGCCGGCGAGTCCTTCGGCTCGACCGGCTCGACGCGCACGAACGCCTGCCCGTAGACGCGCCCGAGCGCGGGCGAGAGGTCGACGGAGGTCTCGGACACCTCGTCGGGCTTTGAACGCGTCTCGACGACGCGCTCCGAGACGAGAGTGCCGGGCGGCTTGGGCCTCTTCGCTTCGCCGGCCGAACCGCCGCGCCGCCACTCTTCGTAAGTGATGAAGCTCTCCCAGTCCGCGGGCGCGACGCGGTAGAGCGAGACTTTCAGCCGGCGCATGTTGACGCTGTAGACGCCGAAGGAGCGTCGCCGCGCCGGGTCGAGCACGACGAAGCCTTCGCCGTCGGCGAAGAGCGCCGGCTCCTCGCGGCCGACGCGGAAGGTGAAGCTGTTCGCGCCCGCGAGCGTCTGCCCGAACGCGTCGCGCACCGTGCGCGCGACGGTGACGGTGTAACTGGTCGCGCCGCGCTTCGCGCCCGCGATCTCGATGGTGTCGCCGGCGAGAGTGACCTTCGCGTCGGGGATGCGCGGCGTGATGTTGACCTGCGAGGGGCTGAACGCGCGCTCGTCAAGCTCGTTGTTGAAGTCGAGGCGGAAGTCGTCCGACGGCGCGCAGCTCTCGCCGCCGCAATCCGCGCTCTCCACCCGCAGGGGTTCGTAGGTCTTGAACGAGAAGCCCTGCCGCCGCGCGGTCACGCGCGGGCCTTCGGCCGAGGGCGCGCCCGGCGTGACGACCACCTCCAGCTTCGCGCCCGCCGGCAGCGCCTCGCGCGTCGAGCCGTCGGCCCTCACCGCGCGCAGCGCCAGCCAGCGCCCGGGGAGCGAACTCTCCGCGAGCCCGCGCACCTGCTCGTCCGCCACGACCTCTTCGGCCGTCGCCTGTCGCAGACGGACGCCCGGCGCGGCGGGCTCAAGCCTGACGTGTTCGAGCACGCGCGCGGCGTCCACGCGCTGGTCGAACTCGATGAAGACGAGCGCGTCGCGCGCGACGCCTTCGCCGGCCGGGTGCGTGCGCTTGAGCGCGGGCGGCGGCGTCGAGAAGGCGTACGCGTGTGCGCGTGCGAGCGCGGCCCCGTCGGCGGACTTCGTGCCGGCCGGCACCTCGACGGTGTAGAGGGTCGCGCCGGGCATCCGGCCGCCCTCCACCTCCGGGCGGAAGACGAGCGTCCGCGTGCCGAGCCAGCGCCAGCTACCCGCGACAGTGGGCGAGAGCGTGACGGGGACGTTCGCGGCGGCCTCTGCCTGCGAGGCGACCGCGACCATCGGCTGTGAGAACGTGAGACTGACGGCGGGCGCGAACTCGACTTCGCCCTCCGGGGCGTGGCGGAGCACTTCGAGCGGGCCGCGCGCGACCGGCGGCGGAGGCGCCGCAGAGGCTCCCGGCGTCGCGAACGCAGAGGCGATGGTCTGCCCCGCGCGCGGCGGCGGCGGCGAGGCTTCGCGCAGCTTGAAACGCTGCCCGTCGCCCTCTTCCTTCTGCGGCGGCGGCAGACGCGCGAGCAGCCGCGCCGTCTCCGCCTCGGGGAGCGGCCGGCCTTCGTCAACGCGGTTGCGCGGCGACTGTTCCGGCGGCGCGCTCACCTCGCTCAGACGAAAGCGCAGCCCCTTCTCCGTCTCTTCTTCTTCGGAAGACTCCTGCACGACGGTCGCCGCGAACGCGCGCGGCGGGGTCGGCGCGACGTGCGTCAAAAGCAACGTCAACGTCAACAGGTTCGAGAGTGCGACTCTTGACCTCATGCTTCACAAGTGCCCCTTCAAAGATTGACACGCCTAAGGCGAAGGCGGTTGGTCGGCCAACCGCCTTCGCCTTTAAGACACCGGCCCGGCCGGCGCGGGTTCAATTTAAATCGCCGCGCCGTCATTTAAATTTCCGCGCCGGCTTCGCGGCGGCTTCAGAAGGTCAGCTTGAGCGACAGGTTGACGGTGCGCGCGCCGGCCGGCGCGTAGAGCGGGCCGAAGCCGCCCGCGCGCGCGCCCCACCCGCCGGAGCCGCGCGCCGCGAGCGAACGGCCGAAGTACCTTTGAAGCCGCGGCGTCTCCGTCGCGCCCCCCGCGCCGAGCAGCGCGAGCGTGCTAAGTGGGTCGTCAAAGTTCGGGCGGTTGAGCAGGTTGAAAGCCTCGGCCCGCAGTTGCAAATTGACCTCGTCGCCGAAGTTGAACTGGCGGCGGAGCGCCACGTCGAGACGGTAGAACGGGAACCCGCGCAGCGCGTTGCGACCGAGCGTGCCCTGCCGCGACGTGTCGTGCAACGCGAACGCTTCGGGGTTGAGCCGCCGCCCGCCCGAAGCCTCCGGGTCGGCGACGTAGAGCGGCACGCCGCCCAAAACGTCCGGGCGCAGGAACGCGAACCCGTGCGCGACGGGGAAGCCGTAGACGACGTTCAAGGGTCTTGCGGAGCGCGTGTTGAAGACCGCGTCAATTGCCCAGTTGCGCGAGAGCGCGCCCGCCGCGCCGCGACGGAAGGCGGCGGGCAGCTTGTACGAGACGTAGCCCGCGAGCGTGTGGCGCACGTCGAAGTCGGACGGGCCGCGCTCGTCTTCTCCGCGCAGCAGAGCGCGCCCGGGCGCGTCCTCCGAGAAGTCGTCGAGCGATTTGGCAAAGGCGTACGAGGCGAGGGCTTCGAGCCCGCCGCGCATACGGCGGCCGTACTGTAGACGCGCCGAGTGGTAGTCGGACGCGCCGTCGTTCGTCGTCAGACGCACGAGCGAGAAGTCGGGCGAAGAGTCTACGAGCGTGCGCGTGAGCAGGAGCCTGCGCCCGGCCGCGCCGACGTAGGAGGCCGTGAGCTTCTGCGCGCCCCCGAACGCGCGCTCGACCGAGGCGTGCCAGCGCAGCGTGTAAGGAAGCCTCAGCTTCGGGTCGAAGGCCGAGAGCGGCGCGCCGAGCGCCGGGCCCGCGAAGGTCGGCGCGACGCCGGGCGTGAACGGCACGTCGAAGGCCGCGCCGCCGACCTTGAAGGGGTACGAGTCGGCGAAGGCGTGCCCCGCTTCGACGTTGGTCGTGTCGTAGAAGAGGCCGAAGCCGGCGCGCGCCACCAGCTCGCGCCCCGAAGCGCCGGAGAGTTGGTAGGCGAGGCCGAAGCGCGGCGCGAAGTTGAAGTAGGTCGCGCCCCACGGCGGCGTGCCCGGGGCCGCGGGCGCGAGTCGCGAAGGGTCTTCTGCCTGCGTGACGGCGAGCGGGCGGGTGCCGCCGCCCGCGTGAGGCGCGGGGGCCAACTCCCAGCGCAGGCCGTATGTCAGCGTCAGCTTCGACGTGGCCCGCCACTCGTCCTGCGCGTAGGCCGCGAAGTCCGTGAAGACGGGGCGCGCGTCCCCCGCGTGTGTGAAAGCGGCGTCGCGCGCGGCCCTCCCTGTGAGCGCGCCAGCGACGCCGTGGAAGTAGAAGTCACGCTCGGTCGCACGCAGACCGATGACGGGCGAGAGCCTTCGGTAGTCCGCGCCGAGCTTGTAAGCGTGCTCGCCCGAGACGAGGTTGAACGAGCCGACGAGGTTGACCTGGCGTTGGAGGTTCGCCGTCTCGTCGTCGCGCGCGAGCGACGCGCCGCGCCCGCCGAGGTCGAACGTGAAGGAGCCGCCGGCCTCTGTGTCGGGGCCGGGCACGACCGCGCCGCCGAAACCGTCGAGCACGCGCGAGCCGCGCACGCGGACGCGGCTGTAGTTCGCGCGCGCCTCGAAGACGGACGAGGGCGAGATGAGGAAGTTGACCGCGCCGGTAAGCGTCTGCGCGAGACTCCGCACGCGGCTCAGAGTGTTCGGCGTCGTGTCGGCCGCGCCGCGCTCTTCGTCGGAGGAGCCGGCCGCGCCGTAGCGCGCGTTGAAGCTCAGGCGGTCGGTCGCCACGTGGTCGAGTCGAAGGACGAAGGAGCCGAGCCGCGAGGGCGTCGAGTGCGGGGCGGCGAACTCCGCGAAGCCGTCGGCGCGCGCCTCGCCCGTCGGGAGCGGGAACGCTTCGAGGAACGCGCGAACCGTCTCGGGCGCGGCGAGCCTCGACGCGAGCGAGGGCACCTCGGTTATCGAGAACGCGGGACGGCGCAGACGCTGCCGCTCGTACGAGACGAAGAAGAAGGTCTTGTCCTTCACGACGGGGCCGCCGAGCGTGCCACCGAAGTCCGCGAAGCGGCGCGGCCGGCTTTCTACGCCGTGCCGGTTGGCGAACCAGTCGCCCGCGTCGAGCGCCCCGCCGCCGAAGAAGCCGAAGGCCGAGCCGCGAAACGCGTTCGTCCCCGAGCGCGTGAAGACGCTGACCTGCGCGCCCGGCGCGCGCCCGTACTCGGGCTCGACGTATTCGGTGCGCACGGTCAACTCCTTCGTGGCGGCCAACGGGGCCGCGCCGCTCGCGCCGCCGCCCGCGACCAGACCCGGCGCCGCGCCCGAGGCGTAACCGCCGTGCCCCCGGCCGTGCGTCACGTCAACGTCGCCGCTCACGCCGTCTAGCTGGAAGCTGTTCGAGCGCGGGCGCTGGCCGTTGAAAGAGACGCCGCCGGACGGAGCGGGCGCCGCGCCCGGTACGACCGTGGCGAGCGAGAGAAAGCTCCGCCCGTTGAGCGGAAGCTCCGCGACGTTCGACTCGACGACCGTGCTCAGCGACGAGGAGGTCGTCTCCACAACCGACGCCTGCGCCGTGACCGTGACGTACTCGGCCGACATGCTTAGATTGAGGGCAGGCTCCTGCGGGACGGGCGGCGCGTCGGCGGGCACGTCCACGCGGCGCGGCTCGCCGCCGTCGGTGACGATTCTCTCTTCGACCGCGACGAAAGAGGTGAACTGCGTCATCAGCCTGAAGTCGAGTCCGAGCCGCGAGACCTCTTCGCGCAGCGGCGCGGTCTCCGCGTCGTTCGACTGCATGGCGCTCATGTTCTGTCCCATCAGCTCGTCGACGCGGCGCCGCGCCCAGAGTGTGGCGAGCACGTCGTGCGCCGCCTCCGTATCGGGGAGCGTGACGCGCACGTCGCGGACGAAGTCGCCGCCCGCCATCCGGCCGCGCAGACGCACGAGCCCCGACGCGCCGCCTTCGTAACGGCCGACGATGACGACGGGCTTCGCGCCGAAGAGGTCGGGGACGGTCTTCGGGTAGATGTCCGAGACGGCGAGCCCCTCCCACTCGACCGAGAGGTCTGTGAGCAGCGGGTCGCGCACGCGCTCGTGGAAGCGGCGCGCGGCGGCCGAGCCGTCGTCGCCGTCTGTGACGTACTCGACCTCGCCGCGCCCGACCTCGGCCATCTTGTCGAGCAGGAAGCGGTTGGGCGAGTAGCCGAAGCCCATCGAGAAGACGCGCGCGTTGGGGTGCTTGCGCACCTCGTCGATTATCTCGAAGTCGTCGCCGACCTGCCCGTCGGTCATGAAGCAGACGACGCGGACGTGCCGTGCGGAGTCCGAGGGGTCGAGCGCGGCGCGGATGGCCTTCATCATCTCGGTGCCGCCGTTGCCCTCGCGCGAGGCGAGAAACTGCCTGGCCTTCGAGACGTTCGCGGGCGTGGCGGGGACGGGCTCCGGGAAGAGGATGTGTGTGTCGCCCGAGAAGGTGATGAGGTTGAAGGTGTCGTGCGGGTTGAGCCCGCCGAGCGCCAGCATCATCGTCTCCTTCGCCTTCTCGACGGGGAAGCCCGACATCGAGCCCGAGGTGTCGAGCACGAAGACCAGCTCCTTCGGCACGACTTCGGCGGGCGCGACGTGCTCGGGCGGCTGGAGGATGAGCGTGAAGAAGCGCCCGCGCGCCGAGGCGTGCGTGAGCATCGCGTCCTCGACGCGCCCGCCCGCCACGTCGTACCTGAGGACGAAATCTCTGTCGGGGATGTGCGCCCCGCCCTTCAGGCGGACGAAGGCCCCGGCGGCCCCGCGCCGCTCGACATCTATCTCGTGGGTCGAAGACGCGACCGCTTCGAGCGGCACGCCCGCGTCCAAAGAGACTTCGATTGAGATGTCGTGGCCGGCGCGCATCCCCTCGGGCGGGCGCGCGGGGTTGATGCGCGCCGCGTCGGGCACGCGCGTACCCGAGGCCGTGGGCGCTTCCCGTTCGGGCTCCTGCGCGTTCGAGTTTTCCTGCGGCGGCCGTGAGTCGTCGCTCTGCTGCCCCTCGCCTTCCGAAGTTTCCGGGTGGACGACGACGGGCTGTTCCCTTCCCGTCCCGCCGCCCGCCGGCGTGTAGCGCTCGCCGACGACCACGGGGAACGACCACTCGTATGTGCCGGCCTCGTACCTGAGCGTCTCGACGTAGCTGATGGTGACCTTGACGGACTGACCCGGCAGGATGTTCGCGACCGACTGCGTGAAGACGTTCGGCCGCTCCTGTTCGAGCAGCGAGGCGATGTGGCCGCGCGCGCGCGCCTGCTGATAGGCGGCCTGCGCCTGCGCGCGCCGCATGATCTTCGCGCGAATCGTCCGCCCGCCGACCAGCATCGTCATGTCGTCCACGGCCGCCGCCTGCGGCAGCGGGAAGACGTAGACGGCCTCTATCTTGTCGGCGAAGGGGTTCTCGAACTCCTGCGTGACGGTGACGCGCGAGATGAAGCCGCTGACCTCCGCGCGGACGGCCGTGTGCTTGAGCGGGCACTCGCCCGCGGGCTTACCCGAAGCGTCGGACGCGAGGAGCGCGCCGCGCGTGACCCTGTCCTGCTTGCGGCGCGCGCCGCGCGCCTGCGTGTCTCGTGTCGCGGCGTCGAGCGCGAAGGCGAAGAGCGCGGAGACGAGCGCCAGGAGCAGCGCCTGTCTGAGGAGAAGCCTGCGGTTCATGTTCCCTCCGTTCGGACACACCTCGGCCGGGCACGGCTCGTCGGGGCGGCCGCGCGGGCGCGTTCGGCTTGTCGGGTAGAAGAGTCCTTCGGGCCCGCGCGCGCGTCGGGTGGACTCCCCGCGCGCCGGGTCAGACGTTTCGGTAACGCCCCCTTGTTTCCCCTATGGATGCGGCGTCGGAGTGAAAAGGTGGTCTGGGGTCGGAGGCTCGTACGAAGTTTTAGACGCGCTCGTCACTTGCGTCTTCACCTGCGGGCTTCGAGTCTCATCCCCGCGCCCAGCTCGAAGAGGCCGGGGACGGTGACGGGGAGACGGCCCGCGACGGCGGTCTCGCCGAAGATGGCGCGCGCGGCCGCGGCCTGCGCGACCTCCTCGATGGCGTAGGCGACCATGTAGGCAGGCACGTCCTCGAACTGCCGGACGAGGTAAGGGCCGGCGAAGGCGACGACGACGAGCGGCTTCTTCGTCGCGATGAGTTTGCGCACCAGCTCGGCCTGCGCCTCCGGGAGCGCGACCGTCCCCTTGCTCGCGGCGCGCTTGACGAAGGCCGCGACGACGACGCGCTCCGCCTTCGACGCCTCGGCGAGCGCCGCCTCGTGCTCGGCCGACCCGGAGCGCGGGCCGATGCGCAGGACGCGCGCGCCCTTCGCGCGGCGCTGCACCTGCGGGATGAAGACACGCCCCTCCTCCTCGTCCTCATCGGCCGCGACGACGACGAAGAGCGTCGAGGCGGCGCGCGCCGCGTCGAGCGGCAGCACGTCGCCGCGGTTGCGCAGAAGCGTCAGCGAAGCCTCGGCCACGCGCTGCGCCTCGCGCACGTTCTCGGGCCGCTCGACGACGCGGTTGACCGCCGCCGGGTCGACGAAACGCGTACGCGCGAGCCCGAGCCTGTACTTGGCCGCGAGCAGGCGGCGCACCGATTGGTCGATTCTCTCCTCGGTCAACCGGCCTGACTTCGCCGCCGCCTCCAGAGCGTCAACGGCCGCCTTCGGCTCGGGCGGCGTGAGCGCCACGTCCGCGCCCGCGAGAATCGCGCGCACGGCCGCCTCGCCCCCGGGGTAGCCGCGCGTGATGGCGCCCATGCCGAGCGAGTCCGTAACGACGATGCCGTCATACTTCAGCTCGCCCCGCAGCAGGTCGGTCGTTATCCGTGGCGAGAGCGTCGAGGGCAGAGAGTCGCCCGCCACGTCGGGCAGCACGACGTGCGCGGTCATCACCGAATCGACGCCCGCCCCGACGGCAGCGCGGAACGGGACCAGCTCGACGCGTTCGAGCCGCGCGCGGTCGGCGCGGATGGCGGCCATGCCGATGTGCGTGTCCACGGCCGTGTCGCCGTGCCCGGGGAAGTGCTTGGCGGTCGAGAGCGCGCCGCCGTCGCGCGTGCCCCTGACGGCCGCCGCGACGAACTCGGCCACGCGGCGCGGGTCTTCGCCGAAGGAGCGGATGTTGATGACGGGGTTGTCTGGGTTGTTGTTGATGTCCGCGACGGGGCCGTAGAGCCAGTTGACGCCGATGGCGCGCGCCTCCTCGGCGATGACGCGCGCCTGCCGGTAGGCGGCCTCGGTGTCGCCCGTGGCGGCGACGCCCATGTTATTCGTGAACGGCGTCCCAGACTTCATCTGCATGCGGAGCCCGCGCTCGTAGTCGGCCGAGACGAACAGCGGCACGCGCGCGGCGCGCTGCAACTCGTTCGTCAGCGCCGCGACCTCGTTCGGGCTCCCGCCGCGCACGAGTATGCCGCCGACGCCCTCGTCCGCGACCAGACGGCGCAGCTCGCCGAACCGCTCGCCGCCGAAGTTCATGTACTCGCTCTGCGCCGCGACGACGACGAGCTGCGCGACGCGCTGGCGCAGAGTGAGCGAGCGCAGAGTCTCCTCGACCCACTTCGACGCGGCGGCGTCCTGCTTCCGCGCGCCCGCCGCGGGTGCCGCCGGCACGCCGGCTACGAGAACCAAGGCGGCCAGGGCGGCGGCCGCGACCTTGAAAGAGGTTTGCTTCATGCGCGTTTCCATTTCGGCCGATGATAATATCCCGCCGCGCGATGATACACGATGGCGAAAAATCGGACGGCGCCCGCGCGCGCGTCGAGACGCGGCCGCGCCCCGGGCGTCTGGAGTGCCTGCTCTTCCTGTCGTTGTGGCTCACCTACGGCGTCGCGGTCAACTCGGGCAACCTCGAAGCCTTCACCCTGCAGCAGGCCGCGGTGGAGGCTTACGTCGAGCGCGGACACTTCTACCTCGAAGGCTCGCGCGTCGCGGCCTTTCAGATTAAGCCGGTGGTGGACGCCTTTCTATACGACGGGCACGTCTACCCGGCGAAGCAGCCCGGGCAGTTCATGGCCGGCGCGCTCGCCTACGCGCCGCTGCGCGCGCTCGGGCTCTCTTACGCCGCCGACTATCTACTGACGGCGGCGCTCGTCACCTTCCTCACGGCGTCGCTCGTGACGGCGGCCGCCTCCGTCGCGGTCTTCAGGACGGCGCGCGGGCTCGCCGCCGAAGCGCCGGGACGCGCACTCTTCTGGCCGCTCATCGCCGCGCTCTCCTACGGTCTGGGCTCGACGGCCTTCGCATACTCGGGCATCGCCTGGCACGACTCGCTCGCCGCGGGCTATCTGACGACGGCGCTCTGCCTCCTCGTCCGACTCTCGCGCGGCGCGTCGAAGAAGCCGGCGGCGCTCGCCGCTGGCGCGGGCGCGCTGCTGGGATTGACCGTGACGACCTCGATGCTGCCGCTGCCCGCGGCGGCGGTCGCGGGCCTTTACTTCCTGACGCTGCGACGCTGGAGACTGCTGCCCTTCTTCGTCGCGGGCGGGCTGGCGGGACTGACGCCGCTGCTCGTCTACAACGCGGTCTGCTTCGGGAACCCGCTGCTGCCTGCCAACGTCGCGGGCGGCTACGCCGACACCTTCTTCAAGCCTTCGTGGGAGAACTTCAAGGCCAAGTCGGTCTTCTACGCGCGCATGCTTTCGCTCTACGCGCCGATCTTCTGGGCGGGACTCGCCGGGCTCGCGCTCTTCCCCCGCCGTCTGCGGCGCGAGCAGTTACTCCTCCTCGGGATGCTCGCCGCGCACGCCGCATACGTCCTCAACATCGAGGCCGACGGGACGTGCCAGTGGGGGCCGCGTTACATGCTCCCGGCGATGCCGCTGGCCTGTCTCGGGCTCGCGGGGTTCTCGCTCCTGCGCGGCGCGATGGTAAGGAAGACGGCGGCGTTCGTCGTCTCGGCGTTCGCGCTGGCGTCCGCCTTTATCAACGCGGTCGGCGCGGCGCACGGCGCGATGCTCTGCTACTTCCCGCACTGGGCGGTCGGCAAGTACCTTGCGGAGATGTGGGCGGGCGGCGCGCGCGCGTACCCGCTCGCGGCGTGGCTCGCGCTCCCGCTGTGCGCGTCCGTCGCGATGCTCGCGCGCGAGTTGGCCGCGCGCCGTTCGCGCACGGGATGACGAGGTCGCCGCCGGGGTGGTAAAACTTAAGGCCGGAAAACGTCTCATGAAGCTACTCGGAATCGACGTCGGCACGGGCGGCAGCCGCGCGCTCGTGATAGACGAGGCGGGACGTGTCACAGCCTCCGCGACCGTCGAGCACGCGCCGTTCGCCTCGCCGCACACGGGCTGGGCCGAGCAGGACGCGCGCGACTGGTGGCGCGCGAGCGCGTCGGCCGTGCGCGCCGTGCTCGCGTCCGAAGGCGTGCGCGCCGACGAGATAGCTTGCGTCGGACTTACGGGTCAGATGCACGGCGCCGTCTTACTCGACGAGGCGGACGAGCCGCTACGCCCCTCGATCATCTGGTGCGACCTGCGCACGCACGAGCAGTGTCGCGCGATAACCGAGCGCGTCGGCGCGGAGCGCCTCATCCAACTCGTGATGAACCCGGCGCTCGAAGGCTTCACGCTCCCGAAGATGCTCTGGGTGCGCGAGCGCGAGCCGGACATCTGGGCGCGCGTGCGCACGGTGCTGCTGCCCAAAGACTACGTGCGTCTGCGCCTGACGGGCGAGCGCGCGACCGACGTGGCCGACGCTTCGGGGACGCTCCTCTTCGACGTGGGGCGTCGTAGGTGGTCTGAGGAGATGCTCGACGCGGTCGGCGTCGAGCGCGGACTGCTGCCGCGCGCCTTCGAGTCGGCCGAGGTGACGGGGCGCGTCTCTGCCTCGGGCGCGGAGGCGACGGGACTTCCAGAGGGCACGCCCGTCGTCGCGGGCGCGGGCGACCAGGCGGCCGGCGCGGTCGGTATGGGGCTCGTGCGGCCGGGCTCGGTCAGCGCGACCATCGGCACCTCGGGCGTCGTCTTCGCCGCGACAGACCGACCGGCGCTCGACCCCCGAGGCCGCGTCCACACCTTCTGCCACGCCGTCCCCGGCGGCTGGCACGTCATGGGCGTGACGCAGGGCGCGGGACTGTCTCTGCGCTGGTTCCGCGACCAGTTCGGCGCGGGCGACGACGACGGGCGCGACCCGTACGAGCGTCTGGCCGAGGAGGCCGCGGCCGCGCCGCCCGGCTCGGACGGCCTGCTGTGGGCGCCGTACCTGATGGGCGAGCGCACGCCGCACCTCGACCCGCACGCGCGCGCCGCGCTGACGGGGCTGACGGCGAGCCACACGCGCGCGCACGTCGTCCGCGCGATACTCGAAGGCGTCGCCTACAGCCTGCGCGACACGCTGACCATCTTCGCGGAGATGAACGTCCCCGTCGGGACGATACGCCTCGGCGGCGGCGGCGCGCGCTCGCCGCTGTGGCGGCAGATACAGGCCGACGTGTACGGGCGCGAGGTCGAGTTGGTCGAGGCGGACGAGGGCGCGGCCTACGGCGCGGCGCTGCTCGCGGGCGTGGGCGGCGGCGCGTGGGGCTCAATCGAGGAGGCGTGCGCCGCCTCGGTGCGCGTGCGCGAGCGAGTCGCGCCCCGGCCTGAGACGGCGCGGCTCATGGGCGAACGTTACGAGGCTTTCCGAAGACTCTACCCGGCGCTGCGCGGGATAAACTGACGGGACGGAAGGCCGAAGGCTCAAGGCAGCACGGTAGACGGTTGGTGTCAGCAGAAAGGGAGAAGAAGACGATGACGGAAGACAAGTACGCCCCTAAGCCGGAACATAAATTCACCTTCGGGCTGTGGACGGTCGGCAACCGCGGCCGCGACCCGTTCGGCGACGCGGTTCGCCCGACGCTCGCGCCCAACGACGCCGCGCGCCTGTTGGGCGAGGTCGGGGCGTGGGGCGTCAACTTCCACGACAACGATCTGGTGCCCATCGACGCCGGCGCGTCGGAGCGCGACCGCATCGTGCGCGAGTTCCGCGGCGCGTGCGAGGACGCGGGGCTCGTCGTCCCGATGGTCACGGTCAACCTCTTCTTCGACCCGGTCTTCCGCGACGGCGCCTTCACCGCCAACGACGCGCGCGTGCGCGCCTACGCCTTGCAGAAGACGATGCGCGCGATGGACCTGGGCGCGGAGTTCGGCGCGAAGATTTTCGTGCTGTGGGGCGGGCGCGAGGGCGTCGAGACCGACGCCTGCCGCCGCGCCGACGTGGGCGTCAAGCGTCTGCGCGAGGCGCTCAACTACCTCTGCGAATATTCGCTCGAACAGAAGTACGACTACCGCTTCGCGCTCGAAGCAAAGCCGAACGAGCCGCGCGCAGACATCTACATGCCGACGACGGGCGCGTACCTCGGGCTCATCCCGACGCTCGAACACCCCGAGCTGGTCGGCGTCAACCCAGAGGTCGCGCACGAGCACATGGCCGGCCTGAACATGACGCACGCCGTCGCGCAGGCGTGGGAGGCGGGCAAACTCTTCCACATCGACCTGAACGATCAGGTGCCCGGCCGCTACGACCAGGACTTGCGCTTCGGCTCGGCCAACCCGAAGACCGCCTTCTGGCTCGTCAAGTTCCTCGAAGACGTGGGCTACGAAGGCCCGCGCGCCTTCGACGCACACGCCTACCGCACGGAGGACTACGACGGCGTCAGGGACTTCGCGCGCGGCTGCATGAGGACGTACCTCATCCTGAAGGAGAAGGGCGAGCGTTGGAACGCCGACCCGGAGATTAAATCTCTGCTGGCGGAGATAGCCGCCTCGGACGGCAACGGCGGCTCGGGCAAGTTCGAGAAGGGGAAGGCGGCCGAACTGCTCGCGCAGAACTTCGACCGCGCGGAGATGGCGTCGAAGGGCTTGAAGTACGAACGGCTCGACCAGTTGACGATGGACATCCTGCTCGGCGTCCGCTGAGGCTTCGACGGGGGGGCGCGAACGAATGATTCCTAAACTGGACATACTCAGGCGCATCACGGATGCGGGACTCGTCGCGGTCGTCCGCGCCGAGTCAGCCGAGACGGCGACGCGCGTCGCAGACGCGGTGCTCGAAGGCGGCTGCCCCGCCGTCGAGATGACCTTCACCGTGCCCGGCGCGCACCGCGTCATCGAGGCGCTGGCCGCGCGCTACAAGCCCTCCGAGCTGATACTCGGCGCGGGCACGGTGCTCGACCCCGAGACGGCGCGCATCGCCATCCTCTCCGGCGCGTCGTACGTCGTCTCGCCGTCGCTCAACGTCGAGACCGTGCGCCTCTGCAACCGCTATCAGGTGCCGGTCATGCCCGGCGCGATGACGGTGCGCGAGGTGATAGAAGCCATGGAGGCGGGCGCGGACATCGTCAAACTCTTCCCCGGCGAGGCGTTCGGCCCGGGGATAATCAAGGCCATCCGCGGGCCGCTGCCGCAGGCCCCCCTGATGCCTACGGGCGGCGTCGACATCTCGAACGTCGCCGAGTGGATAAAGGCCGGCGCGGTCGCCGTCGGCGCGGGGAGTAGCCTGACCGGCGGCGCGATGTCGGGCGACTTCGCCGCCGTCACGCGCACGGCGCGCGAGTTCGTCACGAAGATAAGAGAGGCGCGCGGCGTGTGAGTGACGCGCGACGCGTCGGAGACCGACGCGGCCGGAGGAGAGACGATGAGGGTTGTCACGTTCGGCGAGATAATGATGCGGCTGGCGACGCCGGGGCGGCTTCGGTTTTCTCAGGCGAAGGAGCTGGAGCTGACCTACGGCGGCGGCGAGGCCAACGTCGCCGTCTCTTTAGCCAGCTTCGGCCTCGACGCGCGCTTCGTCACGCGCCTGCCGAAGAATCCTTTCGGCGACGGCGCGGTCTCGGTGCTGCGCGCGCACGGCGTAGACACCTCCGCGGTCGCGCGCGGCGGCGAGCGCATCGGCATCTACTTCCTTGAGACGGGCGCGAGCCAGCGCGCGTCGGTCGTCGTCTACGACCGCGCGGCTTCGGCCGTCTCGCAGGTGGGCCCGGGCGACTTCGACTGGCCGCGCGTCTTCGACGGCGCGGGCTGGTTTCACTTCACGGGCATCACGCCCGCCCTGGGGCCGAAGGTGGCGATGGCGACCGTGGAGGCGTGCCGCGCGGCGAAGGGGGCGGGGCTCACCGTCTCTTGCGACCTCAACTACCGCAAAAAACTCTGGACGCCCGCGCAGGCCAGGGAGACCATGACCGGCCTGATGGAGTGGGTGGACGTGGCCATCGGCAACGAGGAGGACGCCGAGAAGGTCTTCGGCATCAAGGCCGAGGGCGCGGACGTGGAAGGCGGACACGTGGCGGCCGAAGGGTACGAACAGGTGGCGCGCACGATGGCCGAAAAGTTCGGCCTGAAGTCCGTCGCCATCACGCTGCGCGAGAGCCGTTCGGCGGACGAGAACGGCTGGTCGGCGATGCTCCTGCACGACGGCAAGGTTCATCAGTCGCGCAGGTACGACGTGCGAATCGTAGACCGCGTGGGCGGCGGCGATTCGTTCGCGGCCGGGCTCATCTACGGCCTCTTCAACGGCAGGGTCGCGCAGGACTCTCTGGAGTTCGCGGTCGCGGCCTCCTGCCTGAAGCACTCCGTCAGCGGCGACTTCAACCTCGTCTCGGTCGCGGAGGTCGAAGCCCTCGTCGGCGGCGACGCCTCGGGGCGCGTCCAGCGCTAAGCGTGTGCGCGTCGGGGACAAGGGGGCGGGGCCGCTTCATACTCTTCGCGGCGTCGGCGGTCGCGGGGCTCGCGCTGCTGCTGGCCGCCGGGCTCTACCTGGCCGTGTCGCCTTCGGCGGGTGAGGCCGTGACCGAGCATCCATACTTCAGTCAGGACGCACGGGGACGCCCGCTCGTCATCGCACACCGCGGCGGCGCGGGGCTCTGGCCCGAGAACACGCTCCACGCCTTCGAGCGCGCCGCCGCGCTCGGCGCGGACGTGATAGAGACGGACGTGCGCGCCACCGCCGACGGCGAGCTGGTCGTCATCCACGACGCGACCCTCGGGCGCACGACCGACGGCGCGGGTCGCGTCCAGTCGCTTACGCTCGCCGAGCTGAGGCGACTCGACGCCGGATACCGCTGGTCGCCCGACGGCGGGAAGAGCTTCCCCTTTCGCGGCCGCGGGCTCACCGTCCCGACGCTGCGCGAGGTCTTCGACGCGCTCCCACACGTGCGCTTTAACATCGAGCCCAAGCAGTCCGAGCCGCCGATAGTCGCGCCGCTCTGCCGCCTGATACGCGAGCGCGGGATGACTTCGCGCGTGATGGTCGCGGCGTTCGCGGGCGACACGATGGAGCTGTTCCGGCGCGAGTGCCCGGAGGTCGCGACCTCCGCCAGCACCGCCGAGGTGGCGGGCTTCCTCGCGGCGCAAAGGTCGGGACTCGCCGGCACGTACGGCCCGCCGATGCAGGCACTACAGGTGCCGGAGCGGGCCGGCGCGCTCGGCTTGCTGAGCCGCGAGTTCGTCGCTGCCGCGCACGCGCGCAACCTGCGCGTACACGCCTGGACGGTCAACGACGAAGGAGACATGCGCCGCCTGCTCGACCTCGGCGTTGACGGCATCATGACCGACTACCCCGACCGCCTCCTCAAACTCCTCGACCGCCCGCCCACACCCTGACGACGCGACTTTCTTCCGACTCCCCGCCCCGCCCTTCCAGGCACGGAAGATAAAAAAGGAGCCTCGCGGCTGGCCGCGAAAGCCGAAACTCACCTTCCGGCCCGCCCCGGAGCGTGTATCATGCCGCCGCCCGCCAGCGCTTTCAAGACTTTTCCGCTCGACGCCGCGCGCAAACCAGTCTTTGGTGCCGACGGCTCTACGCCGGGCGCCCGCACGTGTTACAAATGGCGGCATGAGCAGAGTGTTGGCGGCGGTGATGCCGGGGCCGGGCGAGCCGGTCGAGCTGCGCGAGCTGGCCGAGCCCGGGCTTGAGCCCGACTCGGCCCTGCTCGCCGTCGAGCTGAGCGAGGTCTGCGGGACGGACGTGCACCTGCAACGCGGGCGGCTGGCGGGCGTGCCCTACCCGCTCATCCCGGGTCACGTCTCGGTCGGGCGGCTCGAAAAGATTCGGGGCCGCCTGCTCGACGTTGACGGGCGCGCTTTCCGCGAGGGCGACCGCGTCACCTTCCTCGACGTACACCGCACGTGCCACGCCTGCTGGCACTGCCTCGTCGCCAGGACGACGACGCGCTGCCCCGCGCGCAGAGTCTACGGCATCACCTACGGCCTGCGGGACACGCTCGCCGGCGGGTGGGCCGAGAAAATCTACCTCAAGCCGGGGACGCGCGTCATCGCGCTCGGAGATGTGGACGCCGCGCGCTTCATGGCGGGCGGCTGCGCGCTCCCGACCGCGATCCACGCGGTCGAGCGCGCGGACATTCCACTGGGCGCGACCGTGCTCGTCCTCGGCTCCGGCCCCGTCGGGCTCTCGGCAATCGTGCTCTCTCTGATGCGCGGCGCGCTCCGGGTCATCTGCACGGGCGCGCCGGCCGCGCGCCTCGCCGCGGCGCGCTCGGTCGGCGCGTCGGCCACGCTCGACTTTGAGGGGCACTCGCCGGATGAGCGCGCCGCGTGGGTTCTGGCCGAGACCGAGGGGCGCGGCGCCGACGTGTGCGTCGAGGCGACCGGCTCGCCCGGCGCGGTCGTCGAGGCGATGCGCTACGCGCGCGACGCCGGCACCGTCGTCGTCGTCGGGCAGTACACCGACCACGGCGAGGTCGCCTTCAACCCTCACCTCGACCTCAACCGCAAACACCTCGACGTGCGCGGCTGCTGGGGCTCGGACTTCTCACACTTCTACCGCGGCGCGCGTCTGATGGCCGACGCCGGGCGCTCGGCCCCCTGGGCGCGTCTCGCGCTCGAAACCTACTCGCTCGCGCGCGCCGGCGAGGCGCTCGAAGCCGTCGCCTCCGGGCGCGTCGTCAAGGCGCTCATCGACCCGCGCGCGTGACCCATGCGCGGGGGATTTAACCGCGGAGACACGGAGACGCGGCTCGAACACAGCCCAGGACGAAAGCCACGTCTCTAGCCGTGCCTCCGTGTCTTCCGCGGTGAGCCTGTCATCCTAATTGTTCGCGCCGGCGACGAACGGATGGCCGCGCCGCGCGCAACAAAAAGATTGACGTTTACCAGCCCCGGTGTTACGTTACCGACCGTTCGGTAAACCAATTTTCCCGGTTCTCGGGCTCCGGCTTCATTCCCTTTTTCGGACTTTTTCCAAGACCGTTCGTCGCGCGCCTCGCACCTCCCGCTCGCGGGTGTTCTGCGCTGCCTGACCGTCACCACTTCGCTCTGACGCAAGGAGATTTCAACGTTATGAGAAGCCTGACTCAGCTCTTCTTGGCGGCGCTGCTCGTCGCCGCCGCCGGAGTCTCCCCCGCTTTCTCGCAAGCCTCAAGCTCGACCGCGGAGCTGCGCGGCCAGGTCACGGACTCTTCGGGCGCGGCGGTGCCGAACGCCTCGGTCACCATCACCGACACGGCCAAGGGCACCAGCCGCACGACACAGACCGACGCCGAGGGCAACTACGTCTTCCTCAACCTGCTCCCGAGCAGCTACGAGCTGAAGGTCGCGGCCGCCAGCGGCGGCTTCGCGCCCGGCTCCACGCGCGTCGAGCTGACCGTCGGCCAGCAGGCCAACATCCCCGTCCAGCTCTCTGCGCAGGGCATCCAGGAGTCGGTCGACATCGTGGCCGGCGGCGAGGTCGTCGACACGGACCGCACGCAGCAGTCCACGGTCATCGGCGCGGGCCAGATCACGAACCTCCCCATCAGCCGGCGCAACTACCTCGACTACGCGCTGCTGACGCCGGGCGTCTCCGACGCCGACAACATCGCCGACGCCTCCGACTTCCGCGTCGCGCAGACGCCCAACTCGGGCCTCTCCTTCGGCGGCAACAACGGGCGCGGCAACCTCGTCGCCGTCGACGGCGGCAGCACCAACACGGTCTCGGGCGGCGTCGAGGCGACCATCAGCCAGGAGGGCGTGCAGGAGTTTCAGGTCTTGCGCAACGCCTACAACGCCGAGTTCGGCGGCTCGTCCGGCGGCATCGTCAACATCGTCTCGAAGTCGGGCGCGAACCGCTTCCACGGCTCCGCGTTCGGGCTCTTCCGCTCCGAGCGCTTCGACGCGCGCTACGCCTTCGACTTCAACCCCGACGGCAAGTCGCCCTTCGGCCGCCAGCAGTTCGGCGGCTCGGTCGGCGGCCCCGTCCGCCAGGACGAGACCTTCTTCTTCACCTCGCTCGAACGCTTCAGCCAGGACGAGACCACCTTCGTCAACCTCCTCCAGACGAACAACATCTTCCAGATCACGAATTCGCAGTCGCGGCTCTTCAACTTCCTCGCCGGCACGCCCTTCGCGGCGCTCGGCACGGGGCTGAACGCCACGCTGACGACCACCGCGGCGCGCTACCCGCGCACCGTCAACCTGTTCGAGGAAGCCTCGGGGCAGTTCCCCTTCGAGTCGGGGCAGACCACCTTCGGCGCGCGCTTCGACCACAACTTCAGCGACCGCGACAACGCGTACGTCCGCTTCAGCCTTAACGACTCGACCTTCCAGAACCAGGCGGCGGGCGCGCTCACCGCCGTCTCGCGCGGCCGCACGCTCGACTCGCTCAACGGCGGCGTGCTCGTCTCCGAGAACCACCAGTTCAGCGGCTTCACCTTCAACGAGCTGAAGCTCCAGTACCGTTACCTGGACTTCGACGTCATCCCCAACGACGCGGTCGGCCCCGAGATAAACATCGAGGGCTTCGGCTTCTTCGGGCGCGACATCTTCCTCCCCTCGCACACCATCCAGCGCGACTACGACATCATCGACAACGTCTCGCACGTCGCGGGCAACCACACGCTCAAGTTCGGCGGCGCGTTCCAGGCGTCGGACGTCTCCTCGAACAACGAGACCTTCTTCGGCGGGCGTTTCAACTTCGGCGCGGCCATCCCGCTCGCCAACCTCGTCCCGGCCGCGACGCTGACGCAACTGCGGGGCTTCATCAGCGCCGGCGTCGCCGACGCCAACCTGCGCGCCACGCTGCTCGCCGACATCAACACGCCGATCAACGCGCTCCAGGCGTTCAACCTCAACCTGCCCATCGTCTACCAGCAGGGCTTCGGCGCCTCGGAGGTCAACTCCTACACCTACCGCTACGCCTTCTACGGGCAGGACACGTGGAAGGTGCGGCCGAACCTGACGCTCAACTACGGGCTGCGCTACTCGATCAGCGACGAGCCGTTCTACATGCCGCTCGACAAGGACGACTTCCAGCCCCGCGTCGGCTTCTCCTGGTCGCCGTTCCAGGGCGGCAAGACGGTGCTGCGCGGCGGCGCGGGAATCTTCTCGGGCTACACCATCTACTCGGTGGCAAACGTCACCAAGACCCTGAGCGGCTTCCCCGGCGACCCCATCAACATCGTGCTCTCGACGGCCACCTCGGCCCCGCTCGGCGTCCCCGCCTCGACGACCATCTACGGCACGCTGCTCGCGCAGGGCGTCATCGGCAACCGCACCATCACGGCCGCCGACCTCGCGCAGTTCGGCATCACGCCCCGCCCCGGCGCGCCGCTCGAAGTGCGCTTCCGCACCGAGCCCAACTACGAGACGCCGACGACCTACCAGGCGAGCACGGGCTTACAGCAGGACGTGGGGCGCGGCGTCTCGCTCGAACTGAGCTACCTCTTCACACGCGGCCTGCACCTGACGCGCAACCGGGACGTCAACCAGTTTAAGAAGACCGGCGTCAACCCGACCTTCGGCATCCCCTGCTTCGTCCGCTTCGCGGCGGCCGTGGTGACCTCGCCGACGACCTGCCTGGGCACGGGGACGGACTTCCTCAACCCGCTCCGCTTTCAGGACAACATCTACGAGTCGTCGGCCAACTCCTTCTACCACGCGGTGACCGTCTCGGTGCAGCGCCGCTTCGCCGACCACTTCAGCCTCAACGCGCACTACACCTTCTCGAAGTCCATCGACGAGGTGACCGACTTCAACAGCGACTGGTCGGCGCAAGACCCGCTGAACCTGCGGCTCGACCGCGCCGTCTCGGCCTTCGACCAGCGCCACCGCGCGGTCTTCAGCGGCGTCTTCCGGAGCCCGCTCGACGGCGACTCGCTGGCCGACAAAGTTTTCGGCGACTGGATGTTCTCGCCCATCTTCATCGCCGGCTCGGGCCGCCCCTTCAACCTGCTGCTCGGCTTCGACGTTAACAACGACGGCCGCTCGCAGTCCGACCGCCCCTTCGCCCTCGGGCGCAATACCGGCCTCGGCGAGCCCTTCTACAGCTTCGACGCGCGGCTCGCGCGCCGCTTCCACTTCAAGGAGGACATGTTCCTTGAGCTGACCCTTGAGGGCTTCAACCTCTTCAACCGGACGAACCTCGCCGGCGTCAACAACGTCGTCGGGGGGCTGCCGCTCGACCAGCTCCGCGCGCTCGCCTCGACGCGTGCGCGCGGCAACCGCGCCGCCCAGCCGACCGAGCCGCTCGGCTTCACCTCGGCCTCCAACCCGCGCCAGTTGCAGTTCGGCGTACGGTTCAACTTCTAGGCCGGGCGGGACGCGGCCGGCGGCGGCGTGTTAAAAACCGGGGAGGGCCTGCGCGCGCCGGCCCTCCTTAATTCATCTATGGACGCCCCGAAGATAGAGTTCAGGCGGCGGCTGCGCTGGGCCGACGCGGACGCGGCCGGCCGCCTGCACTTCCCGCGCATCTTCGAGATCGTCGAGGAGGCCGAGGGCGAGTTGATGCGCGCGGCGGACTGGCCGTTCGACGCGCGGCGGCGCGAGTACGACTTCCCGCGCGTCCACGTCGAGAGCCGCTTCCTGCGCATACTCGACCTCGACGCGCCCTTCCGGCTGCTCCTCACAATCGGCAGGCTCGGGCGCACCTCGATCCGCTACGACTACCGGGTCTTCGACGCCGCCGAAGAACTCGCGATTGAAGGCACGATGACCGTCGTCGTGCTGAAGGACGGCAGACCCGTCGAGATACCGCCGCCCCTGCGCGCCGCGCTCGGCGGCGGGGCCACACCGAAGGATGAGGGACGAAGTTAAGACGGTCATAACTTCTTCCCTCCGAGGAGACAGTCATGCAAAGCGTCAGGTTTCATGAGTTCGGCGAGCCGTCGAAGGTTATGCGTGTGGAGGAAGTGGAGCGCCCCGAGGCGGGCGCGGGCGAGGTTCTGGTGAGGATGCGCGCGCGCCCCATCAACCCGTCCGACCTGCTGACGGTGCGCGGGCTCTACGGGTCGCTGCCCGTGCCGCCGGCCACCCCGGGGCTCGAAGGCGTGGGCGAGGTCGCGGAGGCCGGCGAGGGCGTCGGCCACCTGCGCGCGGGTCAGCGCGTGATTCCGCTCGGCGTGTCGGGGACGTGGGCCGAGTACATAGTCGCCCCCGCCGCGCGGCTCATCCCCGTCCCCGAAGGCATCAGCGACCAGACCGCCGCGCAGTTCGTCGTCAACCCGCTGACGGCCTGGATCATGTGCGTCGAAGAACTCGCGCTGGAGCCGGGCGAGTGGCTCTTGCAGACCGCGGCCGGCTCGACCCTCGGGCGCGTCGTCTTGCAGATAGCGCGGCAGCGCGGCTTCAAGACCGTCAACGTCGTCCGCCGGCGCGAGCAGGCCGAGGAGCTTCTGGCGCTCGGCGCGGACGCGGTCATCAGCACGGACGATGAGGACATCCCCGAGCGCGTCCGCGAGATTGTGGGCAAGGAAGGTCTGCGCAAGGCCATCGACGCGGTCGGCGGCGAGACCGGAGCGGCCGTGTTGCGCGCGCTCGGGCGCGGCGGCGTGATGCTCGTCTACGGGCTGCTCTCGGGCCGCCCGATGCCGGTTGACGGCGGGCGGATGATCTTCACGACGACGACGGTGCGCGGCTTCTGGCTCGGCGACTGGATGCGCGCCGCGCCGCCCGAGCGACAGCAGGCGACGGTCGCCGAGATGCTCCGCTCGATGGCGACACACGAGATAGTGCCGCCCGTCGAGGCCGAGTACCCGCTCTCCGAAGTACTCGCCGCCGCCGCGCACTCCGAGCGCCCCGGCCGCAGCGGCAAAGTGCTCCTTGTGAGCAAGTAGACAGTAGACAGTAGACAGTAGAAAGAGAGGCGGCGCGCTCGGTTGATGACCGGGACGCGCCGCCTTCGTTTTAATCTACTGTCTACTGTCTACTGTCTACTGTCTACTTCTTCCGTCTACTCCCAAAGAATTATTCCGCGCGCGCCTTCGCCGCCGGAGAGCGCGGCGAGCGCGTCGTTGACTTCGGCGAGCGCGTAGGTGCGCGCGGAGAGTTCGGCGAGCTTGAGCTTGCCCTCGCGGTAAAGCTCGACGAGGCGCGGCACGTCGCGCGCGGGACGACCCGAGCCGTAGAGCGAGCCGACGAGGCGCTTCTCCTGCATGACGAAGGGGAACAGCGGGAACGAGGCGAGCGCGTCGAGGCGCGAGAGCCCCGTCAAGACGACCGTCCCGCCCTTGCGCGCCATGCCGAGCGCCTGCGCCAGCGTCTCGGGCGCTCCCACCGTGTCGAAGACGTAGTCGGCGCCGCGCCCTTCGGTCAACTCCCTCACACGCTCGGCCACCTCCTCCCCCGACGCCTCGACCGCGTCGGTCGCGCCGAACTCGCGCGCCAGGCGCAGCGGCTCGGCGCGCGTGTCGAGCGCGATGATTCTCTCGCAGCCCGCGAGCCGCGCGCCCTGCACGACGTTGAGCCCCACGCCGCCCGTCCCGATGACGGCGGCCGACGCGCCCGGCTCGGGGCGCGCCGCGTTCAGAACAGCGCCCACGCCCGTCACCACCGCGCACCCGAGCGTCGCCAGCGCCTCAAACGGCACGTCCGGCGGCACGGCGATGACGCCCTCCTCCGCCACCACCGCGAAGTCCGCGAAGCAGGCCGTGCCGTTGTAGTGCGCCAGCCTTTGCCCGCGCGCCGTCAGCAGCGTGTCGCCCGCCGGCAGGCGGTTGCGGTAGGTCGTCCGCTCAAGTCGGTCGCACAGGACGGGGCTGCCCCCGAGGCACGGCGGGCACGCGCCGCACGGCGGCGCCCAGCAGAAGACGACGTGGTCGCCCGCGCGCACGCCCCGCACGCCCTCGCCGACCTCGCGCACTATCCCTGCGCCCTCGTGCCCGAGCACGAGCGGAGTGCGCGTCGGCCAGTCGCCGCGCGCCGGGTGCAGGTCGCTGTGGCAGACGCCGGCCGCCTTCAGCTCGACCAGCACCTCGCCCGCGCGCGGCGCGCCAAGCTCCGCCGCCTCGACCGACAGCGGCGCGCCCTGCTCCCAAAGTATCGCGGCGTTGATGTTCATCGGCGACGAGCCTTCATACTTTCTCGGCGAGTTGCGTCGCGACGCGCGCCAGCCACGAGACGCGCTCGCCGAGGCTTGCGAAGCGCGGGTCGTCGGTCTGGCCGCGCTGATAGCGGAAGAAGATTTGTTGGAGCACGACGGCCAGCTTGAAGACGGCGAAGACCTCGTAGAAGCCGACGCCCGCGAGGTCGAACCCCGTCCGCGAGCCGTAGCGTTCGAGAATCTCTTCGCGCGCGAACCAGCCCTCGCGGTTCGTGACCGTGGCGACCGAGTCGTGCCGCGCGTCCGTCGCGGTGTGAACCCAGTAGCCGAGCAGTATGCCGAGGTCTATGAGCGGGTCGCCGACCGCGCTCATCTCCCAGTCGAAGACGCCGACGACGCGCCCCACGTCCCGCCCGTCGAGCATCACGTTGTCGAGCTTGTAGTCGCCGTGAACGAGCGTCGGGCGCTCGGGGTCGGGCGGCAGACGTTCGGAGAGCCACCCGGCGAGCGCGTCCATCTCGGGCAACTCTCCCGTCCGCGACCTCTGCCAGCGCTCCGTCCAGCCGCGCGCCTGCCGCCCGACGAACCCGGCGGACTTCCCCAGAGAGTCGAGCCCGTGCGCGCGCACGTCAACCGAGTGCAAATCGGCGAGCGCGTCCACCAGCGCCGCGCTCGCACGCCGGCGCTGCTCCGGTCGGCCTTCGAGCTGCGGAGGCTCCTCGCCCCGCACGACGAGCCCGCGCCGCCGCTCCATCAGGTAGAAGACCGAGCCGACGACCTGCGCGTCCTCGCAGAGCAGCACGGGGCGCGGGGCGAGCGGGTAGACGGGGTGGAGCGCGCGCAGTATGCGGAACTCGCGCGCCATGTCGTGCGCCTTCGGCGCGACGGGGCCGAACGGCGGCCGTCGCATCACGAACTCCTCGCGCCCGAGCCGCAGGAGGTATGTCAGGTTCGAGTGGCCGCCCGGGAACTGTTCGACCTCAAGCGACGCGCCCGCGTCTACAGACACGCCCGCCACGCCCGGCAGCAGCGCGCTCAGGTACGCGGCGAGCGACTCCCAGTCGAGCTGCTCGCTCTCGCGCACGGGGCGCGTGTCGGGCTGCCCGTCGGGGGTCGGCGTGTCGGGCGCGTCACTCATCAGCGTTCGTTGCGAAAGATGATGCAGGTCGTGGTGGCGTGCGCGTAGAGTTTCCCGGCGGCGTCGAGCACCTTGCCCTCGGCGGTCGCCGTGCGCCCGCCGACGTGTATGACCTCGGCCTCGCAGCGCACGGGGCCGGTCTCCGCCGTCAGCGGGCGCACGAAGTTGACCTTCACCTCAAGCGTCGTGTAGCCGGCGCCGGCCGGCAGGGTCGAGTGCACCGCGCACCCCATCGCCGAGTCGAGCAGCGTCGCCGCGACTCCGCCGTGCACGACGCCGATGGGGTTGTAGTGATACTCGGCCGGCTCGACCGTGAAGACCGCGCGCCCCTCCGAAAGCTCGGCCAGCCCGAAGTTCATCATCGCGCTGATGGGCGGGCGCGGCAGCTCGCCCGAGACGACTTTGCCGAGAAACTCCAACCCCGTGAGGCCGCGCGCCGCCTCGGCCAGAGCGCGCGGGTCTTCCCAGGTGAACGTGCGCGTGCGCGAAGCGTCTTCCCGCGAAGCATCTTTTGAGGTGCCACTCATAAGTTTTCAGTCCACGCCTTCTTCAGCAGGGCCACCTGCCCCGCGTGGTAGAGTCCGTGCTGCACGACGCCGTGGAGCAGGAAGTAGAAGTTGTACTCGCGGCCGGGGACGACTCTCTCAAGGTCTTCGTCCGAGAATTCGCGCAGCGCGCCGCGCAGACGGCGGCCCGCCTCGCCCGCGCCCGCCACGGCCGCGCGCCAAGCCTCCTCGCCCGCGTCCGAGACCGGCGGCCAGTTCGCCTCGTCCGCGAGGTCAACCGGCATCGACCCGCCCTCGACCGCTTCGGCCGCAAAACTCTGCCACGCCGCGACGTGCAACACTATCTCCCAGATGCTGTGCGCGCCGGCAACCGGCCTCGCGGTGGCGCGCTCGGCCGACACGTCTGCGAGTAACTCAAGCAGCGCCGGCCCGTGCCACGCGCCGCCCTCGACGGCGCGCTTGAGCTGGCTACCTATCCGTGCGACCTCACTCATGAGACCTCCCGCGAACTCTCCGGCGATGGCGCTTCAGACGTAGTAGCGCACCAGCCACTCGGCCACGCAGCATGGGCGCTCGCCGCCCTCGCGCTCGACCGTCACCCCCCACGTCGCCTGCGCGCCGCCCTCGACCTCTTCGACCGCCGCGAGCGCGAAGCGACCGCGCACGCGCGACCCGGCGGGGACGGGCGAGACGAAGCGGACGCGGTTCAATCCGTAGTTGAGGCCCATCCGCACGCCGCCGACCGCGACGGCCGTCCTCCCCATCTCGCTCAGCAGCGAGAGCGTCAGGAAGCCGTGCGCGACGGTCGTCCCGAACGGCGACTCGCGCGCCGCGCGCTCCGGGTCGGTGTGAATCCACTGGCGGTCTTCGGTCGCCTCGGCGAAACCGAGGATGCGCTCCCGCGACACCTCGACCCACTCGCTCACACCGACCTCCTGCCCGATTAGCTCGCCGAGCCGCGCCACGCCCTCGACTTCAGTCATGCGGCTCGTACCCCTTCAGCTCCATCCGCGCGAGCGATTCGAGGTGGACTTCGTCGGGGCCGTCCGCGAGGCGGAGCGTGCGCGCGTTGGCCCACATCGAGGCGAGCGGGAAGTCCCCCGAGACGCCCGCGCCGCCGTGCGCCTGCACCGCGCGGTCGATGACGCGCAGCGCAAGGTTGGGCGCGACGACTTTAATCATCGCGATCTCCCTGCGCGCGGCCTTGTTCCCGACCGTGTCCATCATCAGCGCCGCCTTCAGGGTCAGCAGCCGCGCCTGCTCTATCTCAATCCGCGAGTGCGCGATGTCGGCGCGTATCGTCCCCTGCGCCGACAGCGGGCGGCCGAAGGCCACGCGCGAGGCGGCGCGCCGGCACATCGCTTCGAGCGCGCGCTCGGCCATCCCGACGAGGCGCATGCAGTGGTGTACGCGCCCCGGCCCGAGCCGGCCCTGCGCTATCTCGAAGCCGCGCCCCTCGCCGAGGAGTATGTTCGACAGGGGCACGCGCACGTCCTCGAACGTCACCTCCGCGTGGCCGTGCGGCGCGTGGTCGTAGCCGTAGACCGTGAGCATCCTGCGGACGCGCACGCCGGGCGCGTCCATCGGGACGAGTATCATCGACTGCTGCCGGTGTTGGGGCGCTTCCGCGTCGGTCTTGCCCATGAAGATGGCGACCTTGCAGCGCGGGTCGCCCGCGCCGCTCGTCCACCACTTGCGACCGTTGACGATGTACTCGCCGCCGTCGCGCCTGATGCTCGCGCGGATGTTGGTCGCGTCGGACGACGCCACCTCGGGCTCGGTCATCGCGAAGCACGAGCGTATCTCGCCCGCGAGCAGGGGGCGCAGCCAGCGCTCCTTCTGCTCCTCCGACCCGTAGCGGACGAGCACCTCCATGTTGCCCGTGTCGGGCGCGGAGCAGTTGAAGACCTCCGGCGCGAAGTGCGCCGAGCGCCCCATCAGCTCGGCCATCGGCGCGTACTCAAGATTGCCGAGCCCCGCGCCGTACTCGCTCTCGGGCAGGAAGAGGTTCCAGAGCCCTTCGCCGCGCGCCTTCGCCTTCAGCTCCTCCACCAAAGGGACGGGCAGCCAGCGGTCGCCCATCTCCACCTGCTCGTGAAACTTCTTCTCGTTCGGGTAGACGTGCTCCGCCATGAACTCGCGGAGCCGCCGGTAGATATCCTTCGCGCGCGGCGAGACCTGAAAGCCGACGTACGGGTCAAAACTGTCCGTCAAGTTATCCCCCCTCCTGCTTTCAAGTATTTCAACTTTGAACTTTGAACTTTGAACTTTAGCGTTGCAGGTTCTCGAAGACGGTCGCCGCGCCCTGCCCCCCGCCGACGCACATCGTCACCAGCCCGTAGCGCGATTTGCGGCGGCGCATCTCGCCGAGCAGTTGGACGGTCAGCTTCGCGCCCGACGCGCCGAGCGGGTGGCCGAGCGCGACCGCGCCGCCGTTGACGTTCACGCGCTCGTCGTCCATCCCGAGTTCCCTCATCACCGCGATGGCCTGGCAGGCGAAAGCCTCGTTCAGCTCGACTAGGTCGATGTCGTCTATCTTCAGCCCCGCGAGCTTCAAAGCCTTCGGCACGGCCGCCACCGGCCCCATCCCCATTAACTCGGGCGGGACGCCGCCCACCGCGTAAGAGACGAAGCGCGCCAGAGGCTTCAGCCCCAACTCCTCCGCCCTCTCGCGCGACATCACGACGACGGCCGCGGCGCCGTCCGAAGTCTGGCTGGAGTTGCCGGCCGTCACCGTCCCCTTCGCGTGGAAGACGGGGCGCAGCTTCGCCAGGCCCTCGGGCGTCGTGTCGGGGCGCGGCCCCTCGTCCGTGTCGAACGTCAGGCGCTTCTCTCTCACCGCGCCGCCCTCGCCGACCTCGCGGACTTCGACTTTGAGCGGGACGATGCCGTCGTCCCTGAGCCTCCCCTCTTCAATCGCGGCGAGCGCGCGCCGGTGGCTGCGGTAGGAGAAGGCGTCCGCCTCCTCGCGCGTGACGTTGTACTCGCGCGAGACGTTCTCGGCCGTCAGCCCCATCGAGAGGTAGACGCCCGGGCGGTGCTCGACGAGGTGCGGGTTGGGGCGGAACTTGGTGTTGCCGCGCAGCATCGACATCGACTCCGTCCCGCCCGCGATGACGCACTCGGCCATCCCCGACATGATGGAGGCGGCGGCCTGCGCGATGGTCTGCGAGCCCGACGAGCAGAAGCGGTTGACCGTCACCGCCGGCACCTCGTGCGGCAGCCCCGCCCTCAGCGCGGCGATGCGAGCGACGTTCGTCCCCGACTCGCCCTCCGGCGTGGCGCAGCCCATGACCACGTCGTCAATCGTCTCGGGCGGGAGCCCCGGCACACGCCGCAGCAAATCCTCGATGACGGCCGCCGCCATGTCGTCCGGCCTCACCGTCCGCAGGCTCCCGCGCGGGGCCTTGCCCACCGCCGTCCTCACGCCGGCCACGATAACTGCTTCCCTCATAAAAACCTTCCTTGCTACCCGCCCTTGGTTTCAAATCTGAAATCTGAAACTTCAAATTCTAATCACGCCCTCGGCCTCGCCCGCCAACACCTCTTTGCCGTGCTGGTTGCGGCAGACCCACGAAGACCTGAGCCGCGTGTACGGCCCGGCGTCGGTCAACTCTTCTATCGTCACCTCGCAGCGCACCGTGTCGCCGGCGAAGACGGGGCGCTGGAAGCGGAACGTCAACTGGCGCGCGATGAAGTTGATCTGGCCGCCGATTTTGGTCGGCAGCGTCGCCGTCAAAAGCCCGTGCACCATCAGCCGCCCCGACTCGTCCGGGCGCAGGTGGTGCTCGCCCTCGTCGCCCGAGAGGCGCGCGAAGTCGCGCACGTCCTCTTCGGTGAACGTCCGCTCCCACGTCACCACGTCGCCGACCTTCATCCTTCAAGCCCCCGCTTCTTCAAACTTCGTTAGCGCGCGCGGAACAGCATGCAGGTCGCCGTGCCGTGCGCGTAGAGTTTCCCCGACGCGTCGAGGATGCGCCCCTCGGCCGTCGCGACCCGCGAGCCGGCGTGGAGCACGCGCGCCTCGCAGCGCACCTCGCCCGTCTCGCGCCGCATCGGGCGGACGTAGTTGATCTTCATCTCAAGCGTCGTGAAGACGCGCCCCGCCGGCATCGCCGTGTTGATGGCGCAGCCGAGAGCCGAGTCGAGCAGCGTCGCCGCCAGGCCGCCGTGCGCGATGCCGAGGCCGTTGTAGTGGCGCTCGTCCGGCGCGACGGCGAAGACCGCGCGCCCCTCCTCCACCTCGACGAGACGCATGTTCATCAGCCGCGCCATCCCCGACGGCTCGCGCTCGCCCGAGAGGAGCTGGCGCATGTACTCCAGCCCGCTCAGCGCCGGTCGTGGCTCAGCGCCCCCGGCGGTCTTTTCGTCTCCGGTCTTTTCGTCTTCGGCCGTGCGCGTCATCCGGGTTCGCCCCCCTCAGTCTAATTCCGCAGGGGCTTCCCCGTCGAAAGCATGTGCGTGATGCGCTCGACGGTCTTCGGCTCGCCGCAGAGCGACAGGAAAGCCTCGCGTTCGAGGTCGAGGAAGTATTGCTCGTCGACCCACTGCGCCGAAGAGATTCCGCCGCCGCACAAGACCCACGCGACCCTCTGGCTGACGTGCAGATCGTACTCGCTCATGTAGCCGCCCTGCTGCATGATGTAGAGCCCGGCGCGAAGGGCCGCGAGCGCGTCGCGCCCGGCGGCGTAACAGTTCTTCGCGCCGCGCGCCGGCGGCGCGTAGCCGGCGTCGGAGAGTTCGAGCACGAGCCGCTTCGCTTCGGCCAACTGGTGGTCGCGGTTCATCACTACAAAATCGCCCTCGCCCAGGTAGCCGAGTGTGCGCGCCTCGGCCGCGCTGGTCGAGACCTTCGCCGCCGCGATTGTTTGCAAAGCCTGCTGTAAGAAAGGCACCGGGTCGGCGCCGGCCGCCGCGCGCATCGGCGGCGAGACGACGCGCCGCACGAGTTCCTTGCAGCCGCCCGCGCCGGGAATCAGCCCGACGCCGACCTCGACCAGCCCCATGTAAGTCTCGGCCGCCGCCGCCGCGCGCGCACCCGCCAACGCGACCTCGCACCCGCCGCCGAGCGCGCGCCCCGCAGGGGCCGTCACCACGGGCTTCGAGCAGAAGCGCATCGCGGAGACCGCTTCCTGCGTCCCCCGCAACGCGCGCTCGACCTCTTCGGGACTGCTCACGCCGCCCGCCAGATTGGCTCCGACCGAGAAGTCCGGGGCCTCGTTCCCTACGACGAGCCCGCGCCAGTCCCCGCCCTCGACCTCCTCGACCGACGCGCGCAGCATCTCCACCAGGTCGGCGTCGAGCGTGTTCATCTTGGTGTGGAACTCAAGACAGGCCACGCCGTCGCCGAGGTCTATCAGGCTCGCGCCGCGGTTCTCGCGCACCACGCGCCCCGCGGACTTTAGATGCGCGAGGCTGATGTTCTGCTCGTCGCGGGCTTCGGTCACATACCCCTTGCGCGCCGGGTCGTAGAAGGAGAGCGAGTCGCCGCCCTGTCTGTAAAAAGTCTCGTGCCCGGCGTCGAGCATCTCCCCGACCCACGGCGCCGGTGCGAAGCCCTCTCGCCCCATCGCGTCCGCCGTCTCGCGCACGCCGAGCGCGTCCCACAGCTCGAACGGCCCCAGCTCGTGCGAGTAGCCCCAGCGCATTGCGCGGTCGACGTTGACGAGGTGGTCTGTGATTTCGGGGACGCGGCGCGAGGCGTAAGCCAGCGTGTGGTAGACGGCGTGGCGCGCGAGCCGCCCGGCCTTGTCGTCCTGCCGGAGCACGAACGCGACGCGCTCGGGCAGCGACTTTATCTTCTGCGCCTCCTTCATCGAAGGGATGTCGGGCTCGCGCCGCTCGCGGTACTCCAACGTCTCAAGGTCGAGCGAGAGGATGTCGCCCTTCGCGCCCTTCGGCGGCTTCCTGTAAAACCCCTGCCCCGTCTTGTCGCCCAGGCGGCCGCGCTCAAGCTGCGTCGTGCGCAGGCTCCCGAGGTTCTGGTTGCGCAAAACCTCGCGCGTCTCGTCGTCGGGGATGAGCCCGTAGAGGTTCTCGCCGACCGAGCTTGAAACATCTAAGCCGACGAGGTCTTGCAGCCGGAACAGCCCCGTCTTCGGCCGCCCGATGAGCGGGCTCAGGACGGCGTCGGCCTCCTCGACCGTGTACCCGTTCTCCAGAACGAAGCCGAGAGCGGACGCCCCGAGCACCGAGCCGAGGCGGTTGGCGATGAAGTTCGGCGTGTCCTTGCACAGCACGACGCCCTTGCCCAGACGCCGCCCGGCGAACTCGGTCATAAAGGCGACGACCTCGGGCTTCGTGTCGGGCGTCGGGATGACTTCCAGCAGCTTCATATAGCGCGGCGGGTTGAAGAAGTGCGTGCCCAAAAAGTGCGCGCGGAAGTCTTCGGAGAGCCCTTCGGCGATTGTGTAGATGGGGAGCCCGGAGGTGTTGCTGGTGACGATGCTGCCCCGCTTTCTCGCGCGCTCGACGCGCGCCATAAGCTCGCGCTTCGGCCCCAACTGCTCGACGATGGCCTCGACTATCCAGTCGCCCTCGCCGACCCGGTCGAAGTCGTCTTCGAGGTTGCCGGCGGTCACGAGCGCGGCCGTCTCGGGCGTGAAGAAGGCCGCGGGCTTCGACTTCTTCAGGCGTTCGAGCGCGGCGTTGACCACGCGGTTGCGGACGGCGGGGCTGTCGAGCCTGAGCCCCTTCTTCTCCTCTTCGGGCGTCAACTCCTTCGGCGCGACATCCAGTAGAACGACGGACAGCCCGGCGTTGGCCGCGTGCGCGGCGATGCCGCCGCCCATCGTCCCCGAGCCGATGACGACGACTCTCTTGATGGTGTAGCTCATCAGTTCTCTCGTCCTTCAAACAGATCGGGGTCGGTCGAGCGCAGCCGCGTGAGGAGGTCTCGCCAGAGGAGCGGGAGGACGGGGATGCGCGCGATCTCGGCCTTGGCGCGGCGCGCGGCCGCCGGCGCTATCGCCACAGGCTCGCGCCCGAGGTCGCGTGCGGCGCGCGCGACGGCCAGGTGGCGCTCGGCCATGCCTTCGAGCAGGAGCATGCGGAGCATCGCGGCCTGTATGTTGTCGCCCGTCGTGATGGCGCCGTGGTTGGGCAGGATGACGACCGGCTTCTCGCCGAGCGCGCGCGCGACGGGCATCACGCGCTCCTCCTCCGCGGCCAACCCCTCGTAGTCGTCCTCGACCAGCCCCACGTCGTCGGCGAGCAGACAGCTCTCCTGGTCGTAGACTTCCGGCACGACGCGCAGCGCGCTCAGTGTGACGACCGAGGGCGGGTGCGTGTGCGCGACCGCGACGGCGCGCGAATTCTCGCGGTGGATGATGCCGTGCAGACGTATCGTGTCGTTGACGTAAGCCTGGCCTTCCAGCACGCGCCCCTCGAAGTCGACGCGGACGACGTTCTCGGGCCTGAGAGTCGCGAACGACGGGCCGAAGTGGTTGACGAGCATCTCGCCGGGGCCCGTGGCGACGCTCAGGTGGCCGGCGTTGGCGACGCTCAATCCCTGCCGGAAGAGCAGGCGCGCGGCGCAGCAGATGTCGAACTTGATGGCTTCGTGGTCTGTCATGGGAAGTTTGCCTGTGTGAGTCAGTCTACACGCCTCACAGCCCGCCGGTCACTTCGAGCACCTGCCCCGAGACGTAATCGCTGAGGGGCGAGGCGAAGAAGAGGACGGCGCCGGCCGCCTCCTCGGGCGTGCCGCCGCGCCCCGCGGGGATGAGCCGGAAGGCGATCTCGCGGTTCGACTGCGGGATGCCGAGCGCGATGTCGGCCGACTCGCGCGTGACGCTCTCGCCCGACTCCTTCGCCCGCGTGAGCCGCGTCTCGATGAAGCCGAAGGCGACGGCGTTGACCTGTATGTTGAACTGCCCCCACTCCTTCGCGAGCGTTTTGGTCAGCCCGACGACGCCGGCCTTGCCCGCCGCGTAGTTGGCCTGACCGGCGTTGCCGCGCGTCCCCGAAGTCGAGGAGACGTTGACTATCTTCCGCGCGGCGGCGCGCCCCATCTCCTCCTTCTCGCGCTTGGCGGTCTCGCGCAGGTAGTGCGAGGCGGCGCGTATGATGCGGAAGGGCGCGGTCAGGTGTACGTCGAGCATCGCCTGCCACTGCTCGTCCGACATCTTGTGCGCCGTGCCGTCCCACGTGTAGCCGGCGTTGTTGACTATCACGTCGAGACGCCCGTAGGCGTCGAGCGCCGCGCCGACTATTGACGCGCCGAAGTCCGAGGCCGTCACGTCGCCCGGGACGGCGAGCGCGTCACCGCCCGCCGCCTTCAAAGCCTCGGCCGCCTCGCGCGCCGGCTCGGCGTCGATGTCCGAGAGCACCACGCGCGCCCCGTGCGCGGCGAACAGCTCGGCGCACGCGCGCCCGATGCCGCGCGCCGCGCCGGTGACGACGGCGACCTTGCCTTCCAGCAGTCGCATGCTCAACCCTCCGGCTGCTCCTCTTCGCGCAGCACGCGGTGGAGGATTTTGCCGACGGCGGTCTTGGGCAGGCTCTCGCGGATGACGACCTGCGAGGGGACTTTGAACTCGGCGAGGCCGCGCGTGCAGTGCTCGGTCAGCTCCTCGGGGGTGGCCTGCGCGCCGGGCTTGAGGACGACGAAAGCCTTGACGGCCTCGCCGCGGTACTCGTGCGGGACGCCGACGACGGCGGCCTCCATCACGGCCGGGTGCTCGTAGAGCACGCCCTCGACCTCGGACGGGTAGACGTTGAAGCCGCTGACGATGATCATGTCCTTCTTGCGCTGGACGATGTAGGTGTAGCCGTCCTCGTCCATGCGCGCCACGTCGCCCGTGTAGAGCCAAGTCCGGCCGGCCGCGTCCTCGCGGAGCGCGATGGCCGTCTCGTCGGGTCGGTTCCAGTAGCCCTTCATTATCTGCGGCCCGGCGATGCACAGCTCGCCCTCCTGCCCGGCGGGCACCTCCGTCTCGCCCGTTTCTAAATCGACAATCTTGATGTCGGTGTCGGGCAGCGGCAGGCCGATGCTGCCCGGCTTGCGGCGCGAGAGTTCGGGCGTCGTGTGCGTGACGGGCGACGCCTCCGAAAGCCCGTAGCCCTCCTTGAGCGTGCCGCCCGTCAGCCGCTCGAACTGCTCCAGCACTTCGACGGGCAGCGGGGCCGAGCCGCTGTTGAAGGTGCGTATGCGGTCGAGTCCGTACTCCTTCGCCTTCGGGTGGTTGAGCAGCGAGATGTAGATGGTCGGGACGGCCGGGAAGTAGGTCGGCGCGTACTGGCGTATCGCGGCGAGCAGCATCTCCACGTCGTACTTCGGAATCAAGACCTGCTGCGCGCCGCGCCACACGCCCGACATCAGGCCGACCGTGAAGCCGTAGATGTGAAAGAAGGGGATGACGAGCAGGTACGTGTCTTCGCCCCGGCGCACGTCGCTGTAGTGCCAGCACTGCCCCTGAATCACGTTGGCGAAGATGTTGTAGTGCGTCAGCATCGCGCCCTTCGGCACGCCGGTCGTCCCGCCCGTGTACTGCAAGACGGCCACGTCCTCTGCGTCTATCTCGACCGAAGGCAGGTCGGGCTCGCCGACGCCCGCCAGCAGGTCGGACAGGCGCTGCGTGCCCTCGACCTCCGGGCAGGGCGCGGCGGCGGCCGAATATTCCATGACCGAGGTGACGACGACGTGCTCGATGCCGGTCTGGTCTCTGACGGCGAGGGTGACGGGCGCGAGCTGGTCGAGCGTTAAGAGCACGCGCATGCCGGAGTCCTTCGCGACGACCGCGACCTCGCGCGGCGTGTAGAGCGGGTTGACGTTGACGACGACCGCCCCGAGGCGCAGGACGGCGAAGGCCGCGATGAGGTACTGCGGGCAGTTCGGCAGCATGACGCCGACGCGGTCGTGCTGGCCGACGCCGAGCGCGCGCAGCGCCGTGGCCAGTCTGTCCGACCGCTCCTTGACCTCGGCGAACGTCAGGTGCGCGCCGAGGAAGGCCGTGGCCGGCCGGTCGGGCACCTCGACCGCCGTCAGCCGCAGTATCTCGTGCAGCGGGCGGCGCGGGTAGTTCATGTGCGCGCGCACCCAGTAGTCGTAATGCTCAAGCCACGGCCGCGCCGCGTACGCCGACCCGCCCGTCTCCTTGCCCGCTTCCGGTTTGCTCATAAATGCTCCTTGAGTAGACAGTAGCGCTCCGCGTCGCGGCCGTCGACGCCGACACACGGACGCTTCGCAACAAGAAGGTTTTACTACTGACTACTGTCTAATGACTACTGTCTACTAAACAATCGTGCGCCCGCCGTCCACGACGATGGTCTGGCCCGTGATGTAGTTCGACGCGTCGGAGGCGAGGAAGACGGCGACGCCCTTCAACTCGCCCTCCCGGCCGACGCGCGGGATGGGCGAGCGCGCCTTGATCGAAGCCTCCGCCTGCTCGATGATGCCTTCGGTGAGGCGCGAGTGGAAGAAGCCGGGCGCGATAGCGTTGACGCGTATCCCCTGCCGCCCCCACGTCGCCGCCAGCTCGCGCGTCAGGCCGAACAGCCCCGCCTTCGACGCCGCGTAGCCGACGTAGAAAGGCCCGTCGGCCGAAGACTGAAGCCCGGAGACGGACGAGACGTTGATGATGCGCCCATGCTCCCGCTTCAGCATTTCGCGCCCGGCGGCCTGCGCGAAGAGGAACGCGCCCGTCAGGTTCACGTCCAGAACCTTCCGCCACTTGTCGAGCGGCATCCGCTCGGGGCGCTCGCCCCACGAGACGCCCGCGTTGTTGACGAGCACGTCAACCTTGCCGAACGACTCGACCGTGCGTTCGACGACCGCCTGCACCTGCTCCTGATTCGTCACGTCGCAGAGCATCCCTGCGACGTTGAAGCCACGCTCGCGGAACTCCACTAGCGTCGGAGTCAGCCACTCCTCGCGCCGCGCGCAGAGCATCAAAGACGCGCCGGCCTCGGCCAGCCCTTCGGCCATCTCCTTGCCCAGACCGCGCGAGCCGCCCGTGACAATCGCCGCGCGCCCCTTCAGGTCGAACAACTCTTTAACGTGTGCCGTCATCGCTCAGGGCCTCCGGCCGAGCCGCCGTCCACGACGTGCCGCGCGACGCGCTCGCGGTGGTAGGTCGAGTCGCCGAAGAGCGTCTCGGACGACTTGCCGCGCTTGTAATAGAGTTGCAGGTCGTGCTCCCAGGTGAACCCGATGCCACCGTGAACCTGCACGCCCCGGTTGGAGACTTCGCGGTAGGCGTCCGAGCAGTAGGCTTTCGCCATCGAGACGGAGAGCGAAGCCTTCGGGTCACGCTCGGTCAGCGCCCACGCGGCGTAGTATGCGGCCGAGCGCGCGCTCTCGGTCAACAGGAGCATGTCGGCGCACATGTGCTGCACGGCCTGGAACGAGCCGACAGGGCGGCCGAACTGCCGGCGCGTCTTCGCGTACTCGACCGACGCGTCGAGCACCCACTGCATCCCGCCGACCATCTCCGCGCACAGGACGGCCGTCGCCACGTCGAGCGCACCTCGAAGCGCCCCCGCGGCGTCGCCGTCCGCGCCGAGCGCTTCGCCGCCGGCGACGCGCACGCCGTCGAACGCGACCTCGTAGAGCTTGCGCGTCGCGTCCATCGAGGGCGTCGGCCTGACGCTCAAGCCCTCCGCGCCGCGCCCGACGGGCAGGAGCGCGAGCGAGTCGCCTTCGCACGCGACGCAGACGATGAGGTCGGCCACGCCCGCGTCGGGCACGAACAGCTTGCGCCCCGTCAAGCTGAAGTCACCGCCGCCGCCGCGCGACGCCGCGAGCCTCACGGCCCCGGGCTCCCAGCTCGCAGACTCTTCGAGCAGCGCGACCGTCGCCTTCATCTCGCCGGACGCTATCGGCCCGAGGTACTTCGCGCGCTGCACGGCGTCGCCCGCGCGCTCGACGAGCGCGGCGGCCGTGAGCGTCGAGAGGAACGCGCCCGGCAGGCACGCGCGCCCCATCTCCTCGGCCACGGCCGCCATCTCGACTAAGCCCAGCCCGAGCCCGCCCTCCGACTCCGGCACGACGAGCCCCGTCCAACCCTGTTCGGACATTAACTGCCAGAGCCCTTCGTCGTGCGCCGTCTCCGTCTCCATCAACTCGCGCACGCGCCCCGGCCCGCACCCGCGCGCCAGAAGCGCCCGCGCCGACTCCTTCAAAAGCTTCTGCGGCTTGCTTAAATCAAAGTCCATGATGAGAAGTGCTCAGTAGCTTTTGGGAAGCCCGAGCACGCGCTCGGCGATGATGTTGCGCTGGATTTCGCTGGTGCCCGCCTCGATGGTGTTGCCGCGCGTGCGCAGGTACCCGTACTCCCACATGCCTTTGTCGAAGTCCTTGAGCTGGCCGTAGGGGCCGAGAATCTCCTGCGCGTATTGCTGCGTGCGCTGGTTCATCTCGCTCCAGTAGAGCTTCTGGATTGAGCCCTCCGCGCCGGGGACGCCGCTCTTACTCAGAGACGTTAAAGCGCGGTTGGTGTTGAGCCGCAGGATTTCGAGTTCGAGGTAAGCCTGCGCGAGCTTCTGGCGGACGAGCGGGTCTTCGCTCGCCGGGCGGCCGTTACGCTCGACGGTGCGCGAGCGCTCGACGAGCGCTTCGAGCTGCCGCTTGAAGATTACCTGAATCCCCGAGCCGAGGTTCGCGCGCTCGTTCATCAGCGCCGTGATGGCGGTCGTCCAGCCCTTGTTGACCTCGCCCAGAACCTTTGACGCCGGCACGCGCACGTTCGAGAAGAAGACCTCGTTGAAGCCGGAGTCGCCCGACATCTGCCGCAGCGGGCGCACCGTGACGCCCTCCGCGCGCATGTCCGCGAGCAGGCAGGTGAGCCCCTTGTGCTTCGGAGCTTCCGAGTCCGTCCGCACGAGCAGCAGACACCAGTCGGCCATCTGCGCGAAGCTAGTCCAGATCTTCTGGCCGTTGACGACGAAGTCGTCCCCGGCGCGAGCGGCCTTCGTGCCCAACGCGGCGAGGTCGCTGCCGGCGTTGGGCTCCGAGAAGCCCTGACACCAGATCTCCTCGCCCGAGAGAATCTTCGGCAGGTAGCGCGCCTTCTGCCCGTCCGTGCCGAGGGCGATGATGGTCGGCCCGACGAGCGACAGCCCGATGGTGCCGACGAGCTGCGGCGCGGACGCGCGCGCAAGCTCCTCCTGAAAGATGGCCTGCTCCATGAGGCTCGCGCCGCGCCCGCCGAACTCCTTCGGCCAGGAGATGCCGGCCCAGCCGCCGTCGTAGAGCTTGCGCTGCCAGTCGCGCAGGTACCTGATGTACTCGGCGCGCTCCTCGGAGCCCGCCGCGCCGCCCGCCCACTCCGCGGGCACGTTCCCCCTGAGCCACGCGCGGAACTCGTCGCGGAAACGCTGCTCGCCCGGTGTCAGGTTCAAGTCCATAACGGCGACCTCACAGGTTTTGATTCTCGCTTTGATTCTCGGCAGGGCGCGGGCGCGAAGCCTCCCAGAGTAGTTCGGCCACGTCCATCACCTTCACGTCGCGCCCGCCACGGCGCGCGTTGACGCCGTCTTCGAGCATCGTCATGCAGAAGGGGCAGCCCGTCGCCACAACGTCCGCGCCGGTCTCGACGGCCTCGCGCGCGCGCTCCTGGTTGACGCGCTTGTCGGGCGGCTCGTCCACGAAGCTCATCCCGCCGCCGCCCCCGCAGCAGAAGCTTTGCCCGCGGCTGCGCCCCATCTCGACCGCGCCGCCGCGCGTCGAGATTTGCACGAGCGAGCGCGGCGCGTCGTAGACGCCGTTCTGACGGCCGAGGTAGCAGGGGTCGTGGAAGGTTACTTTCCTGCCCGACTCCGAAACGGGCTTCAGCCGCCCTTCTTCGACGAGGCGCGCGAGGAACTCGCTGTGGTGAAAGACCTCGAACGCGCCGCCGTACTGCGGGTACTCGTTCCGAACAGTGTTGAAGCAGTGCGGGCAGGCCGTGACGACCTTCCTGACGCCGTACCTGTTCAGGTTCCCGACGTTCTCGCGCGCGAGCTGCTCGAAGAGGAACTCGTTGCCGATGCGCCGCGCCGGGTCGCCCGAGCACTTCTCCTCGCGCCCGAGGATTGCGAACTTTACGCCCGCCTGTTCGAGAAGCTGTGCCGTCGCGCGCGTGACCTTCTGGTTGCGCTCGACGAGCGCGCCGCCGCACCCGACCCAGAGCAGGACTTCGGCTTCTTTTACGTCCGCGCCCGTCGGCACGTTCAGCCCCTCGGCCCAGTCCGTCCGCGTCGCCTGCGTGCCGCTGAACGGGTGGCCGCGCCGCTCCAGAGACATCACAGCCTCCTGCATCGATTCGGGGAAGTCCGCCTCCTCCATGACGAGAAAGCGGCGCATGTCCACTATCTTCGGCATCTGCTCGATGAAGACCGGGCACGCCTCCATGCAGGCCGCGCAGGTCGTACACTGCCAGAGCGGGACGGGCGAGGTCGCGGGCGTCGCGCCGATGACGGGCAGGGGCTTTCTCACTTCAACGTCCGCCGTCGGCTCCTTGTCGGCGGGCGTAACTCCGACGGCCGCGCCGCCGCCCGCCGAGACGAGCCCGAAGGCTTCGCGCGGCCGGTCGTGCATCAGGTCGCGAAGGCCCAGGATGATGTCGCGCGGCGAAAGCTCCTTGCCGACCGTGTTGGCGGGGCAGACCGCCGTGCAGCGACCGCACTCGGTGCAGGCGTCGAGGTCGAGCAGGTCTTTCCACGTAAAGCCGCCGAGCGAGTTGACGCCGAACGACTCGGCCTTCTCGAAGTCCACCTGCCTGAGCGACGCGCCGAGCGGGGCGAGGTTGGCGGCGTAGATGTTGAGCGGCGCGGTCAGCACGTGCATCATCTTCGTGTACGGCAGCCACGCGACGAAGGCGAAGCTGGTCGCCAGATGAAACCACCACGTAAAGACGTGCGCCCGCCGCGTCGCCTCGGCGCTCAACGTCGCCCGCGACGCCTGCGCCACGAGGTTGCCGAACGGCGACCACGCCGCCCATGGGTCGTTCGTCGCGGCGATGCGCCAGCCCTCGACCAGAAAACCTTGCAGGCACATCAGGAAGACGGCCGCCAGAATCAGCGCCGCCTCGTCCGTGTGGACGAGCTTCCCCGGCCGCTTCAGGTAGCGGCGCGCGGCGGCCATCAGAACGCCGACCATGACGAGCGCGCCGAACACGTCCACGGCGAGCGACTGGAAGTAGAGGTAGAAGCGCCCGCGCATGATGGCGGTGCCGAAGTCCGCGTCGAGCGCGACGACCGTCGTCGCCATCGTCAGGACGACGAAGCCGTAGCTGATGAAAGCGTGAAAGAGCCCGGCGTATCGCTCGCGCGCCGTGCGCCGCTGCGCGACCGCGTGCTTGAAGAGAAGCTTGAAGCGCTCGGCCGGCCGGTCGAAGCGCGCGGCCGGCTGCCCGCGCCGCCAGCGGCTCAGGTGACGGTAGACGCCGAAAGCGCCGACCAGCGCCGTCGGCAAAAGCAGCGCGTACATCACCCAGACCTGCGTGACGTTCCAGTAAATCTCGCGCGTGGCTTCCATAGTAAAGAAGTGCTGAGTGCTGAGGACTGAGGACTGAGGACTGAGTTAAAACAAGACGCGCTTTATCACTCAGACCTCAGTCCTCAGTCCTCAGCACTTTTAGTTTTTCGCGTAGCAGCGGCAAGACCTTGCGGTAGTCTTCGACGATGCCGAAGCGGCAGTGTTTGAAGATGGGGGCGTCGGGGTCCGTGTTGATTGCGGCGATGGTTCTGGCCTCGGAGATGCCGGCCATGTGCTGGCTCGCGCCCGTGATGGCGACGGCGAGGTACAGCTCCGGCGTCACCTTCTTCCCCGTCTGCCCCACCTGCCAAGTCGGCGGCACCCAGCCGGCGTCGCACGCCGCGCGCGAGGCGGCGAGCTGCGCGCCGAGCAGTTCGGCCAGCGGCTTCAGCTCGGTCTCGAACGGCTCAGGCCCGCCGATGCCTCGCCCGCCCGAGACGATGACGCGCGCCTCTTCCAGACGCGCCTCGCCCGACTCCTCGCGCCTGCGCTCGACGACGCGCGTGCGCGTGTCGGGCCGAACGTCTAGCGACGCGCGCGTCACCGTGCCGCCTTCCGCGCGCGCCGGCGCGGGCTGGAACGAGCGCGCGCGCAGCCAGACGACCGCCGGGCTCCTCTTCAACTCAAGAACCGCCTGCGCCTTCCCGCCGTAGACCTGCCGCGAGACGCGCACCGCTGCCCCCTCCGCGACGCTCACCTCGACGCAGTCGCCCGCCGCGCTCCCGCCCAGACGGTGCGCGAGGCGGGGCGCGATCTCCTGACTGTACGTGTCATTCCCGAGCAGCACCGCGCGCGGGCGCAAGCTCCCACACAGTTCGGCCAGCGCCGTCAGGCAAGTCTCCGGCTGATACTCGGCCAGCTCCGGCTGGTCGGCGAACAAGACCTCGTCCGCGACGCGCGCGACCTCCCGCGCCAACGCCTCCGCGCCCTCGCCCACGACGAACGCGCGCAGACCCCCGCCCAACTCGCCGGCCAGACGCCGCCCCGCGCCCGCCAACCCCTGCGCGGCCTTGTCGAACCCCGACGCGGCAAACAGACAGATGAGAACGTCGTTCATAAAAGGAGTGCTCACATTCCCCGCGTGACTTCGACGATTCGGCGTGCGAAGGCTTCGACCTTCTCGTCGAGCGTGTCGCCGGCGACGAAGTCGCAGCTCGCCTCCTTCTGAGGGACGAAAAGCTCGGCCACCTCGTAGTAGCCGCCGGCGGCGCGCGCCCCGTCCGCGAGCCCGAGGTCTGCGGGCGTCAACTTCGTCAGCGGCTGCCGGTACGACATCATCACGTCGCGCACCTTCGGGATGCGCGGCACGTTGTGCTCGTCGTTGGTCACGGTGACGACGACCGGCGGCGTCGCCTCTATCAACTCCCAGCCGGTGTCGGTCTGCCGCTTGAGGCGCAGGAGGCCGCCGGCCGCTTCGACCGTGTCGACGAATGAGACGCAGGGGAGCCCAAGCTCTTCGGCGATGAGCCCGCCCGTCTGCCCCGCGCCCCAGTCGCCCGCCTCGCGCCCCGTCATGATGAGGTCGAACTCGCCCAGCCTGCCGATAGCCGCCGCCAGCACGCGCGCCACCGCGAGCGGGTCGGGCGTCCCTTCGCCCTCGTCGAGGACGAGCGCGGCGGCGTCGGCCTTCATCGCCAGAGCCTTCCGCAGGGAGTCCTCGGCCGTCGGCCGCCCGTACGAGAGCACCATAATTTTCACGTCGCCGCCCGCGCGCTCGCGCAGTTGCAGCGCGGTCTCCAGCGCGTTCTCGCAGAAGATGTTCGTCACGAGATTGGCCGACCCCTGCTCGGCCTCGCGCCGCGCCGCGTCAACCCGGAAGTCGCGCGCCGGCACCTCCGGGTCGAGAATCTGCTTGAGACAGACGAGGATGTTCATAAGAGAAGTAGATAGTAGTCAATAGACAGTAGTCAGTAGAAAAGCATTCGGTAGATGGATAGTCCGTGAGTCAGCGCTAACGGCCGCAACGCGGAGCGGTACTGTCTACCGGCTACTGGTTACCGTCTACAGCTTTCAGCTTTCCCGGGCGCAGCAGGCCGTGGAAGGCGATGCGGACGAGCTGGTCGGCCGCCTGCTCTTCGCTGAGCGCGCCGCCGTGGCGGAACCAGCGCGAGAGCCAGTTAATCATCCCGAGGAGGCCGAAGGTCGCGGCCGTCGTGTCCACGTCCTGTAGCCGCCCCGCGGACTTCAACTCGTCGAGCGTGCCGCGCAGGAAGTCGAAGTAGGCGCGCTTGCGCTGCGTTATCTTACGCTGCTGCGGCGGCGTGAGCGCCGTGATCTCGTCGACGAGAATCGTGATGGCGCCCTGCCCGCGCGTGACGAGGCGGGCGTGCGCCTCGACCGCGAAGCGCAGCCGCGCCGCCGGGTCGGCGATCGCCTTCGCGGGCTCGGCCACCTCCTCGTCCAGCTCGCCGAGCCCGAAGTTCATGATGTCGAAGAGCAGCTCCTTCTTGCCGTTGATGTAGTGGTAGAGCCCCGCCTTCGTCATCCCGAGGGCGTTGGCGATGTCGTTGACCGAGGTCGCGTCGTAGCCCTTGCGGAGGATGATCTGCGCGGCCGTGCGGTAGATTTCGGCCAGACGCTCGTTGTTGGGCGCAGACTTTTTCTGTGCTCTCATCGTGACCTAATGGTGTCTGTCGTGTGGGTCGCCGGGTCGCGCTTGTGCGCCGCGGGCCGCGGTGCTATGGTACCGACCGGACGGTCGGTAGTTATAACGCCGAACCGCGCCCAGCGTCAACCACCCTGCTCGCGGGCGCGCCGATTCCACGAAAGGGACACACCCACATGTCAACACCGACGGGCGCGCTCGCGGGCACGGGCGGCGGCTTCCTCTGTACGGACGCCTCGCCGGAAGCGGTCTTCACGCGCGAAGACCTTACGCCGGCGCAGCGGATGTTCGGCCGCGTCGCGGAGGACTTCATGCGGACGGAGGTGCTGCCGCGCGACGCCGAGATTCACGCGAAGGACTGGGCGCTGACGCGCGAGCTGCTCTCGAAGGCCGCCGACCTCGACCTGCTCCGCGTGGACATCCCCGAAGCTTACGGCGGGCTCGGGCTCGACAAGGTCAGCTCGGCCTTCGTCGGCGAGAAGATAGGCGTCGTGCCCTCCTTCGCCGGCTCGCTCGGCGCGCACACGGGGATAGGGACGCTGCCGCTCGTCTACTTCGGCACGGAGGAGCAGAAGGCGCGCTACCTGCCGCGACTCGCGGGCGGCGAGTGGGTCGCGGCCTACGCGCTGACAGAGCCGGGCTCCGGCTCGGACGCGCGCGCCGCGCGGACGAAAGCGACTTTGACCGACGACGGCGACGCTTACGTCCTCAACGGCCAGAAGATGTGGATCACGAACGGCGGCTTCGCAGACCTCTTCACCATCTTCGCGCAGGTCGAAGGCAGTAAGTTCACGGCCTTCCTCGTCGAGCGCGGGATGGGCGTCGCGAGCGGGCGCGAGGAGCCAAAGCTGGGCTTGGACGGCTCTTCGACGACCGCGCTCATCCTTGAGAACGTGCGCGTCCCCGCCGCGAACGTCCTGGGCGAAGTCGGCGAGGGGCACCGCGTCGCCTTCAACATCCTGAACCTCGGCCGGCTCAAGCTCGGCACGCGCAACATCGGCGGCGCGAAGCAGGCGCTGACGCGCGCGGCGAACTACGCGGCCGAGCGCCGCCAGTTCGGCCGATTCATCAGCGAGTTCGGGATGATTAAGCAGAAGATAGGCGAGATGGCCGTCCGCTGTTACGTCGGAGACTCTATCGTCTACCGCACGCTCGGCGACGTTGACCGCGCGCTCGAAGCCTTGACCGAGGACGACGCCGAGGGCGTGCTCAAGGTCATCGAGAGCTTCGCCGTCGAGTGCTCCATCAACAAGGTCTGGACGAGCGAGGCGCTCGGATACGTCGTGGACGAGGCTTTGCAGACCTACGGCGGCTACGGCTACTCGAAAGAGTACCCGGCCGAGCGCGCCTACCGCGACGCGCGCATCACGCGCATCTACGAGGGCACGAACGAGATCAACCGCCTCATCATCCCGACACGCCTGCTCAGGAACGAGACGACGCGCGGACTCTTCGACGGCGCAGGCGCGCGGCGCGCGCTCGAAGGCGGCGACGCACGTGGGGCAAGCCCCTCATCCTCCCCGCTCGCGGCCGAGCGCGACCTTTTGACGCGCGGCAAACGTCTTGTGATCTTCACGCTCGGGCAGGCCGTGGAGACTTACGGCGACCGTCTCACGGAGGAGCAGGAGGTGCTCGGCCACGTCGCGGACATCACGGCCGAGGTCTACGCGCTTGAGTCCGCCCTGCTGCGAACAGAGAAGCTCTTCGCCTCAAAGGGCGAGGCCGCCGCGTCCGTGCAGCTCGACGCGGCGCGAGTCTACGCGTCGGACGCGGCCGACCGCATGGCGCACTCGGCCCGGCAGGTCGCCGCCGCGCTCGCCGACGGCGGCGACTCGCGCGAGATGCTCGAAGGCGTCCGCCGGCTCACACATCACACGCCGCCCAACACCGTCGCGGCGAGACGCCGCATCGCCGACGCGGTTCTAAAGGCCGGCCGTTATCATCTCTGAAGACGAGGGGGCTGGGATTCCGTTTTGACCAACGTCTATTTCGTCCGCCACGGACAGGCGGGCACGCGCGACGAGTACGACTCGCTTTCGGGGCTCGGGCGGCGGCAGGCGCGTCTGCTCGGCGAGTATTTAGTCTCACAGGGCGTCGAGTTCGCGCGCGCCTACGCGGGCGGGCTCAGGCGCCAGCGGCAGACGGCCGCCGAGGTCGGCGCGGCCTACGCGGACGCCGGACTGCCCTTCCCCGAGCCGACGCTCGACGCGGGCTGGGACGAGTTCGACTTCCACGGCATTTACAAAGAGCTCGCGCCGATGATGTGTGAGGACGACGAAGAGTTCAGGCGCGAGTACGAGGAGGTGAACGCCGAGTTGCGCGCGAACGCGGGCGACCACACGGCCGACGTGCACAGGGTCTGGCGCGCTTCCGACACCAAGGTCATGGACGCGTGGGTGGAAGGGCGCTACCCGCATACGGGCGAGACGTGGCAGCAGTTTATCGCGCGCGTCGCCGCCTGCCGCTTAGATGGAACGGCCACACGGCCGCGCGAGAACGTCGCGGTATTCACCTCGGCCGTGCCGACGGCGATCCGGACGGCGCGCGCGCTCGAAGCCTCTGACGAACACATCCCGCGCCTCGCGGCCGTGCTGCTCAACACCGCCTACACCGTCCTCCAACTGCGCGCCGAGGGGACACTGCTCTTCACCTTCAACGCCGTGCCCCACCTGAACACGCCCGGGCTGCGCACGCGGCGCTGAGCCGGAAGAATTGAACCACGGAGACACAGGGACACGGCTTAACGTTTTGACTTTGTCTCGGCGTCTCTGTGGTTAAACTTCCTGCCCGGCCGCGTGCGCCTGCGACCAGCGTTCGAGCAGGCGGCGTCGGTTTTCGAGCTTCTTCTCCACGTCAGGGATTTTCATGACGAGGCGTTCGAGGTTCGAGAGGTAGTCGGGCTCGCCCATCAGCTCGCGGGCTTCGGCGAGGAAGGGCTGGAGCTTGGCGTAGACGACGACGTGCTCGGAGTTTCCTTCGAGGAAGAGCCGCTCGTCGATGCCGCCGTTGTTGACGAACGAGGCCGCCGCCTCCCAGTGCGAGGCGACCATCCGGTAGAAGGCGCTCTCCCGCTCGCCGCTCAGCATGAGCCGGACGATGTCCTTGCCCGAGCGCGGCGCGAACTCCGAGAAGAACCACGCGCGCGCCTCGCGCATGCGCGCCTCGCCCCTCAGCTCGTAGAGCTTGAGGATGGCCATCACGTCCAAAGGCTTCGTCTCCAAAGTCGTTAACCCTCCCCCCGCCTACCTTCTGAACCCGTCGGCCAGCGCCGCGATCTTCATCTCCGCCGGGCCGCCCCCGGCGCGACCCGCCGCCAGCAGCGTGCGGCAGAGCTTCAGGTTGTGCGCGGCCTCCTCGAACTTCCCTTCCGACTCGGCGAGCGCCGCCTCGAACTCGCGCTCGGCCTCGTCCAGACGCCCCACGCGCGCGAGCATCACGCCGAGGTTGTTGTGGCTCGCGGGGAACTTGCCCTTCGAGCGCTTGACCGCCTCGCGGAGGTGCGCGGCGGCAGTCGCCACGTCGCCCGCTGACTCCGCGAGCATCCCGAGCTTGTAGTGCGCCGTGGCGTGCCCCCCGGCGGCTGCGCCCGCGTAAGACTGCTTCGCCTCGGCGCCGCGCCCCAACTCTTCGAGCGCGACCCCGAGCGCGTAGGAAGCCTTCGGGTAGTGCCCGCCCCGCGCCTCGACCGCGCGCGCGTAAAGTTTCGCCGCCTCCTCGGTCTGCCACAGCTCGAAGCGGCAGACGCCCGTGTTGTAGAGCGCCTGCGCGTAAGCCTCGCCCGCGTCCGCAGGGACGAGCGAGTAAACTTTGATTGCCGCCTCGTACTCGCCGCGCGCGTAACGCTCGTTGCCGCGCGCTATCAGCTCCCGCGACCCGCGCCCCGTGTCCTGCGCCGCCGCGCCCGCCGAGAGCAGAGTCAAAAACAGCGCCGCCGTGAAAAGTCCTTTCAGCATCCTGGTCATCGCTCCTGTTCCTCCACGTCGAATTAACCGACGGTCGGAGCTTAGACCCTCATGCCGCGCGGCGTATTTCCCCTTCTTGCTCGGCGTTGATGAATCTTGCTACTCGTCCGCGCGCCCTACGCGCGCGACATGACGCGGTAGCCCAGCGGCGTCGTGCCCGTGTAGCGTCGGAAGAGTCGCGTGAAGTGACTCTGGTGGCTGAAGCCCGTGCGCAGGCCGACCTCCGCGAGCGGCAGTTGGCTTCCGGCCAGAAGCTCCTTCGCGCGCTCGACCCGGAACCTGAGGAGGTGCTGGTGGGGCGTCGTCCCCGTGGCGCGCTTGAACTCGCGCGCGAAGTGGAAGGTGCTCATCGCGGCCTCGCCGGCGAGGTCTTCGAGGCTCAGGTCGCGCCCGTGATTATCGGCGATGTAGGAGAGCACGCGCCGCAGCGTCGGCCCCGAGAGCCCTCCCGCGAAGCGTCGGGGCTCGGCCCCCTCGGCCGTGTAGTGCCTGAGCACGTGTACGGCCAGCACGTTCGCCAGGGACGCCGCGTAGAGCCGCGCGACGCCGTCCCGCGCCGCGTCCTCGCGCATCTCGGCCAGCAGCGCCATCCCGACGCGGCTGACGACGGGGTCGCGCGGCTTACTGCGCGCGACGACCTCGAAGCGGCGGCCGGCGTCGCCCGCCTCGCGCGCCGCGCGCGCGACGAGCGCGGGGTCGAGGTAGATTGCGAGGCATTCGGTGTCGCCCCCGAGCCGCGCCCCGAACGGCTGCCCCGAGGGGACGACGCAGACGCCGCCGCGCACCTGAGCGCGCGCGCGGAACCCGCCGGCCGCGCTGAGCTCGCCGCTGCAACGGCTGAGCGCGATCAGGAGCATGTGCTCCGGGTGGCTGTGCTCGGCGAGCCGTCCCTCGCCGAAGTGGCAGTGGTCTACGCGGACGGCGCCCCACGCGGCGCTCCGCTTCTCGACCAGCGGCGAAGAGAGGTGTGCGTCTGTCGTGCTCATGTTTTTGAACCCCCGCGCGGGGCGCGGCCCTTCGCGCGTCCGGGTGCGGGCAGGAGCGGCAGCCCGTCGGGCGTGGCAACGCGGCGCAGGCGTTCGAGCACGCCCAGTCGCGCGCGCGCGAACGCCTGCCGGTCGCCGTGGAGCTGGAAGGCCCAGTTGGCGCCCATCTCAAGCGCGTTCAGCTCGAAGGCGAGCTGCGCCGGGTCGGCCTCGCGCCCGAGCTGCCCGGCGGCCTGCGCCTCCGAGACCGAGCGGCGGAGCAGCGCCAGCCACTCCTTCATTATCTCCGCGACGCGGTCGCGCACGGCGCCCGGCCGGCCGTCGAACTCGGCCGCGGCCGCCGCGAAGAAGCACCCGCCGCGGAAGACCTCGCGGCGGACGTAGGCGAGCCACACGTCGCACAGAGACCACAGCCGCGCCAGCCCCTCCTCGGCCTCGAAGGCCGGGCCGACGACCTCGCGGACGAAGACGGCGCGCGCCGCCTCGACGGTGGCGAGCTGCAACTCCTCCTTCGAGCCGAAGTGCGCGAACAGCCCGCTCTTGCTCATCGAAAGCTCGGAGGCGAGCCGGCCGATGGTCAACCCTTCGAGCCCCTCCTCCGACGCGATGTCGACGGCCGCCTCAAGGATGGCCTGCCGCGTCCGCTCGCCGTGCGCCCTGCGCGCGCGCGCCGAGGGACGCCCGCCCCCTTCCTGAACCGCCTCGTTAACCGCCGTCATGCCGCCTAATATAGCACGAACGTTCGTTTTGACAACTGATTTTTACGACCGCCCCCCTCGCCTAAGACCCGGGCGCGGCGGCCGCCGTGCCGGCGGAGAAGGCGGCCGGGGACTTCAGGGCCGGCGCGTGAGCCGGGGCGTGTGCTCAGGCGCTTGGGCGCGCCGCCCACTCGCTTCGCAGGACGGCGTAATAGTACTCCGAGCCCCACGCGCCCTTGAACCAGATGTTCTCGACGAAGTGCGCCTCGCGCCTCATCCCGAGCCTTTCGAGCAGCGCCACCGAGCGCGCGTTCTCGCAGTCCGTGACGGCCGAGACGCGGTGCATCCCGAGCACCTCGAAGGCGTAAGCCAGCACGCGCTCCGCGGCCTCGCGCGCGAGGCCGCGCCCCTGGTGCGCGCGCGCGAACGCGAAGCCCATCTCCCCCTGCCGCACGTCCACCGTGCCGGCGCTCAGCGAGACGTGGCCGACCATCTCGCGCGTCTCCTTCAGCTCGACGGCGAAGGAGAACCACTCGCCCGGCCGCCCCGGCTCGGCCGCCTTCTGCCGCTCGATCAGCGCCCTGGCCTGCGCCTCCGTGTACGACTCCCAGGATTGATAGCGCGAGACGAGCGGGTCGTTGGCGTAGGCGAGGAACGGCGCGAGGTCGGCGTCGGCGAAGCGGCGCAGCACGAGCCTCTGCGTCTCGACGTTGGCGAAGGGCTTTTTGTCCGTCATCGGGTTGGCCGGGCCGCCCAGGGCGGGTTGGAGGCTAGAACCTTTGCGTAGGCCGGGCAGCTTTGCCGGTGCGCGCCGGGCAGGTAGCCTGTGCTCATCAGGAACTCGCCGACGATCTCGCCGCCGGTGAAGAGGAAGGTCTTCTTGAACAGACGCACCCACTCCTCCTTCGCGAGCGGGTGGTGGCGTTCGAGCCACCCCTTGAACGACCCGAACTCCCCGCGCAGCCCCGCCACGCGCCGCGCGTTCTCGACCGCCGCGTTGACCTTCAGGCGGTTGCGCACTATCCCCGCGTCGCCCAACAGCCTGGCCCTGTCCGCCTCGCCGTAGGCGGCGACCGCGTCAACGTCGAACCCGCCGTAGGCACTCCGGAACGCCTCGCGCTTCCTCAGAATCGTGGCCCACGACAGCCCCGCCTGATTTATCTCAAGCACCAGCCGCTCGAACAGCGCCGCGTCGTCGGCCACGGGGAAGCCGTACTCCTCGTCGTGGTAAGGCCGATGCAAAGGGTCGCCGGGGGCGAAGTCGCAGTAGGTGCTCATGCGCGTTCAGATTAACCCCGACGACTCGATAGTGCCAGCACGTCATCGCGCTCCCGATGAAGATTAGGGGCGGCACGCCCCGCGCCGCCGCGATAGTCAGAAACGATTTAGAGGCTGTTCAAAAAGCTGAGGAGCAAGGGGTTATCTGTAATAATCCCTCCCTATGATAGGCTCGCTCCATCATGCAACCAGTGATGACGAGACAGCGAAGACCATATCCGAGCGACCTCAGCGACGCCGAGTGGAAGATTTTAGAGCCATTACTACCGACGGAGAAAGCGGGTGGCAGGCATCGCGGTTACGCGGTGCGCGAGATCATCAACGCCATTCAGTACCTCGTCAGAGTCGGTGGCGCGTGGCGCTCGCTGCCGCATGACTTGCCGCACTGG
>DASWNR010000488.1:0-6426 GCA_036399155.1 Pyrinomonadaceae bacterium
GCCGCGCGCTCGTCGAGCCACTCGCGCGCGGCGCGCTCGCTCGTGCCGGGCGGGAGCGCCAGCAGCGCGTCGGCCAGCGTGCGCGCGCTCTCGGACGCGTGCCGCTCGGTCTCGCCGACCTGCACGGTGACGAGGCGCGCCATCGCCTGCGACGAGCCGCCCGCCGCCACCAGCGCGCCCAGCAGCAGGAGCAGCACGACGGGCGTCAAGCCGACGAAGAGGTACGTGATGATGAGCCGGCGGCGGACGCGCCACAGCAGCCGCCGCTTGAGACGCACGAGGAGCTTGAGACCGTAGTAGCAGACCGTGACCGCGACGGCGAGGAACGCGAGCAGGCCGACGAGGCGCAGCGGCGTGTCGCGGTAGGCGCCGGTGTTCTGGATGAGGAGCCGCACGACGTAGAGCGCCAGCGCTGCCAGCGCCACGCGCGGCATCACGCGCCGCAGCCACTCGCGCGCGCGCGCGAACCACTCGGCGAGCCTGTCCGACGCTCCCTGCCGTCTCGCTCCCATCAAACGCTTCCCTTCCGACCTCATCCGAAACTCTTTAATTTGAAACTTCAAAGTTCAAAGTTCAAATTAACTCCCACCCTACTCTTCGGCCAGCGCGCGCACGTGCGCGCCCACGGTCGCGCCGAGCGTCAGGAGGTTGTAGCCGCCTTCGAGGCAGGAGACCAGCCGGCCGCCGCACGCCTCGCGCGCCCACTGCTTCGCGGCGCGCGTCATCCGAACGAAGTCCTCGTCCGAGAGCATGAGCTGGCCGAGCGGGTCGGACGCGTGCGAGTCGAACCCCGCGGAGATGATGACGAGGTCGGGCTTGAACTTCGCGCCGATCTCTTCGAGCGCCGCCTCGAAGGCGCGGCGGTGTTCGGCCGCGGGCGTCCGCGCGCGCAGGGGCAGGTTCAGGGTGTAGCCGCGCCCGCGGCCGACGCCCGTCTCGGCGCGCGTCCCCGTGCCGGGGTACCAGGGGTACTGGTGCGCCGAGAAGAAGAAGACCGAAGGGTCGTCGTAGAAGATGCCCTGCGTGCCGTTGCCATGGTGCACGTCCCAGTCGATGACGGCCACGCGCTCGACCTCCCTGTGATGCCTCTGCGCGTAGCGCGCGGCGACGGCCGCGGTGTTGAAAAGGCAGAAGCCCATCGGGCGGTCGGAGGTTGCGTGGTGCCCGGGCGGGCGGACGGGCAGGAAGGCGTTCTGAGCCTCGCCCGACATGACCAAATCAACGGCCCTGCACGCCGCGCCCGAAGCGCGCAGCGCAGCGTCGAGCGAGCCGAGCGAGACGACCGTGTCGGCGTCGAGGTAGCCGATGCCCTCCCTGACGGCGCGCTCGACGTGCTTGAAGTGCTGCGGCGTGTGCGCGGCCTGCACGTCGCCGCGCGGCGCGGCCGGGGCCTCCACTTCCAGAAGGCGCGGCCACAGCCCCGCGTCGCCGCGAAGCGCCGCCATCACGGCCGCGTAACGCTCGGGGCTCTCGGGGTGTCCCTCGCCCGTGTCGTGCTGCTCGAAGGCGGGGTGATGAACGATGGCCGTCGTCATGCGGCCGATTATGCGAGAGCACACTTGCGAGGTCAAACAACACCTGTTGACGCGCGCGGCACTGTTCGCGGATAGTACGCAAAGGCACGCTTTATCGCGCGGCCGGCGACCCGCGACGGTTCGACTTTCGACCGTAAATACACGGTTTTCCCCGTCTTTAACCGGGAACGTCACGCCGGGACGCCGGCGGAATGGTGTTTGCTCAAAGCAGCGGCGTGATTGTCTCTCCCGTTTTAATTCGAGATGATTCGAATCAGCGGAAGGAGTTTGAAGATGCGTAAGGTGTTTGTCGGTTTCATGTGCCTGATATTTCTAGCGACGACGCTCGCGCTCGACACGTCGGCGCAGGACAGGCGCAAGCGTTCGCGGTTCGGGCGTAAGGCGCGCACGGTGGCGATCATCGCGGGCGGCGCGGCGGTCGGCGGGCTCGTCGGCGGCAGGAAGGGCGCGGCCATCGGCGCGGGCGGCGCGGGCACATACGCCTTCAACCGCAGGGCGGCGCGGCGTCACTTCAAGCCGCGCACGCGCACCATCGGCGCGACCGCGAGCGGCGCGTCGCTCGGCGCGGGCGTCGGCGCGGCGGCCGGCGGCAGGCGCGCGGCCACGGCCGGCGCCATCGTCGGCGGCACGGGCGGTTATCTCTACCGGCGCACGAAGAGGCGTGTGCCCCGCCGCTATTAAGACGCGCGGGACCGAACTTTAAAGGGGGAGCGACCGAGGGCCGCGAGGGCCGTCCGTCGCTCCCCCTTTGTCGGGCGCTTGCCAGCGCACCGACTCTTGCAACAAACTAACCTCGCGCATGGCCCTCGAATAAAGAACCAAGGAGCCGAAGCTTCATGTCATACGAGGAAGAGCAACGTAAGCGGAGCCGCGTGGTCGTCGAGACGCCGACGACGCGGCGCGAGGTGGTCGAGCAGCAGACGGTTCGTTACCCGCCGCCGGGATACCCGCCCGAGAGGCGCGGCTACTCGACGGGGATGCTCGCCACGGTGGCGCTCGTGGCCATCGCGGCCACGGCAATCATCTTTCTCTTCCTGACGAACTCGGGCGACGACGACTCGTCCACCGAGGCCAACGTCAACATCCGAACCACGGCCGCGCAGCAGCCGACGCCCTTCGCGCAGGCGCCCGTCGTCGTCCAGACGCCGCTGATGCAGCCGACGCCCATCATCATCCAGCAGGCGCCGCAGACCGTGCCAGCGCCGGTCATCATCCAGGCGCCGCCCCCGACCGACACGACGACGGCCGCGCCGCCGCCGGCCACGACCGCGCCCGCCGCGCCGACCGCGCCCGCGGCTTCCGACGACGCCACGCTGCAAACGAAGATCGACGCGGCCTTCGCGGCCGACGCGGCCGTCGCCGGCTCCACCATCGACGCGACGGTCGTCAACGGCCGCGTCAGGCTCGCCGGCACGGCCAGCTCCGATGCGGTCAAGCAGCGCGCGGAGCGTCTCGCCTACGCCGTCAAAGGCGTCCTCGGCGTGGACAACCGCGTCGTCGTCGCACCGGCCACGCCGTAAAGCAGTAGACAGTAGAGATAAGAAGCGGCGCGCTCGGCTCGAAGGCTGAGACGCGCCGCTTATCTTTTCTACCGACTACCGTCTACCGTCTACTGCTTTCTTCAATACCCTTCCGTGTGGCGGCGCAGCCACTCGTCAATCTCCTGCTCGTCGGGCTCGCGCCCCAGCTCATCGCGCAGGCGACGCGCGGCGACCTCGCGCTCGTCGCGCGCGGCGTCCGCGAGCGATTCGCCGCCGCCCTGCGCCCCTTCCGCCGCGCCGTCCGGCGGCCCCGACTCGGACGAGTCACCCACTCTGTTTCTCCTCCTCTTTGTTTTGTCGTCGTGCGGCAGATGGTAGGCCCGAACGCGCGGCGGTTGCAAGGGGCGGCCGTCACCCGCGCTCCGCGAAGCGGTAGCGCAGCAGCTCTCGCGCGCGCGTGCTGGCGAAGCCGACCGCCGCGAGACAGCAGACCCCGCCGAGCACGACCGAGAAGGGCGCGCCCAGGGCCGCCGCCACCAGCCCCGCCTCCAGCTCGCCGAGCTGCGGGCCGCCCATGAAGAAGATCATGTTCACCGAAGTCATGCGCCCGCGCAGGCGGTCGGGCGTGATGAGCTGGCGTATGGTCTGCCGTATGACCGTGCTCACCGTGTCGGCCGCGCCCGCGAGCGCGAGCATCAAGAGCGAGAGCCAGTACGAGCGCGAGAGCCCGAAGCCGACGGTCGCCGCTCCGTAGACCGCGACCGAGACGAGCACCGCCAGCCCCGGCCTGCCCCACCCCGTACGGCGCGCGGTCAAAAGCAGCCCCGTCGCGACCGCGCCCGCGGCCGACGCCGCCGCGAGCAGTCCGTACCCCTCCTCGCCCACCTTCAGCACGTCGCGCGCGAAGATGGGCAGCAGCGCCGTCGCCGACGCGAAGAACGTCGCCACGAAGTCGAGCGACATCGTCTGCACCATGATCGGCGTCCGCCGGACGAACCTCAACCCCTCCTTCATAGACTCGACGCTGACGCGCGCCAGCTCCTCCGCCCTGCCCTTCCCCGACGCGCGCATCAGCAGCACGGCGACGATGACCGCGAGGAACGAGACCGCGTTGTAGATGTAGACGGCGGTCGGCCCGAATCGCGCCAGCACCACGCCGCCGAGCACCGGCCCGGAGACCATCGCTATCTGGAACGAGACGAAGCCGAGGCTGACCGCGTTCGGGAAGTCGCGCGCGGGGACGAGCGCCGGCAGCAGAGCCTGACGCGCGGGGTTGTCGAAGGCGACGGCCGCCGACGACAGCGCCGTCAGCGCGTAGACGGGCCAGACCTGTTCGAGCCCCGAGGCGGTGAAGGCCGCGAGCGCTGCCGCGCTCAGCAGCATGACGGTCTGCGTGATGACGATGAGCCGCTTGCGGTCGACGGCGTCGGCGACGACCCCGCCGACGAGAGAGCAGACGACGATGGGCAGCACCCGCACCAGCCCGACCAGCCCGAGCGCCGCGGCGGCCGCCGCCTCGCCCGAGGGGCGCGTCAGGAGGTAGACGTGCCAGTTGACTGTGACGAGCTGCATCTGCGAGCCCGTCAGCGAGAAGAACTGCCCCAGCCACAGCAGGCGGAAGTCGCGGTGGCGCAGCGCCGTGAAGGACGAGGGCCGCGCGGCGGCCGCCTCGACTTCGCCGGCCGGCTTCGTCGGCCTGTTTTCGGGAGCGCCCAAGCGGGAAATTTTCCCTCGCGTCGAAGAAGATTTTGCGGCGAGCGTGGCGAATCATAGCCTCCGCCTGTCCCGAAAAAATCCCGGCGAGCTAACCTAATCGTCGCCCCGCCGGCCGCGCCAGAATCCGCGAATTTCCAAAGGAAACCGCACGTCCGTGGCCTCGCGCGCCCCGGCGCGGTTACAACTCGGAGGGGGTCGGGGACATCTAAAGTTCGTGATAAATCGAGTGAATAATTCAAGGGGTGAAATGAAGATGAAAGGCATTTTGAACAGAGTCGCGGCCGCCTTCGCGGCGGTCGTTCTGGCGGCGTCGGCCGCCTCGGTCGCGGTGGCCGCGCCGAACGAGCAGGCGGACGCGGGCGCCGCCTACGAGCGGTTGGCGAAGCAGGTGCGCAAGGAGTTGGTGACGCTCCCGTGGTACGGCGTCTTCGACAACCTCGCCTACCAGATCGACGGCTCGACCGTCACGCTCTCGGGGCAGGTCGTCCAGCCCTCGACCCGCAAGGACGCCGAGCGCCGCGTGCGCAGGCTCGCGGGCGTCGAGCGCGTCGTCAACAACATCGAGGTGCTCCCGCTCTCGCCGTTCGACAACGAGATTCGGGTGAGCGCGTACCGCAGGCTCTTAGGCTGGAACAGCCCGCTCTTCCGCTACGGGCGCGGGACGAACCCGTCGATCCACATCATCGTCGAGCGCGGCAACCTGACGCTCGAAGGCGTCGTCTCCAGCGAGGGCGACCGCCGGCTTGCGAACGCGCTGGCTAACTCCATCTCGGGCGTCTTCTCGGTGACGAACAACCTCCGCGCCGAGAGCGCGCGCGCCCGCTAACCCGCGCCGGAGCGCGCGGACAGTTATGAGGGTCGGGCGGCCAATCTATTGGCCCCCGACCCTCTTGCTTTTTCTTACTGACGCCGGCCGCCGCCCCGCATTTCTCTCACGACCTTTGACGGCTCCCCTTCGCGCGAAACGTTTCTTCGACGACCCGCATATCAGGTAGGCGGCCGAGCCCGGCCCTCCGCCAAACTTAAACTGACCCGGCCGGCGCACGTCGGGACGTTTTTAATCAGACCAGAGACCTTGAGTTAAGGGAGTGGGAGACATGCGACCCTTTTACGTGTTCATCTTTCTGCTCGTTGGCCTCACGTTGACGGCGGCGACCGGGTTGACGGCGCCGCCCCAGCCCCCGGCGGCGAACATGGTGCCGACCGTGTACGACGACGGCAGGTCTTGCCCGAACGGCTGTGACGCCCACGTGGTCTTCCACCGGAACCACAACGGAACCCGGAACGCCTTCGACCCTTCGAGCCCGCGCGCGGCCCCGAGGCGTTGCGTCGTGGGGGAGCCGTGCAGGATCTGCTTCTCCGAATCGGAGTCGAGCTGCATGACGGCGACCTACCGCGGCGGCGGGCCGCCCCTCAGACGGTTCGACTTCACCCCCGCCTTCTACGAAGAGAATTGCCCGACGCCGGGTCTGCCGGGGCCGCTCGCAGCCCAATGCCGCGCCGCCGAGCGGGCGCTGCCGGCGCTCCGCGACCGGGTCAACTGCGTCGCCACGCCGGGGCACGAGAAGTGCCGGGTGTTGATGGGGGCGGCCGCCCGGCGCAAGGCCGCGGACGACCTCATGTACGAAGCGTGTCTAAGGGACGGCGAGGCGAGGTTCAACAGGGGTAAGCCGCGGCACTTGCAGCGGAGCCTT
>DASWNR010000489.1:0-33758 GCA_036399155.1 Pyrinomonadaceae bacterium
CGACCCGTTTGAGACCCTTTCAACGGTAGACATCAGGCGGCCGGGTGAGGACCGTGAGTTCGTCCTGATGATGCGCGAGTCGGACAGCGGCCGCATCATCAGCTACACGCCGGGCGAGGTCGGGGCGGAGTTGCGCCGCATCCTGGAGCCGCTGTCGAAGGTGTCAACGCCCCCGCCGGCCCCGGCCGCGGACACCGAGGGCAACGAAGCGCCCGTCGCCGTGCCGCCGCGTTACCTCAACGCGGGGTTCTTCTCGGACGGCAACGCGCGGCTCGTCCTCGACACTAGCCCACTCGCACTCGACGGCGGGCCGTACAGCCTCGGCGTCAACGTCGGCTCGTTCTGGGGGCCGGGCTCGCCCGCCGCACCGTTCCCGGATGAACTGCTCGAGCAGGCGTTCGAAGAAGGTGACACGCTGGAACTTACGGTCGTTGTCAGCTCAGAGCACGTGCGCGTCAAGGACCCGGCCGGCAAGCTCCGACTCCCGCGCCGGGGTGACGGCCCGCTCGTCTTCTTCGATGTCGAACTCGTTGATGTAGGGCGGCAGTCCGTCACGGTCGAGGTGCTTTTCAACAACAACCTCCTTCAGGCGCGCATGACCGAGTTCGTCGTCGTGGCGCGCGACGGCGAGGACGTACCGCGGTCGCTGTGGCCCGTGCAGCACGGCCGCGTCGCCTTCGTCCGCACTGCGGCCCTCGACGACGAGACGTTCGCCTATCTCCGCCGGAACACGAGGAGGCTGACCATCGTCGTCAGCCCAGACCCGATGGGCCGCGTCGGGTTGCGCTTCTATGACACGACCGATACCGGGTCGGACGGCTTTAAAGACCTCGGCTTCTGCCTGACCTCCAACAGCCTGACTGCCGGCAGCCTGACGAATCTCTTCAACTCGCTGCGAGGGAGGCTGCTCGACACAATGAACCAGTACGCGGGCGCCGCCGTCGGTAGCGGCGACAACGAGGTGCTGCGCGTGAACCTCGGGCGGCTCGCGGAGATGGGGCGGCACTTCTATACACAGTTGTTCCCGCAGCCGCCGCGCGGTGAGGCGCCCGACGGACGGCTCGTCGGGTTCGGGCTGGAGGCGGGGCAGGTGATCCAGGTCGCGCCGCTCACCGCGCAGGTCAGTGCCCCTTGGGAGCTTCTCTACGAGCGTCGGCTGGAGTCCTTTGACCGGCAGGCCACGACCCTCTGCCCGACCTTCCGCGAGCACGGCCCCGAGCCCGAGGACTGCCCCGCCTACGCGGCGGGGGACGCGCGCATGGTCTGCCCGCATGGGTTCTGGGGCTACCGCTACATCGTCGAACAACTGCCCTGCTTCGTGGACCCGCAGAGCCCGCCGCCGGACTTCTCGCTGCCGGCCGAGGTCTGCAACGACGTGCCACTGCGATTTCAGGGAATCATCTCGGACGGGTTCACCAACCTAGAGGGGCATCTGCGCCAGCTACAGGTGCTCGGCGGCGGCGGGCGCGTCAAGCTCGCGCTTTTGAACTCGAAAGACGAGGCGCGCGCGCTGTTATCGCGGCGGACGCCGGAGGCCGACGTGCTCTACTTCTACACGCACGGCGGGTTCGACGAGCAGGCCGGGTACGCCTTCCTCTCCGTCGGCACCGGAGAGCGCATCGCCTACATTGACCTAGAGGCGTGGGGCGTGAGGCTTGACGAGCGGCGGCCGCTCGTCGTGCTCAACGCCTGCGAATCCGCCTCCTACACGCCCGAGCGCTTCGAGAACCTTATCCACTTCTTCTACTCGCACGGCGCGGCCGGGGTCGTCGGCACGCAGTGCGAGGTGAGGGAACTGCTGGCCAACGAGTTCTCACTCCGCTTCTTCGAGTCCTTCGTTAATAACGTCCCGGCCGGCGAGGCGCTCTTCGCCGCGCGCCGGGGGCTGCTCTACGAGTCGAACGACCCGCGCGGGCTGGCCTACAGCCTCTTCGCCGCAGCTGAGGTGATGCTGCACAGGCCGCCCGCTCCCTGAGGTGCCAACCATGAAAAGTCTCTCACGCGCGGCCTCTATGGTCCTGTGCGCCCTGCTGCTGACATTCTGTCTCGGTTCGGCGGCGCGGACCGCGCCCGCCGCGCACCCCATCAGCGTTGACCCGCGCGATGCGCCGCTCCTCGTCCAGGGGACGCTCGACGAGAAGACCACCTCGTTCAGCCGCAACGTTAGGCTCACGGCCACGGGGGCCGACGTAGCCGAACTGGTCCTGCTCGCTTCCGACCTCAAGCGCGAGAACGACCCCGAGACTAGCATCGAGAGGGCGCAGGTGACGATCCCGGCCGGGATCGCCCTCAAGCGCAACCAGCCGCGCGACGTCACGGTCACGGTCGCCAGCGTCCGCCTGCCCGGCGTCTACAAGGGCTCTGTTAAATTCCTCGCCTCGGGCCGGCCCGAGGCCGAGGCGTCGCCGCTCGACGTCGAGCTGCGGGTCACGGCCAAGCCCACCTTTAAGACGACGGCGGCCTCGTTCCAGCTCGTGAGGTGCGTGTTCCTGCCGTGCGGTGCCGCCGACGCGCTCCTGCCGCGCGTGATGAACGGTGGTGAGCGCACCCTGCCGCTCGAGAACGAGACGCGGGCGCCCGTCGAGGTGCGGGGGCATGATCTGACCTTGCGCGGTGAGAAGACCGGAAGGCTCTTCACCGCGGCCGACGTGGAGGTGAAGGCGTCGACGGTCATGGAGCCCGGCGACGCACCCGTCACACTGAAGTTCAACCGCGCCGTGCTGCCGCCCGACCGCTACGCCGGTATACTGCGGCTGCGGCTCAAGGGGGCGGACGCCCCCTTGCCTGTCGCCTTCACGCTCGACGTGCGCGACGGCCCGTGGTGGCCCCTCGCCGTCATCGTTTTCGGGATCGTCGTCGGCCGTCTCGCCTCGCGCATGACCTCGCCCGACGCACAGCGTGAGGACAAGTTCCTCGACCGCTACTACACGCTGAGGGCACGCGCCGACGGGCTGGCCGACGAGGTCGCCCGCGCGCACCTCCTGAGCCTACTCGACGAGTTCGTCCCACTGCTCGAAGGCGGCGCGACCGACGAAGCTCTCAAGCAGGCGCTCGACAAGGTCGAGACGCAGCTCGCCTTCTTCTCCGCCCTCGTCCGGATCAAGTCGGAACTCGCCGCCCTCGACCGGCCCGTGGTCGCGGGACAGGTGACGCCGAAGCTCGACGCGGCCCGCGACGCGATGATCGCGGGCGACGCCGAGGGGGCCGAGAGGCTTCGCAAGGAGGCCGAGGACGGCCTGCGCGCGGCCGCGCGCGACCGGGCGATGGGTGGGCGCGAGGAGCGGTTCAACGACCTGCTGACCGTTTCGAGGGAGGCGACGATGCGCGCCGTAAGGGTCGGGCGGGCGGGCGCCGCCGCCGACCGGCCCGGCGGCCGCTTCAACTTTCTCGCACGCCTGCTGGCCGCCGCTAGCGGCGGGCGCATCATCGGCGCGAAGGCGCGTTACTGGCTGATGCGCCCCCTCCTCTACCTGCTGCTGCTGGTGCTGCTCTCGCTTGTCGGCCTCCAGTCGCTCTACGTCAACTCGGGGACGACCTTCGGCTCCGCGGGCTTCTACGACTACCTCGGGCTGTTCCTCTGGGGCCTGAGTGCCGACGTGGCGCAGCGCACTCTACAGAGCTTGCAGAAGGGGTAAGGGGGCCGCGGGTGTCTGAAGGCACCCCGCGGCGTCAGGAGTGGGAACGCTGCTGCCGGCTGTTAGACGTGATGAAGACGATAGCAGCGGCAGGCCGACGGCGGTGGTGAATATTATTCCGTTTCCTGTTACTGATGATCGGCCCTGGAGACCTCTTCGGCAAGTAACTGCGGAACTCCGCCAAAGGGTCTTCGTGCTGGCGGTCTTCCCGCCCCACCCACGGGTACGCACAATCGCCCACGAAATGAAGGGTATCAAGCAAAATAAGGGTCCGCAAAGAGCCGAACGTGAACCCTTCGCGGGGAGCGTAGGAGAGAAACCACTATTGGATCCACTGGGTTTCTAATTGTGGAATCATCGCAAATGCCTGGTCAGGCACGGAACTTTGCAAGGGTTCCTTCCTTGCCACCAGACTTCAATGTTTTTATCTGAGCTTTAGCATGTTCTGCGGCGGCAAGTGAATTTCGCGCAGAATCGCCTGGTGTTGAGTCCGGGTATGTTACGGCCGACTGGAGGGTGAATCTCTCATCAGGAGGGCCGCGGCTTCAAAGGCGGGGCGTAGAAGATAAGGGGCAGCTTCATTATCTAAGCCCGGCGACCCAATGACAGGGAGGGAATAGGAAGGCCGCCCGAGAGTCCTCTCCTCCCGCGGCGGCCCTCCCGTATTCAGCCAGGTTATGGCTACTGCCCGAACCTCGTCCTATACTCGATGGAATCGAGGAAGGCTTTGACCATCTCGGACTGGATGAAGTTCCCGTTGAACTCGTCGAGCTTGCCCAGCCAGAAGTCGTAGCCGGAGAAGTCCGTATCCGGCGCGGCGTCGGGGTCACGGCGTAGGTAGCCGAAGTACTGCATCAGCACGAACGCCTTGTTGAACTCGGCCTTCGTCAGGTCTTCGTCCTCGGCCACTTGCCTGAGAGCCTGTGCGTGCGTCTTCGCGTTGCTCTTCAACTCGGCGACGAGCGCGTTCCTCTCCCCGGCCGACAGCGCCCCGCCGGCGTTGGCGTTAAGCGCGTCGACGTAAGCCTCCGGCGTCATCGCCTGCGGGTAGAGGGCCGTGAAGCGTTCCGAGCCGGCGAGTTGGTCGAAGTACGCCTGCTTGTTCTGCTCCAGCTTCTGCTCCCACCCGTCGTCCCTGACCACGATGCCGTTCGCGACGACCTGCGTGCCCTGAAGCATCTCCTCGCGGGAGATCGGCACCGGCTTGCCCTGAAGGTTCCCGAAGGCCGCCTTATGCGCCCGGTAGGCGAGGTAGCCGGTCTGCTGGAACTCGATGGACTGGAAGAAGGCGGCCGAGACGTTGACGCGCTTGACCTCGCGGCACCCGCGGTCGACGCCGCACTGCTCGATATCGTTCGTCCAGAAGCCGAGGCCGCCCGCGTCGGGCTCGCGCCCGAGGAAGTCTCGGTAGTGCTGCGCGACGAAGAAGGAGGTCTCCTCGATCTGATTCGCCTTGACGGCCGTCACGTCGCCCACGTCGAGCGCGGACGAGTTCACCTGGATGGGGAAGCCGTTCGGCGTGAGCGTGTAGCCCGCCTTGACGAAGGAGAGGGCGTAGCCCCGGCTCACGCCGACGCTCGCGAACGTCCAGCGGCCGTCGGTGCCCGTCGTGGTCTGCTGGAGCAGCGCGCCGTCGTTGTCGTAGAGCCCGACGAACACGAACGCCAGCCCCTGCGCGCCCTCGACGACGCGGCCCGTGACGGAGACGCTGGTCGGCTGCGTGATCGTGGAAGTCCAGTTGAGTTTGACTGCGCCGAACGCGCCGCCCCATCCGTCCACGTCGATGTAGTAGACGGTGCCGGCCGTGGTGTCGAAGCTGACGCGGCTCGACTTCGTGGCGCTGTGCGCGTCGTCGTTCTGGCAGCCCGAGCAGGCCGTGAGCATGCCCACGGAGTTGCCGGTGTAGACGCCGAGCGTTGTGTCGAAGCCGCTGCCCTCCGTGTCGAAGGTGGCGGTGCCCGTCGCGGGCGCAGTCCAGGCGAACCAGACGGACTTGTCGCCCGTGAAGCCGGCCTGCGTCGAGGGCTCGCCCGCCTCGCGCGTGGCCCAGGTGCTGTTGCCCTGGACGCTGCCTGAAGCCCCGGCGACGACGGCCGCGTTGGCGAAGCTGTCGTTAGAAGGGCGCGCGGGGTCGAAGACGACCGAGTAGCCGATGAGGTCAACCGTGCGGATGTCGTTCTCGGTGATGGTGCGGCGGACGCCATTCCCCAGCGTCTGGTCCATGATGCCGATGAACGGACGGTTGGCGCTCAACAGATCGTCCCGCCAGTGGCTCGACTGCCGGCCGTCGCCGCCGTTGTCGGAGGAGCCGCTCGGGCCGCCGGTCGAGAGGCCCAACTCCTGCGAGGCGTAGGTGCTCGTGAAGTTGCCGAACATGACCTGCGTGCCGCCCAGTGTCAGCACGCGCGGCGCCGAGCCGAAGTTGCCAACGCCCGCCGCGCCCGGCCGGAAGCGGAAGAGGTCCCAGATGGTGAGCGCCGCGCTGCTCGAACCGCCGCTGGCGGAGGCGAAGCCGAGCGCGTGGCCGATCTCGTGGGCGACGACCGCGTCGAAGTCCATCAAGCCGACGGTGATTCCGTCCGAAGGGTCGAAGTCGAACTTCCCGCCGTTGCCGAAGTTCGAGTTAAAACCGATCTGCGCGTCGGGGCCGGGGGCGAGGTTGAAGCCGAGGGCGCGCGCCTGCGACGTGTTGAGGATGACGTTCGAGACGTTGACGGTCATGCCGTTGTACTCGGCCGGGACGGAGCCCGCGGGCAGCGCGTTGTAGAGCGCAAGCTCGGAGGCCGTCGGGTTCGAGTTGTTGATGAGCCGGCCGCGGACGGAAGCGAGCGACTGCGTGATTCCGAAGGAGGTGGTATTGCCGGCGATGCCCGTGCCGGCGTAGTTGGTGCCGAAGAACTGCGGGCCGAAGTCGACGCTCAGCGTGACGGTGATGGGGGTCGAGATGATCGACTCCCAGCGGTTGGCGGCGGCGATGAAGGCATTCCTGGCCGCCGGGTTCGCGTCGAGCTGGGCCGTGCCCTGGAGCACGATGGTCAGGCCCGCCGAGGGGAGCAGCGAGAGCCCCGACGTGTCCTCGACGGAGTTGTCTTCGAGAACGTCGTAGCCGTACCCGGTGACTTTGCGCCGGACGGGAGCGCCGCGGTAGATGACGTGTGTTGTGCCGTCCGCGCTGACGCGCTCGCGCTCGGCGGGCGTGGCGACGCGGCAGATGGTCTCGCCCTTCTCGTTCTGGTAGAGGACGAAGGAGTCTTCGAGGACGCCGGTCAGCACGGGCTCGCCGCCCGCCTGCGCGCGGACGGGGCCGACGAAGGAGCCGGCGAGGGCGAAGATGAGCGCCACGAGGCAGGCGGCAAGGCTTATCTCTTTACGCAAAATTCCTGCTCCCGGCTGCGAGGGGCGGCTCGGGTGCGCCCGAATGTTTAAGTTGACTTGACTGCGGTTGGCGCAAACTTCGCGCCGGTGTGGTGAGGTTTCGAGACAATCGCGCGGTGAGTGCTGGCAGTGCCCGACGGCCGCGAAAACGCCCGCGTTCAGACGCCCCGAGCGCCCGCCCCGTTGCTTTATGGGCTGCCCGTGGCGGCACAAGGTTTAACCACAGAGACACAGGGGCGCGGCTTGAAGTCATAATACCTCAAGCCGCGCCTCTGTGGTCAATCTGTCTTAACAGCGGGCTAGAGCCTGCTGCCGAAGCGATCCATGTACTCGGTCGAGCAATGTTGCGAAAAATATATTTAGACGCAGAAGGTCACCAGTGACTCTTTCTCAGGCGGCGATCTGAAAGAGCGAAGCAACGAACTTCGCCTGCCCTTGTGCATCGTTTCCTGCTAACCTTTTGACCTGCCCCTTCCTCATCATATTTATCGATTCAATGCCTTCGAGCGTGTGCTCCGCGGTGTGAAAGCTCTTGAAGCATTGGGAGGCTCGCACCTTCTTCTTGGCGAAGCGGTGGTCCTGCTCGATCACATTGTTCAGATATTTCACCCGCCGCAGCTTGCAGTCCTTCGGCACAATCCGCTCCTCCTGCGAGATGCTGAATGCCTCATGGTAGGCCGCATTCTTATCGACACTGATTGAGAACGGCAATCTCCGATGCTCGGCTCTCATCATCTTCTTAAAGAAGCGTTTCGCCGCGGAAACATCGCGTTTAGCGCTGAGCATAAACTCGATTGTATTTCCTTCTTTATCTACGGCGCGGTACAGATACTTGCATGACTTTCCGACTTTGATGTACGTCTCATCCACTCGATATGATGTGCCGCTCATCTTGAGGTGCGGGCGTACCCGCTTGTTGATCTCCGGAGCGTACCTCTGTACCCAAAGAAACACGGTCGAGTGATCTATGTTGAGTCCACGCTCACGCATCATCTCCTCGACATCGCGATAGGATAGTTGGAAGCGGCAATACCAGCGAACACAAAGTGAGATGAGATCCGGGGCGTAGTGACGCCATTTGAAAGGCGGGGAGTTACGTATCATGAATAGACTCGGCGACTCAATTTGAGAGATCGTGAGAGGGCTAATAGCCGAAAGGCTATTTTTGCAACACAGCCCCCCGCGTCAGGGCGAAGGGAGTGGGAGGAAGTTTGATACCTCATCCCGTACACCCTTCGCCCGTGCCGGCGGCTCAGTTAATCGCCATCTCGTATTCGTTGTAGACGTTGCCGCGGTTGACTACCTTGATCGTATAGATGCCCCGGCGCGGCACGTACCAGCTGGTGTAGCAGTCGTCCGTGTAGTCGGCGTCAACTGCGACGCGGTTGCCGTACCAGTCGAAGACGTACACGTCGAGGTCAGTGTCGCCATCGCCTGAGAGCACCACCCTGGCCTGTTCGCCGCCGTGGAAGGCGACCGTGAAGGTATGCGTGCTGTTCGCGCCCACGCGGTACCGGCCGTAACGCGGCCCGCCGACCGCCCCCGCCATCGCCGGCGCGAACGCGCCCGCCACAAGCACCGCCGCCACAAGGATTCTCGCAATCACTCTTCTCATCGTCCTTCTCCCTCCGAAGTCTTTCATCAGGTTTTATCGTTTGGGACCTTCATTGCCCCGCTCACTGATGAGTGCGGAAAGAGTAGGAAAGGTTACATGAGGTTATTTTGCGTGCGGCCTGTACGGGCGTGTTAACCCTCCCCTGTGCCGGCCACGTCGGCTTGGCGTCGCTATCTCCTCGGCCTTCGGGCTGGGGCCGGACGCGGGGTGGCGGCGACGGCGGCGGCGGGGTTGAGTTTGCCGTAGCCCCACTCGGGGTTGGGCACAGCGCCGACCAGCGCGTCGCCTTTGGTGGCCGTTTTCGTCAGGATGCTCTTGATCTGGGCCGCGTCCAGGTCGGAGTTCTTCTGGAACATGAGCGCGATGACGCCGGCCGTGTAGGGCGCGGCTGCGCTCGTGCCGGACCAGGCGATGTGGTGGCCGTCGCGCGTGACGGAGTCCGGGCCGAGCCCGGTGCCCATGTTCTCGCCGCCGCAGCCCTTGCCTTCGGGCGCGGCCGACCGCGAGAGCGGAGACACGGTGTAAGTCGCTGGCGCGGCGATCTCGGGCTTGAAGCCGCCGTTGGGCTTCGGCCCACCCGGGTTGGAGTAGTTCGAGATGGCACCCAGGTTGAGGTTGTAGCTCACCTGCCTGCCGTTGAGGGCGGGCCATTGCTCGCGGAAGTCGTAGGCACCGACGGTGATAACGTTAGCGGCGTTTCCGGGAGACCCGACCATCTGCCTCTTGTCGCCGCCGACGGTGAAGCCCGCCTGTTGGAAGAAAGGCAGGTAAAGGTCGAACGTGCCGTGGCGCACCTTCTCCGTCGCGCCGAACGCCCACAAGTAGTAGCTGCCCGGCGGGAGTGGGATGTTAACTCGATCAAGTCCCGCATCCATGCTGGCCAGGGCCGTGTACTTTAAAACCGCTTCGGCAAAGTCGTCGAAGTAGTCGGGCTTTCTCGCGCCCGGCTGCAAAGCGACCTTGACCGTGCCGCCCACTTTGAAAACATAGCAGAGGAGCGGCGCGCCCTTCTCGTCCACGAGGAAGTTACCCGACCCGCGCAGGAGTAGCCCCCACTCGTCCTCCGTGCGGAAGTAAGCGTTCAGCCACGTCACCTTCTCCGTCCGCTCGGGTGATACGAACAACTCGACGGGAGAGCTGCGAATGTCCTTTTGCCCCTCGCGGCGGGGGCCGAAGCGACCGCCCGCGTGCAGGGAGTAGACTCCCTCGTTGCCGGCCGAGACGGTGATGGCGACGCCCGGCTTGCCCGCCCCGGCGAGCCCATTCATGACCTGCTCTTCAAATTCGTCTCCCGCGTGCGAGGTGTGCTGCGTGCCGAGGCTGTGATTGATGACCACGGGGCGCTTGAGGGCACGGGCCGTCTGCGCGACCCAGACGGTGCCGAGCACATAGGCGCCGTTCAAGCCCCCGCAGTCGCCTACCTTAACTATGATGAGGTCGGACTCGGGAGCGACGCCCCGGAACATCCCCGCGGGGACACCGTTGCCGGTCGCGCGCCCATTGCCGGCGGCGGTGCCGGCCGAGGCCGTGCCGTGGCCGAAATTGTCTGTCGAGTTAACGACGCCGCGGCCTTGGAGCGCGGCGTTAATCTGCTCGTCGGTGTAGACGGTGCCGGTGCCGCGGTCGCCCCCCTCCGTGAAGACGGGAGGGCGGGTGCCGACGCGGCCGCCCGACTTATCGAACGAGTCGTCGGTCATGTCCCAAAGTGAGAGGATGCGCGAGCCGCCGTCGGGTCGTATAAAGTCTTCATGACGCCAGCCTGACCGCCACGCCGACGTACGGATTGCTCTCGCCAGTCTTCACGTCGAAGAGCTCTTTGAGCTGCGTCGCGGTGAAGCCCGCCGGCCCAGGTCCTCCGCGCGAAGGGGTGAACTGATCGTAGAGTGCGCGCAGCTCCGGCGTCAGCTTGTCGGCCGCCTCGCCGCCCCGCATGTCCAACCCGCGCCCTTGACTGACGTCCGGGTAGGGTGGGGGCTCGGGTTGCCGACGGCGCTGACGTCCCCCCGTCGTAGCCGCCGCGAGCGAGGAGAAGATCGCGGCCGCGGCCAAGGCTGCGGCCATTTTTGAAGATGATTTTCTGCCCATGGGCGTTCTTCCTGAGTCTGCTCCCGCGTCTGCGGTCAGGCTATTTCCAGTTACCGATGAGCACGAACGGGGACCAGAAGTATGGATGTGCATAGGGCTTTGAGGGGTCGGATGTGAACCTCGGTCTGCCTGGTGCCACCTCCCCGTCCGCGGCCAGCTTCGTCCCCCGGCCGCTTTCAACGTCGCCCCTAGAGGAGGGCGACAACCTGCCCTCAATCATCTCGCGCTGCGCCAGTTGCAGGGCGGCCGCCTTGGTCAGCGGCGGGTTCTCCATGCGAAGTCTGTAGAACTCGCTCATCAGGAGCTGGGTGCTCTCGTCTGCCACGGGCCAGAGCGTCGCTAAGATCGCGCGTGCGCCATTCTGCTGCGCCACGTAGCCGAAGCCTTCGAGCTCTGTCCCGCTGCTGTCCTTTCCTAGCACAGCCGTCTCGCACGCGGAAAGAGTCAGCAACTCGACGCCGGTCAGCTTCAACCGAGGGTTGTCCCGCATCGTCCTCACCGTCAGGATATTCCCGTCACCCAGAAGAAGGAATGATTTCGACACGTCGCCCGGATTAAGCTTGAAATGCGAGGCGATGTGGACGACCTTGTAACCTTGCGCCAAGTGTTTCTCCAAAGCGCCCTGGCTGAATTCCGCGTCCAGTAGGCTCTGCCCCGGCATGACTCCTTTCGGCGACTGTTCGCTTCGGATGATCGAGAGGAGTTCGGCGCGGACGGAGGGCAACGGGTCGAAGCGAAGCACACGGGTCTCGTTCGGCTCCCTGATCTCGACCCTCCTGGCCTCGGAGACGCCCAACGCCAATGCACGCCAGTCCGGGCTCGAAGGATCGCTCAAATTGTCCCGGCTTGTCGGCGTGATCGTCACGTTCTGGTATCTCTGCCCGAAGTACTGCTGCCCGTCCCACAGCGCGGCTAGGGGCAGGAGGCGCAGGTCTCCGTCGAGCGACCAGAGCAGTGTCTTCGCTCTCGCCCCTTTGAGTTGCTTCTCGACCGGCCCGATGAGGATGTCGTAGAGTTCTTTACCCAGGAGGCGCGGGTCGAGGCCGGGATTCATGACCGCCCGGCGGAAGTCGGCGATCTTCCCGCTCAAAACGTCCGCCCTGATTTCGGTCTTCCCGTCGGTTCGAGCATCGGGCGTGACGAGGATGACGCGGTAGCGGTCTTCGCCGACGAGCGTGTAGAGAAAGACCACACCCTCGCCCCATGACTGCAACCTCTCCTGCACGGAGAACGTCTCGTTCAGGCTTTCTTTGGACAGCAGGCGCTTTCTGCCAAACTCGGCGGCTAGCTGTTTCAAGAAAGCCTGGAAGCCCTCGTTCGCACCCTCGATGGTTTTCGACAGTTCTTCGTAGCGTTTTTGCTGGGCGGGAGTCCGCCCGTCCCCGAGATCGGACAATTCACCATATTCTGCCCCGAGCGCTGCAAGGCTGTCGGCGATGGAGTTGTAGCGCGCGAGCGCCTCCCGCTCTTCGGGGCTTAGGTCTGCGCTTTTCTGGAGGTCTTGGGACTCGGACGCGTCGCGGCGCAGGTAGCCGAAAATCTCCTCCTGCTTGAGAAGACCGAGAACCTGTTCGGCCTCCGGTATGCGCCCCTCGGCGATGAGCCAGTCGGCCAGATGCCGGTAGTTCTTCTCCTTCTTCCCGAGAAAACCCTTCTGCGCCGCGCCGTCGAAGTTGCTCAACCGACGCCGCTCGTCCTGAATGGCGTTGACGGCCTGCTTGCCGAAGAAGATCGCCATCCGGCGGTTGCCGAGCGCGGCGTGCGTGCGCGCGAGGTGGATGAGAAGGGGACTGTAGAGGGGCGAGAAGCCGCGCCGTCCGTCCACGCCGGCCACGCGGTACAGGGCCAGCGCCTCGTTCAGGTGCTTCAGCGCCTCGCGCGGTCGTCCCGACTCGGACAGCGCCTGCCCCACGTAGGCGAGGTCGGTGGCCGTCTCCTCCCTGACGACCCCGCCGCGGCTGATTTCGAGGGCCCGCGTGGCGTACTCGTATGCCTTGTCCCAACGCTCCAGCTTCATGTAGACGAAGGCGATGGACCTCAGCTCGCTGCGGACGCCGCCGGGGTGGGAGTTCTGCGCACGCGCCGCCGCGAGCGCCTTCCCGTAATACTCGGCGGCCTTCTCGTACTCCTCCAGCAACTGGTACGAATAAGCGATGCGGTCAAGCCTGACGAACTCGGCGAGGTCGGCGTTAAGCTCCTCGAAGACGCCGAGCTTCGTCTGCCGGCCCATCCGCTTGAAGCTCTCGGCGAAGTCGGGCGACTGGAGGATGGTGAGTGCCTCGCTGATGGACTCGCGGACTTTGGGCTTGTCATCAAGGAGGTAGTACATGCTGGCCTTGGAGTGCAGCACCATCATCTGGCCCGCCTTGTTGTCCAACCGGCGGTGAATCTCAAGCGCGGCGTCCGTGTACTCCAGCGCCTCCGCGTAGTCGAAGTCCGCCGCGTGCTGCGAGCCGATGACGCTCAGAATGGTGGCCACGTCCGCCTCACGGCCGGGGAGCGCGCGGTAGACGTCGGCCGCCTGTGAGAGGAACTCGATGCCCTTCCGTCTGTCCTGCGTCTCGTCCAGGTGGGCTAGCCCCAACTGCTGTAAGGTCAGCGCCTCTTCGTCTTTGAGTCTGGGGTCTCGGGTCTCTTCATATAGGGCGCGCGCCTCGTCCAACGCTGGGTTTAGATACTTGAGCGCTTCGTCGTACCTCCCGAAGTTGTTGGTAAGCGTGCTTGCGAGGTTAGTGAGCGCCGCGACCCGGACAGATTTGAGCGGCACCAGTTCTCTCTTCTTATCTATGTTGGGGTTGGCCGAGGCTTCGACGAATTTGATGGCCTCTTCGTAGGCGGCGAGCGCGAGCTTAAGGTATTCGACCTGCCGGCCGTACTCGCCGAGGTTGCGGTGGGTCTGTGCCGTCCCGTCGAGCGCGAGAGCCTCGCCTTGCATCGAGAGCAGGCGCAACGCGTCCAGATAGCCGAGCAGCGGCCGGGACGGCTCGCCCGGCGAGCGCGCCATCTCCGCCATCTCCTTGCTTGCCAGCTTTGTGCGGAGGGCGCGGAACATGCGCAGTGCCTCGTCCAGCTTTGCCCGCGCGGCCGGGGCGTCCGCCCTCGACCTGCCTAACAACTGCTGCCCTTCGCTCAGTGTGCCCTGCGCCTCCCTCAGCTCGCTGATGACGACCAACTGTATCGTCAGCTTCCGCAAGTCCTCGTCGGCCAGTTCGCCCCAGCCCGCCTCGGCCTCCGCCAACATGCGGAAGCCTTCGCGCTCACGCCCCTTGACGCCGAGCGCCGCCACCCCCTCCGCGAACAGGCGCTCGACCTCGACTCGCCGCCTGTCCTTCGAGGTCGCCGGGCGGGACTCCTCACGCCTGAGGGAGTAAGCGCCCTTCTCCGCTCTCGCGGCCGGCGCGCTGACTTCGAGCACGAAGCTGCCCGCCCGCGCTGCGACGAATGAGAGCGTCTCCCGCCCCTGCTTGCCGTTGGGGCTGTCCATCGTCGCGAGTACGTTGCCGCCCGAGTCCAGCAGCTTGAGCGTCACGTCCACGCCCCTCTGCTCGACGCGGACTTCGAAGCATTCGTCCTTCTGCAGGCTGAAACCGTAGCGGTGCGCCTCGGCGCCGGCCATCTCGCGTTCGAGAGTCTGACCAGGCTTCAACTCGTGCGGCGCGTCAGCCTTCGCGTCCTGATGAGCCGGGCGGGTTACGTCCTGAAGGGGCATGGAAGTGGCGCGCGCGGGCGTGCCGGCGGCCACGAGTAAAAGGGTGGCGGCCAGGACGGCGAGGCGCACATTGATGGCGGGAGCATTGGGCTGCTTCGGCTCGGACATTTGTACACCTCGACCGGTGAAGCGTAAGGCTGTCGGCGTTGAATTGAGGTCGAAATGGCGGCGCCGCGGTGACTGAGTTTGAAGACGCGAGCGCAACCAACTGGAGAAGCCGCCAATTATCTTCTTCCCCCGGCGTATGTCAACCTTTTTGCGGCACCCGGCCCGGAGACGCTGATCTCTTTACCCGCCTGTGCTTCGTTGCGGTAAAGGACGACGCGAGGACCATGCAAGGGGCGAGGTGCGAGAGGGTTCGACGCACTCAACGCGAAGTCAGGGCACTGGCGCGCAGGCACGAGGACGCAGGGGCGCGCGAGTTTACGCAGGCTCCGCTTTCAGCTCGGAAAAGGTCGGTCCCGGGAACCGCGAGACGCGTCGCCTCGATCTGCCTCGATACGCCGTGGACACCGTTAAGCGCATAAGCCCCCATGATTAGAACGAACAGCGCCCACAATAGGCGGAAATAGTTTGCTGTCTCCCATCTCGACATCTTTCGTGCCCTCCCGCAGTGGATTCACACTTGCGTGCAGAAAAGTCGAGATTGGTTACAGGTCGGATTTTCAAAGGCGGCGGGGTATGAGAGCGACGGATCCTTGCGGCAACGTCGGATCGGTCAGGCTAGGTGAAAGTCGTGCAGGGGGCGAAGCCGCTATCGCAGCGCCCTCACCCTGCACGACTCCGGGACTTGCCGTCACTTGTCCAACCCGAAGCAGGTGTATATGACTGCTGTAGCAATCGTAGTCTTTCGGCCCTTGGTTAAGGGCGCTCCCGTCATCAAATACAGCGCGCGCGTAAACCCTCGTCGGCCCGGCTCCTGTATAGCTGACGCCGTCACCCCGCGGGGAGACCATCCCACGAAATGTTCCGTCCACGTATATCTGAACCTTCCGGGGAGTCCAGTTGTCGACCCTCACGCGGCATACTCCCGCGGCCCCGCGTGGCCCCGACGGCATTCTTGTTCGCGGGTCCGGGGGCCTCTTGGTTCTGGCTGTTAACCATGCCCTCGTCCTCAACGTTATGGTCCGAGCCGAGCCCCGTCGTCTTGTTCGGCTTCAATGCGACGGCGAGGCACGCGCCCAACTTCCCCTTCATCGTTCCGGCAGGCGGCGATTCTTCGGCCGCGCACGTCGGTTGAAGAAAGCGTAACTATTTTTCCTTGACTACGAACGTGAACGAACTCGTGGCCCACGAAGGCGGTGCCGAGGCGGCAAGGTTCGAGCGCGTGCCGACTGCCGAGGCCAGCAGAATCCTCCCGAGCGGCGATTGCGCGGCGTTGTTCACCGGCCCTCCCCGCGCGGTTCTCCCCCGACCCAACTCGTCCAGCAGGCGGGCGACGACGCCGTCGCCCCTGGAGCCGGCCCGCGCGCGACTTATCAACTCCTCGTCGATGAGCGGCGTAAAGTCCGTCGGCTCAAGCGTCGCGATCAGGCGGAAACTCTCTTCGCCGAGCGGCTCTGTGACCCTGAAGACGTAGGGGAGGGGGATTAGTACCTTGCTTCCGCGCCTGATGAGGTTGTCCGGCGTCCCCGAAACATCCTGCGGGAATCCGGGGCCAATCTTCCCGTCCGGCCGCAGGTCGAGGATGGTCACGTACACGTCGAGGTCGCCGCGGTTCTCGACCTCCAGCATGAAGTAGTCGCCGACTTTGAACTCGGGACGCCCGCCCGCCTCGCGTGCCGCCTCGCCCCGCGACGTCACCTTCACTACCTGGCGCGCCGCGTTGAACTCTACGTCGGCGGGGACGAGCCGCAGCCCGACTTTAAGGCGCGGGTCTTCGCTCTCCCCGAGCCCCTTGATGACGCGGAAGCGGTTCTCGCGCTCCAGCGCCTCCTTGACCTGCCGCGACAGGTTCTCGCCCTCGGCGACGGCCGCGAGGGTCGAGCCGTCCTTGCGCTCCAACACGACTCCGGCGAAACCGGCGGGCACGATCCCGTCTTTTACTTCTCTTTCGCCCGCCGGGTAGACCCTCACGTCATACGGCTCTCCGCGCAGGCTCTCGTCGGCCTTCGACTCCTTGAAGACGGCCAGGTTGAAGCTCTGGCCGCCTGACGAGGGGCCGCCGCGCGCGCCGTCGCCGACGAACTCTGTCAGGGCGGCCTCTCCGCCTTTGACGCGCCGGAGGTCTTGCAGGTAGACCTTCAAGGCGGTCTCTTCATAGTAGTGCTGCGTCTCGAACGCGCGCGCCGTCTTCAACGTCTCAGCTTCTATCGGTCGGTCGAGCCGGATAACGGAACTGGTCGCGCCAACCTCGACAATCTCTCCCTCGGTCAGCTTCACCGCCTCCTTGTCGTCGGGGGATTTCGTCCCCGGACCGTAGAGCGCGTAGCGGGACTTCGCCGTCGCGCCGAGGAGTCTGCCGGTCCGCAGGATAGCCTTGTCGTTCTTCTTCCCCGCGGCGGCGGGTTTCACCTGGGCGTATCTCTCCTGGCGGACGGCCGTGCCGTCGAAGACGAGACCGTCGGGCTGGCCTTCGAGCTGCGGGTTCTGGTCGCCACGCTTCGACGTGACGATGTCGTTGATGCGCTCAAAGAGGTCTCTGTAGGTTGTCCGCGGCGTCGCCTCGTTCAGCGCCTTAACGAGCGCCAGCGTGTAGACGCCGATCCGCTGCTTGCCGTCGTAGTCGGTCTCCTTGGCGGTCTGGCGCGGGCTCGACGCGGCGAGGAAGACGTAGCTGCTTGGGAACGAGGCGTTCTTGTCCATCAGCCCGCTGGGGCTTTCGTCGTCGGGCTTGGCGAAGTCGCCGCTGCCCCCCCGCCCCGCGTAGTCGCCGCGCGTGGCGGTCCCCGAGTAGCAGCTATCGAGCGAGACAGTGACGCTGGCCGGCCCCTTCTTCTTCAGTTCGTCCAGGATTTTCCCGACCTCGTCATCCCGGATGTTCTTAGAGTGATCCTTCTTCGACACGTAGTCGAAGGGGACGAGCGACTCGTCCCTGCCGTCCACCTCGTCGCCGTTGTCGTCAGGGATGGTGTCGCCGTGGCCGGAGTAGTGGAGGAAGACCACGTCCCCTCTCCCCGCCCGTGCGACCAGATTTCTCATCTCCGAGAGGATGGCGTCGCGAGTCGCCTTCTTATCACGCAGCACCGTTATGTCCGCGGCGGCGAACTTGAACTTGTCCACGAGAACCTGCTGCAACAGTTCGAGGTCAAGCTCGGTGTTCAAGTGTCCCCACTCGTCAGGCGCGCCACGCCTCTGGTAGTTGGATATGCCGACGAGCAGCGCGAGCCTGCGCGGCTCCGCGACCGCCACGAAGGAGGCCGCCTGCGCCGGATGAGGCGCGCCAGACCCGGTCAGCGAGACCGCGACGGCGAGGGCCGCGAGCAGGCTCGCCACGAAGCCTGCGCAAGATTTACGACGTACCTTCACTGACTTGCCCTCCGTTTGCTTCCGCACGCCCGGCGTGACGGCCGCATAGATGTCCTGCCTCCGCCGGGCCGCGCGGGGAGGCACCCGTGCCCCCGCGCGGCCCGAACCGTCCGTCACGACGGCGCCGGCCGCATTTCTTTCCCCCTTGATGAGTGAGGCGATTCGGATAAAGGTTACAGCCGGGCGGCCGGCGCCCTACCTCCAGTTGCCGCTGAGCACGAAGGGCGACCAGAAGTATGGGTGCGCGTAGGGGCGGGACTTGTCGAACGGAAATTTCGGCCGGTCGTCATCCTGTCCCGGCTGCCCCGCCAGCTTCGCCCGGCTGGCATTGGCGTCGGCTTTTACGGTCGGCGGCGAGAGCTTCCCTTCAATCATCGCCCGCTGCGTGAGTCGCAGGGCGTCGGCCTTCGTCAGTCTCGGGTCGGTTTTGAGCTGACGGTAAAACTCCACCATCAGGTCGCGCGTGCTGGGGTCGGCCACCGGCCACAGGGACGCCATCACAGTCACCGCCCCTTGCTCTTGCGCGATCATGCTGAAGCTCTCGATCTCTTCGCCGTTTAAGCCGGTGTTGCCCGTCGCCGTATCACACGCAGAGAGCGTCAGCAGTTCCACGCCGTTGAAGATCGTGTGCTCGCTCCTCAGGTCGGCTACCGTCAGCTTTCGCCGTTCACCACCGCCCAGGAGCAGAAACGATTCGGTATCTTTACCGCGCAGGCTGAAATGGCTGGCGATATGTACCATCGGGTAGCGCCCCACGTAGCCTCTGAATGCCGCGTAATTGAACTGCTCGTCCTGTAGGCGCTTGCCCGGCACGACGCCTCTCTCCGTCGGCTGCTCGCGGATGATCCCGCGCAACTCCTCCGGCACGGCGTCCAACGCCAGGAAGTCTTCATACGGCTTCGACACGCCAAGGCCGAGCGCTTGCCAGCCGGCCCGGGCCGCGGGCTGTTGCCCCAGAGACGTGCGGTTCGCCAGCGTAATGACGACGTTCGCGAAGCGCTCGACCAAGTAGCCTTTCTCCCGGTCATAAAGGGCCGCCACCGGGACGTAGCGAAGCGCTCCGTCCAAAGACCAGAGCAACGTCGTAGCGCCCGCGCCCTTGAGATCGCCTTCGATTGATCTGACGAGGATGTTATAGAGCTGCTGGCCGCTGGGTCGCGGATCAAGGCAGGCGCACTCATTCCTGACTGCCTGGCGGAACTCGCCGATCAACTGGTTGAGTTTGGCCTCGGGGGTGTCAATCGTGTGGGCGCGCTGCGCGTCGGCGGAAGTAACGATGAGGTTGAGGCGGTCTTTGCCGGTGATCGTCGAGATGACGACAACGCCCTTCGCGTTCCACCGCTTGAGGTCTTTCTGCAAACCGGATTCGACCTGTCGGACGCGCACATTCTCTTTGCCGAACTCGGTCTCCAGCTCTTTGAGGAAGAGGCGAAAAGTCTCTCTGCCCGCCCTTAAGAGACCTTCTACCTCTTGGAGCCGCGCCTGTTTGGGGAAGGGTTGGTCGGGCGGGTACTGCTTGCGCTCAGCTTCGAGCGCGTCGGCCTCGGTACCGAGGCGCGTCAGTTGGTCGGCAATCTCGCCGTAGCGCTTGAGGTAACCTTCCTCTACGCTGTTAGGTTCGACCCGCCTGAGCAGGGCGGAGGCGACTTTATCGTCGCGGCGGACGAACTGGAAAAACTCCTCTTCCTTGAGCATCTCCAGAACCTGCTCGGCCTCGGGCAAACGCCCCTCCTCGATTAGCCAGTCGGCCAGCCTCCGGTAGGGCTTCTGATTCTTCTCCAGGTAACCGCTTTGAGCCCGCCGGTCGAGATTTTGCAACTGCCGCCGCTCGCGCTGGATGGCGTTGACGGCCTGCTTCTCGTAGAAGATTGCCAGCCTCCGGTTGCCGAACCCGTGGTGCGCGCGCGCCAGCAGGTTCAACGCGCCGGCGTAACCGACGAACAGGTTGTTGTCGCCCGCGCCGAGCGACTGGTAGAGCAGCAGGGCTTCCGTGGCGTTCCGCAAGGCGTCCGGCCATTGCTTCAACTGGATGTTGACGGCGGCGAGACTGGATAAATCACTGGCCTGGGCGCTCTTCCCCGGAAGCAGGCGGCCGACTTCCAGCGTCTGTTTGTAATAATCCAGCGCCTCCGGCCACTTCTCCTGTAGTTCATACGTGCTGCCGATGAAAGATAGAGACAATCGGATCGTGTTCTGATTTCCCATCGCGCGCGCCGAGACGAGAGATTTCTCGTAATGCTCGCGCCCTTTATCAATCTCGCCCATCAGGGTGTAAATCCCCCCGATGCTGGTTGACCTGGTCCATTCAAACTGATCCCTGCGGAACACAGCTACGTTGGCCGGCTCGCCCTTGTGGTCCGGCAGGGACACCCCCGGCGTCTGTTTCATGGCGGACTCCATGTAGTCGTCCGAAAGAAGGATCGCCAGTTGGCGGTTGAAATACTCGCGGGCCTTCTGTTCGTCATTCACGCCGAAGTGGCTGAGCCCGATTGCCCCCAACACGCTTACCTGGTGTGTTCTGTCTCCCAGCTCTTCGTAAATCTTCAGCGCCTCATCCCAGGCCCCGCGAGCTTTCCCGTAATCTAAGAGCCTTGAGTAAATATTCCCTATCTGGAACAGTACTGATGCCGCCGAACTCTTCTGGCCGGGAAGCCTTCTGAAAATCGTCAGCGATTGCTCAAAGCACCCGACGGCTTTGTTGCGGTCATCCAGAGCCAAGTGACTCTGCCCCATTCCCTGCAAGGTCATGGCTTCCTGGTACTCGGCGTAAGAGCGGTATTTCTCGTGTTCGCGCTGAACTTCGCGCCACCGTGTCAGAGCCTGGTCGCCGTACGAGAGGGCCTCGTGCGGCTTATTCAGCCCGGTGGTGAGGGTTGAACTGATCGCGGCGAGCGAGCTTGCTTCAATTGCCGCAACAGGGATTGGGTATGAGGCGAATGCTTTACTCGCGGCGATCTCCGGGTCTTCTCGCATCCCCCGGATTACCGAGAGGCCCTGACTGTTGTAATTCACGCTCTCCTGCCACTCACTCAAGGCATCGTGTGTATTGCCGATGGCCATGAGCGCGTTCATTTCATCCATCTTCGCGTTCACTTTCAAGTTGGCCCTGACATCTTTGGTCACAATATCGCTCAGGTCTTCTTCGACGAGTCTCTTGAAGAATTTGCGGGCGGCCTCAAGGCCCTCCACATACTTGACCCGTGCAGCCAGAACGGAGTCCCGTCTTCCCTCACGTATAAGTTTGTTCCCTTCCGTGTGGAGGGAGTTGGGAGCGCCCAGCTCGACGATCAGCTCCATCGTTCTCACTTGCCGCCCGGCTAAGGCCGCCAGCTCGCTATCTTCCAACTCGCGCCAGCCGTTTAGCGCCTCCCTAAATTTTGTGACTGCCGTCCCTGCCTGCCCCTGAACACTTCGCGCCGCCACGCCTTCGACGAACAGGCGCTCCACTTCGACGCGCCGCCGGTCGCGGACCGTCGCCGCGCGCGGTGTTTCCCGCCGGATGGTGTAAGCGCCCTTCTCCGCCTTCGCGTCCGGGGCGCTCACTTCAAGCACGTAGCTCCCCGGACCCTCCGCGACGAACGAAAGCATCTCCGGCCCGCCTTTGCCGTTCGGGCTGTCCATCGTCGCCACGGCGGAGCCGCCCGCGTCGAGCAGCCTCAGCTTCACGTCAACGCCCTTCTGCTCGGCGCGGACTTGGAAGAACTCACCCTTCTTAAGGCTCAGCCGGTAGCTGTGCGTCTGCGCGCCCGTCATCTCGCGCTCAAGCGTCTGCGCCGCCGGGAGCGGCTGGGGCCCGCCCGGCGTCTGGGCCGCAACGGTGAGGGCGGTCATCAGCACCGCGAGCGCGGGCCAGGCGGCAAGAAATGTGGAGTGCTTTTGCTGCTTAGTCATAGTCAATCACCTCAGAACCGTGTATCGCTCACTTCCAGTTGCCGATGAGGACGAACGAGGCCCAGTAGTGCGGGTGCGCGTAGGGGCGGCTCGGGTCTCTGGCGAAGGGCGGAAGTCCCGAGTCGCCATTAGGGTGACCTGCTACTAAACGCACGCCACGTTTGGCGGCTGACGGGGGAGGCTCCGGCCCCGCGTTACCGTGGAGCAGCGAGAGTTGAGCGCGGCGGAACGCCTCGCCTTTGGGAAGGGAAGTGTCGTCGGCCCGCTGGCGGTAGAAGCGCGTCATCAGCTCGGGCGTCCCCGCGTCCGACACTTTCCAGAGGCTCGCGAGCACAGCCTTAGCGCCCAACTCCTGTGCGAGGAAGGCGAAGCCCTCGGACTCTTCGCCGTTGGCGCTCATCGCCGTGTCGCAGGCCGAGAGGGTCAGCAGGTCTACGGCCCCGAAGAGGTTCCTGTCCTCCTTCATCTCGCTGAAGGTCAGGCGGCCATCGCCGATGAGCAGGAAGGAGTCGGCCTGCCGCGCCGGGTTGAAGCTGTAGTGGCTGGCGACATGGACGACCGGGAAGGTGCCCCCGCCCACGGCACTGAGGAAGAGCCGCTTCTTAAAATCCTCGTTGAGCTTGATCGTGCCGCGGATGATGCCGGTCTGCGAGTCGGGTTGACGGACGATGGTTTCAAGCTCGGTCTTGACGCCCGGAAGCGCGTGGAAGTTCTCGCGCGCCTCCGACAGGCCGAGCCCGAGGACTTGCCAGTCGGGCCTATTCCCCTCCGTGAGGGAGCGGGAGCTGTGGCGCGACAGAACGACCGTGCCATATCGCTCGACGAGGTAGCGTTCGCCGTCGTGCAGCGCCGCCATCGGGACGTAGCGCAGCACGCCGTCGAGCGACCACATCAGCGTCTTCGCCCCGCCCGCGCCCATGTAGTCGCGGAGGTCGGCTTCGAGCGTCCTCGACTGCTTCGGCGAGGTCTGACGGAAGATGGCAGCGTAAATCTGTTCCGCCAGCGGGCGCGGGTCGCGCGCGTCGGAGGTGAGCGCGGCGCGGAAACTGAAGATGAGTCGGTTGAGGTTCGTCACGTCGATGGGGTAAGCCTTGCTCCCCTTCTCCGTGAACATGACCACCCAGCCGAAGCGCGTCTTGAGGTTGCCGGTGCCGTCCTGCTCCTTCTCAGTCCCGAGGACGGTGTAAAGCGCGACGACGCGCGACTTCGTCGTCTGCTCAAGCTGGGTCAGGGCGCGCTGAATCAGCGCCTCGCTATTGATCTCGCCGGCGCGCTTCGCGGCCGACGGCTCCGCCTCTCCGAGCTTCTTTAGCTCGGCGTCGAGCTTGGCGTTTGTCTCGTTCGCGGCCTCCCTAAGCTCATCAAGCCTGCGTTCCTGCCCCTCGCTCCGGCTCCCGGCCGGGAGCCGGAGCAGTTCGGCGCGCTCGCGCTCAAGCGCGACGAGACTCTCGACCTTGGCGAGCAGCGCGTCCTCGGTCGTGCTGTAAGGGATGGTGTCCAGGTCTTCGGGGCCGCGCCTGACTTGCAACTGCTTGAACTCGGCCTCCTTGAGCATCCCGAGCACCTGCTCGGCCTCGGCGAAGCGCTCGTGCTCGATGAGCAGGCCGGACAGCTCGCGGTAAACATCGGTCACCTTGTCGCGGAAGGCGTCCTGCGTCTCGCGCCGCAGGTTGCGGATGGAGCCGCGCAACTGCTGGTAGGCGTTGACCGCCTGCTTCCCGTAGAAGATCGCCGACCGCTCCTCGCCCCGCCTCTTCCACGACGACATCAGCCCGCGGAGCGCCTTGGCCTCGGTGTCCCTGTCGGAGATGGCACGCGCGACCGTGAGGGCCCGCCGGTACTCCGCGACGGCCTCGTCGGGCCGGCCAGCCTTCTCGTGCAGCCTGCCGAGCGCGACGTGCACGAGGTCTTCCAGCAGACGGTCCTGATGCTTGCGTGCGTAGTCGAGCGCGCGGTTCAGCGGCGGCAGGGCCTTCGCCGCCTCCCCCGTCTCGATGTAGACCTGCCCGATGCCGTAGAGCGAGAGGGCCTCGCCCGACTTGCTCTCGGCCTCCCGGCTCAGGCCGAGGGCCTGCTCGTAACTGGCGAGCGACTGCCGGAAGCGCTCGGGGCTCTTCTCCGCTTCGCCCATCTTGCGGTAGATGTTCCCCACGCCGAGCAGGCCGGTGATTTCGCCCATCCGGTCGCCGGTCTCGCGCGAGATTTTCAGCTCCTCCTGGCGCAGCTCGAGCGCCTTCCGGTTCTCCCCCAGCTCCAGATACTCGAAGGCCATGTTGCCGAGGATGGTCGCTTCGAGGTTCTTCTCGCCGGTGCTCCGGGCGATCTCCAGTGCCTGCTCGTAGAGGCCGATGGCCCGGCCCCTCTCACCAATGTTGGAGGAAAGACTCGCGAGATTGTTGAGCGTCGTCGCCTCGGTGCTTCTCTTCCCAAGCTCGCGCGCGAGCGCCAGCGCGCGGTTGAAGTAGTCGAGCGCCGTCTCGTTCTCGCTCAAGTCCTTGTGAGCCATCCCGATGTTGCCGAGGAAGGTGGCCACGTGCGACTTGTTACCTAGCTCCTCGGTGATGGCTAGCGCGCGGCGCACGTGATCGAGTGCCCCCTGCCGGTCACCCCAATGCGAGTAGACGAGAGCGATGTTGTTGAGCAGTATTGCCTCGCTGGACTTGTCCTCCAACTTGCGCGCCAGTTCGAGCGCGCGGGTGAAATTCTGGAACGCCTTCTGCGGCTCGCCTGCGGTGAAGTCGATCCGGGCGATGTTGTTGAGGGCCGACGACTCAAGCTCCAGGTCCTTCATCTCGACGGCCGTCTTCAGCACGCTCTCGTAAATGTCGGCCGCCTCGCGAAGCTTGCCCATCTCCTTATGCACGTAGCCGATGCGGCCGAGAATCTGGGCCTCGGTCGTCCGGTTACGCGCCAGCGCCTTGACGTGCGCGGGGGTCTGGCGGAAGAGTTTCAGCGCCTTGTCGAGCAACTCCAGCGCCTTGGCGTTTTGGCCGCGGGTAGCGAGGTGGTCGGCGATACGCTGGTAGGCGATGGCCTGCAGGTCGACGAACCTGGGGTCGGAGATGGACTGCGCGACCGCGAGCGCTTCTTCGTAGTACTGGAGCGCCTTCTCCGGCCTGCCCAGGGACGCATGGCTGCCGCCGATGTTGCCGAGCAGGTTGGCCTCGAACCTTTTTTCGACGTCTTCATGCTTGGGGAGCGCGCGCAGCGTGGTGAGGGCCTCTTCGTAGTACCGGAGCGCCTTCCCGCTCTCCCCGGTGGTACCGTAGACTATCCCGACGGTGTTGAGGGCCATCACCAGGAAGGTCTTGTCTTCGAGCCCCTTCGCGATGGGCATCAAGCGGTCGTAAGTCTCGCGGACTTTAGCCCAGTCGTACCGCAACTGGTAGACCTGCGCTATCGCTTCGAGGGACAACACGACCTGCAACTGCGTGTCCTCCGCCGCGTACTTCTCGAAGAAGGCGAGTGACCGCGAGTGATAGTCGAGCGCCTTCTCGGTATCGCCCATGTTGAAGTAGATCGAGCCGAGCGTCCGCAGCGCCATCGCCTTGGACTCTTTCATCCCGCCCTCCATCCCTTTCTTCGACGCCTCGACGATTCTCTCCGGGACAGACTCCTCCGTCGCCAGAGTCAGTTCCGCGTACTCAATCGCTTCCTTGTTCTCGCCTATGCTGCTCTGGACGGAGGCGATGAGGCCCGCCATGGAGATTTCGAGCACCCTGATTTTGAACTCCCGGTAGAAGGCCAGCGACTGCTTGAGCAGTTCGACGCCCTCCTTCCTCTTGCCTGTTCGGCTGTAGACGCTGAAGAGGAGGTTGCGGGCGGCCGTGGCCTGCTTCCTGTTCTTCTCGGCCTCGAACAGCCTGAGGGCTTCGTCGAGGCATTCGAGGGCCTTCTCCGTCCGCCCCTCCGGGGTGTGGAGCCGGCCGAGGCCGAGGAGGGCGAGCGCGACGCCGCCGTCGTGCTTTGTCTCGCGCAAGAGCGCCAGCGCGCGGCCGTAGCTGTCAAGCGCCTTCGCCTTTTCTTGCTGCGTTTCGAGGACGGTGCCGAGCAGGTAGACGAAGGACGCCTCCCAGTTCTTGTTCTGCTCCTGCCGCGCGATGGTGAGCCCCGCCTGATAATATTCGTTCGCCTTCGGGTAGTCTTTGAGCCCCATACGCGTGTGCCCGAGAAGCATCAGGCTGTTGGCCGCCCCGATGTTAATCTTCTCGGCGCGGAAGAGCTTGTGCGCCCGCTGGTGATACCCGGCCGCGCGCTCGTACTCGCCAAAGCCGTTCAGCACCGAGCCGTAGCAGTTGAGCGAGGCCGCCTCGATCTTCCGGTCGCCGAGTTCCCCGACGATGCGCATGGAAAGGTCGAGGTACTCGATGGCACGGTTGTTCTCCGAAAGCAGGTTGTGTGCGCCGCCGAGGCGGTTGAGCGCGTAGCTCTCCCAATACCTGTCCCCGACGTTGCGCCAGAGCGTCAGAGCCCGCCCGTGTTTGGCGATTGCCTCGCGAATCTTGTCGGCCGTGTTCTCCTTCTGCGAGGCGGCGGCCTCGGACGAAAGCCTCTCCGCCTCGACGCGAGCCCTGTCCCTCTCGGACGCCGCGTCGGCCACCTTCGCCTTCAGGCGGTAGCCGCCGCTCACGGATTGCCCCTCGGCGTCGCCGACCTGCAAGAGGTATTCGCCGCCCTCGCCGGCCTCGAAGGTGAGCGTCTCCCGCTCGAAGCCGTTGCCGAGGTTCATCACGGCGACCGACTTGCGACCCGCGGCCTCGAACAGTTCGACCTTGCTGTCGAAGCTCCCCTCGTCGAGCTCGACGAAGAGCACCTGTCCGCGCCGCAGCGCGAACTCATACTGGTGCAGTTCGCCCGTCCTGATCTTCCGCTCGAATGTCTTGCCGAACCTCAACTCCCGCACGTCCGCCTGCGCCGACTGCCCGACGGCCGTCTGCGACGCCAGAAGGGTTATGAGGAGGACGGCCACCCGCCGCCAGGTGCGTGCGTTCCAACTGAGCGAAGAGGCCGACATAATCACCTCCAGTTGCCGATGAGGACGAAAGAAGACCAGTAGTACGGGTGCGCGAATGGCCTGCGCGCGTCCCTGTCGAAGGGGCGCAGGTTCGAGCGCGCCGCCAACTCCGAGCCGCGTGTGCGGGCCGCGGCCCCGGTGGTGGATGACTCGTCGCCGCCGCGCAGGAGCGAGAGCTGAGCGCGGCGGAACGCCTCGCCCTTCGGCAGCGCGGGGTCGGCCGCGCGCAGCCGGTAAAAGCGCGTCATCAGTTCGGGCGTCCCCGTGTCCGAGACCTTCCAGAGGCTCGCCAGCACGGTACGCGCGCCGAGGTCTTGCGCGAGGTAGGCGAAGCTCTCGAACTCTTTGCCGTTGCTGCTCGTCGCCGTGTCGCAGGCCGAGAGCGTCAGCAGGTCTAGGGCGTTGAAGAGCCCCTGGTGGCCGTTGATGTCGCCGAAGGTCAGCCGTCCGTCGCCGAGGAGCAGGAAGGAGGACTCCGGGTTGAGCGGGTTGAAGCTGAAGTGACTGGCGATATGTACGACCGAGTAGGCACCGTCCTTCCAGAGGCGGAGCGTCTCGCTCTTCGTGAACTGGCCGTCGAGCATCCGCGTGCCTTCGAGGATGCCGGTGGTCTCGTTCGGCTGGCGTACGACCTCCTCAAGCTCCCTCTTCACGCCCGGCAGCGCGACGAAATTCTCACGCTGCTCCGACACGCCCAGACCCAACACGCGCCACCGCCTGTCCGGCCTGGTCAGCCCGGTGAGACTCTTCTGCGTGAAGACGACGTTGCGGTATTTCTCGACGAGGTAGCTCTTGCCGTCGTACAGCGCGGCCATCGGGACGTAGAGCAGCACGCCGTCGAGCGACCACATCAGCGTGCGGTCGCGGTAGCGGCCGAGGAGCGTTTCGAGGTCGGCTTCGAGCGTCGTCTTCTGCCGCGGCGAGGTCTGCCGGAAGAGCTTCCGGTACAGCTTCTCGGCCAGCGGGCGCGGGTCGTACCTATCGCTGCTCAGCGCGGCACGGTAAGCAAAGACTGTCTGCTCCAGGTCGCGCACGTCGATGGGGTAAGCCTTGCTCTCCGTCGGCGTCACCAGCACGACCCAGCCGAACTTCTCCCGCCTGCCCGCGCCCTCTTCGCCCCCGCCCCCTTCGGTGCCGATGACCGTGTAGAGCGCGACCACGCCCGCGTCGGGAGACGCGTTCAGGCTCTCCAGCGTGCCGGTCAAGTCCCCGCGGTTTTCGATCTCGGCGATCTTCAGAGCGGCGTTCGGCTCCGAAGCCTTGAGCGTGCGGAGGGCCGTGCGGAAAGCCACGTTAGCCTTCGGGATCTCCTCGATGTCGAGGCGCGCCAACTCCTTCTGCTCATCATCGGACAGCTTACCCCTTTCGGTTTGGAGCTTCCTCAACTCGTCGCGCCTGACCGCCATCGTGGCGAGGGCGTCCACATGTTTGAGCGTTTCGGCCTCGGCGCGGCTGTAAGGGACGGTGTCGGGGGTCTCGCCCGACCGGACGATGCCCTGATACTCCTCCTCCTTGAGGAAGTTGAGGACGACCTGCGCCTCGTGGAGTCGCCCGTCGGAGATGAGGATGTCGGCGAGGGTGCGGTACGCCTGCTCCTTGTCCTTGACGAAGCTGAGCTGCGAGTCCTTGTCAAAGCCCTTCAGCCCGCCGCGGATGGACTGGAAGGCGTTGACGGCCTGCTTGCCGTAGAAGGTCGAGAGCCGCGCGTCGCCCTGCCCGTCCAGGGACTTCATCAGGTTCCACGCGGCGGTGGCTTCGAGCTGCCGGCTCTTAAGCTCCTTCGACATCACCAGCGCCCGCCTGTAGTAGTCCTGCGCCACGTCAGGCTGCTTCAACTGCTGGTGCAACTCCCCGAGCCCGTTGAGCGCGTAGCCTTCGCTCAGCGCCCTCTTCGCCTCCCTCGCCGCCGCCAGTCCCTGCTCGTAGAACTCCCGAGCCCTGGCTGGCTGGTTCAGCTTCAGGTAGACCTGCCCGAGATTGATGAGCGGGTTGGCCTCGCTCGGCCTGCTCCTCACCTCCCGGGCGATGGCGAGCGCCTGCTCGAAGTACTTCCGCGCGGTCTTGTACTGCTTGCGATTCAAGGCGTTCGTGCCGAGGGAGTTGAGCAGGATGCCCTCGCCGTAACGGTTCTTCACCTCCTTGAGTATCCCGAGCGACTGCTGGTAGTAGTTCGCCGCCTTGCCGTAGTCGTTCAGGTCGGCAGAGATGGCCCCGAAACCGAGGAGCAGGTTGATCTCATTCGACCGCAACTTGATCGTCTCGTTCAACGCCTTCGCCTGCTCAAGGTGATCCCGCGCTTTGTCGTACTGGCTCAAGTGCACGTGGATGAACCCGAGGTTGAGGACGGCGTTGTATTCACCGAGCTTGTTCTTCTTCTCGCGCGCAATCGCGAGCGACTGCTGGTAGTAGTCCTGTGCCTTCGCGTACTGGCTCACTTGGAAGTGAACCCCCCCCAGCTCGCTGAGCGCCACTCCCTCTGCGTAGCGGTCTTTAACCTCGCGGGCAATGACCAGCGCCCGCTCCTGATGCTCCCGCGCCCTGTCATTAAGGCCGAGCCGGCTGTAGGCGGAGCCCATACTTATGAGGGCGTAGACTTCCTTGCGGCGGCCTTTCAACTCCTTCGCAATCTTGAGCGACTCTTCGTAGAGACCGGCGGCGCGCTCGAACTGGCTGAGCGCCGAGTGCGCCGACGCCAGGCCGTTGAGCGCGGAGTACTCCATACGCCGGTTCTTCACCTCGCGGGCGACCTTCAGCGCCTGCTCATAGTAATCGCGCGCCCGCTCGTGCTGGTTCAGGAAGCTGCTCGCCATCGCGAGGTGGCCGAGCGCCCCGCTCTCGCCGTCGCGGTCTTTGAACTCCCTGTAGATACCGAGGGACTGCTCGAACTTCTCCTTCGCCTTCTCGTAGCGGCCCAAGTTGTTCAGAATCAGGCCGACGGTGGCGAGAGCCATTGCCTCCGAATACTTCTCCTTCACCTGCCGCTTCAGCGCGAGCGCCTGTTCGCCGTACGACAGCGCCTTCTCCTGCTGACCCATGGCGGAGTAGAGCACCCCGAGGCCGCCGAGCAGGTTGGCCTCCATACTCTGATTCTTTAACTCTCTGGCTATCAGCAGCCCCTGTTCGTAATGTTGGATCGCCTTCTCGTACTCCTCCACTTTGCGGTAATGCGAGCCCATGTGACTCAGGACGAGACTTTCGGCCTCCCTATTCTGTGACGCTCGCGCGTCCGCCAGCGCCCGCCCGTAGTAGACCAACGCCTTCTCATCTTCGTCCAGCGCTGTGTAGGCCACCCCCAGCTCGCCGTACAACTGCCCCGTGCCGCTCTTGTCGTTCAGTGCCTCCTTGAGGGCGATGGACTGCTCCAGATAGTCCCTCGCCTTCTCGTAGCGCCCCGCCTGGCCGTAGATGAGCCCCAGAATCCTGAGCAGGTAGACTTCGTTGTCCCGCTCCTTCAACTCGCGCGCGATGGGCAAAGCCTGCTCGTAACATCTGACGACCTCCACGTACCTGTTCAGTTGAAAATAGACATCCCCGATGGTCTTGAGCGCGAGAGCCTCGCGCCGCCGGTCGCGCGCGTCCCTGCTCGCGGCGAGCATTTTTTCAAGGTCGCCCAGGAACCGTTCCGGCTGATTTAATTTGTTATAGACGAGGCGCAATCCCCTGAGCGTGGCGGCTTCGCCGGGCACCAGTCGGAGCTCCCTCCGTATCGCCAGCGCCTGCTCAAAGTGGTCGCGCGCCTTCGCGTTATCCCCGCGTATCATGTAGGCGTACCCCAGCGCGTTGGCCGCGTTGCCCACGCCCCTGCGCTCCTTCAGCTCTTGGAACAGCCGCAAGGCTTCGCCGTGCGCTTCGAGCGCCTTGTCAGTCTCGTCCGAAGCGAAGTAAGTCCAGCCGAGATTCACCACCGCCACGGCCTCCCAGTACTTCTCGCCGCCCGCCCGCCACAGGCCGCGCGTCCTCTCGAAGAAGACCGCCGCCTCTTTCGGCTTGTTCCGCCTGTCCAGCCTTATCGCTTCGAGCAGGGCGCGTTCCGCCTCGACCCTCCTGCCGTCGTCGGGCGCTGCGGCGCGCACCTCCGCGACCTCTACCTCGTAACCTCCCGGGGCCGCCGTCCCCTCGGCTTTGATTTGCAGCCGGTATGTTCCGCCTTTCGCGGCGACGACGGAGACCGGTACGCGCCACAGGTGGTTGGTACTCCCGTACATCTCGCCGACCGTTTTTCCGTCGGGGTCAACTACCGAGACGAGGAGGTCAACGTCCTTCTGCCTGACCTCTGCGCGGGCGTACTCGTCCTTCTTAAGTTCGAACTGGAAGACGTGAGTTTCGCCACCGACGATGCTGCGTTCGACCGCGCGGCCCGTTTGGAGCGCCGTCGCTTTGACGTTCTGCGGGGCTGTCTCCTGCGCGAGGGCCGCGGTCGCGTCCAGCAGGGCGCAGAGGAGGAGACTGAGGATAATCTTTCCGGCTGAAAACTTCTTCATCACGACCTCCTGTAAACCGCAAGGGGGACGCTCAACGCTTGCTTACCCGCAGCTCGTAATCCCCTACGGGCAGGTTGCCCTCGTTCTTCAGGACTACCTCGTTGACTCCGTCCCTGACGTTCCGCGGCGAGACCCTGACCATCACGAGCTGCTTTCCCGAAGCTCTCTGTTGAGGACGGAGTCCTGTGGCCACCGTCCGGCCGTTAATCTCGACTGAGAAGAGCCCCTCGGGCCTGACCGCCTCATCCAGTTCCAAATTGAGGACGACGCGCGCGGTATTCGCCCCCACGGCTACTTTGGCCGCGCCCCCCGCTCCACGCCCGGTCGGCAACAGGAGCACTGTGGCGACGGCGGGTGATGGCGGGCCCGCTCCTCCGCCCCGCTCGCGTCTCAGCCTCTCCAACTCCCTTTGCAGCCTCTCGCGCTCTGCGCCCTCGCCCTCCAGTTGCTCGCTCAAGTCCAGTGCCTTACCGCGCTCGCTCTCGATCTGGCGCTTCAACTCCGCCTCGCGTGCCTGAGCGGCCGTGATCCGCTCCTCCAACTCCTTCTCACGCCGCCGCGCCTCGGGACTGTTGCCTTCCCGCAGAAGCGCCACCTCGCGCCCGAGCCTGGAACGCTCAACCCCAAGGAAGACGAGCCCGAAAGTCAGCGCGATCACCAGGCCGCCCGCTGCGAACCTGAACGCGGGCGCTTGGAAAGAGAAGAGGGTAGAAAGCCGCTCCCGGAACGAAGCGCCTGCGATCCCGGCGGCCACCCGCCGTGTAGGCGCGGCAGCGCGCCTCTCCTCCGAGATGCGCCGCTGGAGGGTCACCGCGCCGGCCACCTTCTCCCGCCTCCCTGGCGAGTCGCGGAGACTCCTCTCGAACCTCTCTAAGTCGGAGCCCGCCAGTTTCCCGAGGGCGTACCGGTCGACGAGATCATCTTCGAGACCCAACACGTCATAGAAGTATTCGCTGTCCTCGAACAGCTTTTCCTCGAACCTCTCGGCCTCGGCCGGCGTCAGTTCACGAAAGAGGTATCTTTTTATCTCTTCTTCCTGTGATGAATTACCGGCCATCATACACACCCCAACCTTCTCCACCTGTGTGTCGTAAACCGCCGTTTGGTTACAGCCCTTGCGCCTTTTTTTCCGCGCACTCCCTGACGCACTTTTCAAGGGTTTTGCGCAGGCGGCAGGCGCGAACCTTCAGCGCACCTACCTCCATGCCCAGGCGACGCGCGAGTTCCTTCCGGTGATCCTTATTCTTCTCCCCCGCCTCAGCGTCATAATAGGCGAGTATCAGCTCCCGGTCGGATGGGTGCCTGATCGCGCCGTCCATGCAGGCTTCAAGGCACTTGTATCGCTCGTCCGGTTCGTCATCGGGCAGCGTCTCAGCCGGCACATCGGGTAGATCATCGCCCCAGCCGTCCTCGCGCACCTCGCGTCCGTGTTCGAGCCAGATGAACCGCGCGGTCGCCAGCGAGTAAGCCCTCACATTATCGACGGCGGTGTCCTGTTCGAGCTTTGAGGCCACCCGGTCGAGCGTGGCGTCGGCTAAGTCGTCCGCCCTCGATTCGGGGCAGCCGCAGGACCAGACGAAGTATTTGACGAGTCGCAGGCGCAGGTCTTCGTACTTTTCGGCGGCCCTGTCCGCGGCAGGGTCCAGCCTCGCCAGGAGTAGTTGGAAGCCGTTGTTAGTGAGATTCGTCGGATTCAAGGCGCAGACACAGCAGGTCTGAGTTCAGAGGGCGGCCGACTCAGCGTCAGGACGAGCGGCCAGGCACGTGCGCACCATATTTCTCGCGTCGGAATCGGTGAATTTCTGTGGCCGCCCAGTCGCGAGTGCGAGACCTTGCAGACGGAGCTGAAACGTTAGAGTGAATGCTTCTTATGTTGAGGAACCGTCCGGCCGAAAAGCGATTGTGAGAACACAGTGCTTGGAGGTTAGCTGCCCCCAGCCGTCTAGCAGGGACAACCGGGGTTCCTTTCGAGGCGTGAACGATACCAAAGTGCATGGCGTGCTGGCAATGCTTTTGCTCACATTTCACGTTAGCCTTCGCCCTGCGGCACACCTATATCGTGGCGAACCCTCTGTAATGGGCAGTGTTGCAGGAATTGCTTCTCCGTCTATAATCCGCCCGCCAGCTCGTCCGACATTCTCTCGGAATCATACCCTTGAAGCAAAATAAGTCCTCGTTCAAATGGCGCCACTTCGAGCCGACCGTAATACTTTTGTGCGTCAGATGGTATTGCAAACATCAACTATCTTATCGTGACTTGGAAGAGATGATGCGAGAGCGCGGCGTTGCCGTCGATCATACGACTTTGTTCAGGTGGGTACAGCGCTACGCCCCTGAGATTAACAGGCGGATGCGGCCGCACCTGAAGATGAGCGGCACCTCCTACAGGATCGATGAGACCTACGTGAAGGCTGGTACGGGGTGGAAATACTTGTATAGGGCAGTCGACTCCGCGGGGGACACCACCGAATTCCTGCTCAGCGCT
>DASWNR010000490.1:0-17063 GCA_036399155.1 Pyrinomonadaceae bacterium
CGTCCCGTGTGGGCCGGCGTTCGGGAGGCAGAGGCACCGGCCCTCACGCCGGCAGGAAGGTTCGGAAAGCCCCCCCTCTCGATAATCTTTCAGCAGCAGACGCCCCCTCGGGGGAGACGGATAGCGTCCGGAGCCGCGAGACCCTGTCAGGTCTTCTCATCTCCTTCCGAAGAGAGAAAGCCATGCCCGTGTCAGAAATCCACCCCGCCGAGCGCGCCGCGACGGAAGAGCATTTGAGCGCGTCCGTGCGCCAGCTCGAAGCCCTGACCGCGCTGGCGGCCGCGCCGCTCGAAGGGCGCTCGCTCGAAGAGCTGCTGGCGGGGCTCGCCGACACCATCACGGGGCTGACCGACTACCGCACCTGCCTCGTCCTCCTCTTCACCGAGGACGGGCGCGGCCGTCGCATACTCTCGCACTCCTCGAACCTGCCCCCCGAGTTCATCGAGGAGGCCGGCGCGCGCCCCTACCCGCGCGAAGACGTCGTGCGCCTGCTCTCGGGGGGCGTCCGCATCAAGGTCGGCGAGCTGGGTTTCGCCGCGTACTACCCGCCGAGCCACTACCACCTGCTCGAAGAGTTCTCCCCGCGGCGATTCAAGACGGGGCTCGCGCGCCCCGCCGACGTCTACGGCTCGGAGCCCTGGTACGACGGCGACGAGCTTTTCGTCCCGCTCATCGCGCAGGACGGCGACTTCGTCGGCGTCATCGCGCTCGACGACCCGCGCTCGGGGCGCGCGCCCGACCGCCGCAGCGTCCTGCCGGCCGTCGCCTTCGCGCGGCAGACCGCGCAGCTCATCGCGCGCCAGCGCGACGCCGCCAAGCTCGCCGCGCAGGCCGAGCGGGAGGCGCTCATCAACCGCATCTCGCGCGCCGTCCGCCAGTCGCTCGACGCCGACGAGGTCTTCCGCGCCGCCACGCGCGAGCTGGGCATCCAGCTCGGCGCCGACCGCTGCGCGCTCTTCATGCTCGACCACGAGGCCGGCGTCGCGCGCAACGTCGCGGAGTACACCGCGCCCGGCGTCGGCGCGGCCGCCGGCGGGTACCCCATCCCGCTCGTCGAGGGGCTGGTCACGGCGATTCGCGGCACCGGCGTCCTCGCCTTCGAGGACGTGGAGCGCGACCCGGCCATCCGGCACGTCTACGAGAACATCCTCAAGAAGCTCGGCACGCGCTCGGTCATGTACGTCGCCATACGCGTCGGCGAAGACCTCCCGGGCTGCTTCGCCATCTCGACGGTCGGCGCGACGCGGCGCTGGCGCTCCGAGGAAGTGGCGCTCGCCCGCGCCGTCGCCGACCAGACCGGAATCGCCGTCCGGCAGGCCGAACTCTACCAGAGGGCCGAGGCGACCTCTGCGCGCGAGGCGCTCGTCAACCGCCTCGGCCACGCCATCCGCGCCTCGCTCAACCTGCCCGAGGTGCTGCGCGCCGCGACGCACGAGCTGGGGCAGGCGCTTCGCGCCTCGCGCGTCTACCTGCGCCCCTACGACCCTGCGCGGCCGGCCGACTCGCCCGTCATGTACGAGTACCGCGCCCCCGGCCCCGTCAGCGGCACGGCGCCCGCCGCCGGCATCAGCTTCCACCTCCCCGTCGGCCGCCACCTCATCGAGACGCACCGCACGCTCGTCATCGACGACGCCTTCAACTACGAGGCCGGCACGCCCGAGATGAACGCGCAGGTGAGGGAGCTGGCGCGGCAGAACGGTGGGCTCTCGAAGATCGTCTGCCCGCTCGCCGTGCAGGGGCAGTTCCGCGGCGCGCTCTGCATCCACCAGACCGACCGCCTGCGCCGCTGGACGCGCGACGAGGTCGCGCTCGTCGAGTCGGTCGCCGCGCAGCTCGCCACGGGCATCGCGCAGGCCGAGCTGTTCGAGATGGTCGAGCGCGCCAAGCGCACGTGGGAGACGACCTTCGACGCGATGTCGGACGGCATCTTCATCTTCTCGAACGACCGGCGCCTGATGCGGGTCAACCGCGCGGGCGCGGGGCTCGAATCGGCCACGCCGCAGGAGCTTCTGGGTCGCCTCTGCTGCGACGTGCTGCGCTCGGGGCGCGGCGAGGGCTGCATCGTCGAGCGCGCGTCGGCCGAGCGCCGCCCCATCACCATCGAGTACACGCCCGAGCGGCTGGGCCGCACGCTGCTGGTGACGGCCGAGCCGGTCGTCGAAGACTCCGGGCAGGTCGGCACGGTCTGCACCGTGCGCGACCTCTCGGAGCTGCGCGAGATTGAGGCCGTCGCGCGCGAGCGCCAGTTGCTGCTCGAACACGTCCTTGAGAGCGCGCGAGAGAACATCGCCGCCACGGCCCCCGACGGGCGGCTGATGTGGATCAACAGCGCGGGGGCGACGATGTGCGGCTACGAGAAGGACGCCCTGATCGGCCGGCACTTCACCGACCTCATCGAGGAGTCGGAGCGCGGCGCGGCCGCGGAGCGCTTCCGCCGCACGCTGGCGGGCGAGCCGCAGACGATCGAGCTGCGCCTGCTGCGCAGCGACGGCGAGCTGCGCTACACGAGCACCGACTCGACGCCGCTCGTCATCGACGGGCGCACGACCGGGGTGCTGACCATCACGCGCGACGTGACCGAGCAGCGGGTCGAGCGCGAGCGCGCCGCGCAGGCCGACAAGCTGCGCGCGCTGGGGCAGCTCGCCTCGGGCGTCGCGCACGACTTCAACAACGCGCTCGCCGCCATCCTCGGGCGCGCGGCGCTGCTGCGACGCTCGGCCGCCGACGAGAGGCTCGGGCGCGGGCTCGACATCATCCTGACGGCGGCCGAGGACGCCGCCGCCACCGTCCGCCGCATCCGCTCGTTCGCGCGACAGCTCCCCGGCGAGGGGCACTCGGAGGTCTGCGTCGTCGAACTCCTGCGCGACGCCGTCGAGATCACGCGCACGCGCTGGGAGAACGACGCGCGCGCGCGCGGCCTCAGCTACGAGGTGGCCGTCGAGGGCGACGCCTCGCTCCACACGCGCGGCAACGCGTCGGAGCTTCGCGAGGTCTTCGTCAACCTCGTCGTCAACGCCATCGACGCGATGCCGGCGGGCGGCCGCCTCGACATAAGCTGCCGGCGGCTGGGCGAGCGCCTCCGCCTGCTCTTCGCCGACACGGGGGCGGGGATGGCCGAGGAGGTGCGCGCGCGCATCTTCGAGCCCTTCTTCACGACGAAGGGCGTGCACGGGACGGGGCTCGGGCTCTTCGTCTCGTACGGCATCGTCGAGCGCCACGGCGGCAACATCTCTGCCGCCTCCGGGCCCGGAATCGGCACGACCTTTACCATCGACCTGCCCCACGCCGAGCCCGCGCCGCGCCAGCCCGAGGCCGCGCCCGCGCCGAGCGAATCGCGCGGGCCGGCGCGCACGCTCTCCGTCCTCGTCGTGGACGACGAGGAGCACGTCCGCGAGACTCTGGCCGAGATGGTCGAGGTGCTCGGCCACCGCGTGCGCCGCGCCGACGGCGGACGCGCCGCGCTCGCCGCGCTCGCCGAGGAGGAGTTCGACCTCGTCTTCACAGACCTCTCGATGCCCGGGATGGACGGCTGGGAGGTGGCGCGCGAGGTGCACCGCCGCTCGCCCCGCACGCGCATCGCCGTCGTCACCGGCTACGGCAAGGACGCAGCGCGCACGCAGGGCGACGCCCCCGCCGACACAGTCATCGGCAAGCCCTTCGACTTCGCGCAGGTGGAACAGGTGTTGGCGCAGTTCGGCGGCTGAGCGATCAGGGTAGAGGGAAAAGGGGAAGGGGTAAGGGAAAGACTACTGTCATCCCTTACCCCTTCCCCTTTTCCCTTTAGCCGTTCTCACCTCTCGCCGCGAGCCATCTCGACTTCGGTTTCGAGGGTGACGACGAGGTTACGGACGCTGGGCTGGTCCATGGGTTCGACAAGGCGGAGGGCTTCGTCGAGGACGCGGCGCTGGTGCTCGGGCCAGTCCGGCTTCCCGACGACGCAGCCGAACTCGCCCGCGTAGTAGGCGGCGCGCGGCGCGCGCGCACGCTCGACCGTAGCGCGGTCGACGGCGAGCATCATCGTCGGGATGCCGGCGGACTCGATGCCGCGCGCGGCGAGCGAGAGCGTCTGGTGGCAGAGGCGCGAGGCCGGGACGAGCAGGACGGCCTGCACCTCGTAGCGGCGGACGCGCTCGACCAGCTCGGGCAGCCCCGTCGCCGCGAAGCGCGCGGCGTTGGGGATGAAGCCCGAGAGGCTCCAGAAGACCGGGTTGAGCTGGCCGATGATGCCGTTGCCCTCGAACTCTTTGAGCCGGTCGATGGGCACCTGCGAGTTCATGTCGGCGTGGACGTGCGCCGGGTCGTAGCCGCGCGCCGTCCACTTCAAATCGTCGGGGCCGACCTCGATGGGGATTTCGCGGAAGGACGTGTCGCCGCCGAAGGTCTTGGTGTCGAACGGCTCGGTGCCGTCGATGTAGGCGCCGGCCGAGCTGACGAGCGCGAGGTTGAGCATCGGGAGCGCGCGCCGCGCCGGGCGGAAGGGCGCGCGCCGGTTCTCGACCCAGGGGTAGTGCCCGCCCACTTCGTCGCCGCGCAGCTCGTTGATCTGCTTCCAGCGCGCGTAGCGGTCGCGCCACTCCTCCGCGCCTTCAAGTATCTCCACTTGAGACATCCTCGGTCCTCCCGGCCTTTTTGCTTGTCGATGCTTGCGCCGATTCTAAATCACAAAGCGCGCGTGCGAAAGGGCGGGCGCGCCGACCCGTTCAGTCGTAGTCGTCCGCGCCGGGCAGGAGGCGCATGAGCGGCGGGTCGAGTTCGGCGGGCTGGACGGCGTCGCGCGGGTCTTCGGCCGCGGCGAGCCAGGAGAGCGAGCGCGCGAGCCGCGCGAGGTAGTCGCCGACGTCGAGCGACATGAAGCGCCCCGCGCCGAGGCGCTCGAACTTCTCCAATGCCATCCCGTACATCCTGCGCGCCGCGCCGCGCCGCCCGATCTCGATGTGGTGGAAGACGACCGCAGACTGGATGAGCGCCTGTAGGAACAGCTTCTCGCGCGGCCCGCAGTCGTCGCGCCAGCGCTCCTCCCACGCGTCGTGCGCCGCGTGGAACTCGCCCGCGTTGTAGAGGTCTATCCCGGCCAGATACTCCTCCGGGTACGCGCGCGCGTGCTCCTCCGTGTAGGCGTCCACAGACGTAAGGGTAAAGGGGAAGGGGGGGAAGGGTAAAGGGAAAAACGACGAACGTCAGCCCCTTCCGTTACCCTTTACCCTTTCCCTTCAGTAGCGAGGCACCGACGGGTCGACTTCCGCCGACCAGCGGTCGATGCCGCCGGAGAGGTTGTAAAGTTTCTGGAAGCCCTGGCGCGCGAGGAAGGCGCAGACCTGCGCGCTGCGGACGCCGTGGTGGCAGATGAAAACGGTCTCGCGCTCGGGGTCGAGCGAGGGCGCCCACTCGTTGAAGAGGCTTAAGGGGAGGAGCCGCGCGCCCTCGACGCGCGCCAGCTCGTACTCCTCCGGCTCGCGCACGTCCACGAGCAGCAGGTCGTCGCCCCCGCGCACGCGCTCCCCGTACTCCTTCGGCGTGATTGTCTTGAAACTCATCGCGGCGGAAAAATTACCAGCCGGGGACGCCCCGACGCAAACGAACCGGCGCGCGGGCGTCACAAAGCTGACGGAAATCGCTTGCGGCCGGCCGCAAAATCTTCAACGAGCGCGGGCGCGAGTCGCAGGGCGAAGTAGACATCCTCGCCCCGGAGGTCGGCGGCCGCGAGATAAAAATCGGCGATATCGCCGGGCGCACCCGCCGCCTTTAGTTTTTCTGCCGGCTACTGAGTGCCGTCTACTTCGAGTGTAAAGTCCGCGACGAGCGGGAGGTGGTCGGAGGCGACGAGCGAGAGGCGGCTGCGGTGGAGCGTGAGCCGTTCGAGCCGGAGCGTCTGTTCGTAGTAGACGTGGTCGAGGTGCAGGAAGGGGAGCGCGCCGGGGTACGTGCGGCGCGTGCGCAGGTGCTGGCGCAGGTCGGCGCTGCGCAGCTCCTGCGAGAGCAGGCGCGAGGCCAGCCCGTGCGTCCACTCGTTGAAGTCGCCGAGGACGACGCGCGGCCCCCCGAGCTTCGGGTCGCGCAGGACGGAGTCGCTGCACAGCTTGCGCCCCTGGTGCCGGCGCTCGACGAAGGCCGTGCCGAGGTGGACGTTGAAGAGGTGTATGACGGGCGCGCCGGGCTGGTCTACGCCCAGGTCAACGCGCAGCGCGCCGCGCGGCTCCTGCCAGCGCCAGGTGATGTCGTAGTTGTGACAGTGGACGACGGGGAGCCGCGTCAGCACGACGTTGCCGTAGGCGCCGCCCCGGTGCTTGCGGTTCTCGCCGAGGTGGTACTGGCAGCCCAGCTCCTCAGCGATGAAGCGCGCCTGGTGCGCCTCGCGCGACGAGTCGGAATCGACGCTCACGACCTCCTGCAAAGCGACGACATCGGCGTCCACCTCGCGCAGCACCGCCGCGATGCGGCCCGGGCGCTCGCGCCGGTCGAGCCCGATGCACTTGTGCACGTTGTACGTGACGATACGCAGCCGCCCGTCCTTCACTATCAACCCCCGAGGCCCAGTCTCACGCCCCCAGCAACTCGCCGACCTTCATCTCGAACCCCGCCAGCACCACTCCCCTGACCGTGTCCGCCTCGCCCAACTCCGTCAGCAGGTAATGCTTCTTCCTGAGCACGAGCTGCGAGACGGTTCGCTCATCCACGTCAACGACCCAATACTCGCGCACGCCGTTCTTCTCATACACTTCGCGCTTCCTGACCGTGTCGTGTTTGACCGAACCCGGCGAAAGAATTTCGACCAGGAAAGGCGGAACCTCCTCAACCCGCTTGGCGCGGCGCACGCGCTTAGTCTGCCTGGCGTTGAGTAAGAAAACGTCCGGCTGAACGACTTCGCCGGTCGGCATGACTACGTCGAGCGGCGCGTCGAAAATCCACCCCGCCCCTGTGCCCTCGACGAAAGCCCGCAGCGCGGCGTAGATGTTTCCCTTAACAAGTTGGTGCAAGACGGTCGGTGCTGGTGCCATGATAATCTCCCCGTCGATGTATTCGGTGGGAAGAACGGACTCGGGGAGCGACCAGAACTCTTCGATGGACGCTCGGCGGCGGATGAGGCGTTCTTCGGTCGCCTGTTCTAAGACTTCCGTGGCCATCTCTTGAAACTCCCCGGGGTCGTGGCGGCCCCCGTCAAAGGTGAATGTGTCGCGTCGGGATTTTATCACGGCCCGACGCGGGCGAGAGTCCCGCCGGGTGCGTTTTAAAAAAGGCGCGGGGTGGTTTATTGTCGCCGCGTGAGAATCCAGACGGGGAGGGAAGCGAAATGACAGACGAGAGCAAAGCCGACATCACGGGCGGCGCGGACAAGGCCGGCCCCGGCGCACTCGCCGAAGGCGACATGCCCGACAAGGGCGGCGAGACGGGCGTCCGCGAGACCGGCGACGTCTCCGGCGCGACCTCTACGCACGCCGGCGCGGGCGGCAACTTTGACAACACCGGCGGCACCGGCACCGCGCCCACCGAGTGACGGGCGGAGGGCACACGGTACCCTCCAACGCGCCACCTTTTGGTGCAGAAAGGGGGCGCGAAATCCGTGAAAAAGCCCGGCATTCCGAGCCTTTTTAAGGCCGCCTCGTGGCACGGCGGTTGTTAAGTCTGACGTTGCCGGCGGCGCGTGTGCCGTGCCGGCATCGAAGGGGTTGGGGAAAGGCTTGGAGGGAAGCATTCGATGTTGAAGAAAGCTCTCGTGAATTTCGTACCGGCGGGCAGGGCGCTCGCGGTCGCGCTCTTCGTCCTGACGCTGGGCGTCGCCGCGGCGCAGGCGCAGGACCGCTCGACCATCGGGCGCCTGGGCAGCAAACTGGTGGACGTTAAGGTCGGCGAGCTGACGCTGGAGTCAATTGACTTCCGCGACCAGACGGCTCGCCTGAGCCTCGGCATCGAGACGAACACCGTCGTCCCCGTCACGCTCAAGGACTTCGACTACAGGCTCCGGCTCGCGGGTCAGGACGCCGTCGAGGGCACGTACGGCGGCGACCTGAAGATAGGCGGGCGCAAGGGCTCGCGCGTGAACCTGCCGGTGGTCGTACACCTGCGCTCGATACCGAACGTGGTCTGGTCGGCGTTCCGCAACCAGGGTCGCATCGGGTACGAGCTGGACAGCGCCTTCACCGTCCCGCTCTTCGTCACCGAGCGCCGCTTCGACCAGAGCTTCGCGGGCGAGGTGCCGCTGCGCTCGATCGTTGACGCCGCCACCATCCTGCGCGCCAGCCGCGGCGCGGGCGCGCGCGACGCCGGCGGCCGCATCCTCGGCGACATCTGGCCCTTCTGAAACCCGGGCGCGGTGAAAAAGCGGAGGGGGAAAGGATAACGTTGAATCCTTTCCCCCTCCGCTTTTTCAGTTTCAACTTTACTTCACGCGTCGGCTTTGGCGGCGGCGCGCGGCGGGAGCAGGCGGCCGAGCAGCGCGGCGAGGTGTTCGAGTTCGAGCGGCTTGACGACGTAGTCGCAGCAGCCGACGGCGCGGCTGGCTGCACGCGCCTCGTCCGAGTCGTAGGCCGTGACGGCCACCACGGGAACGTCGCGCGTCGTCTCGTACTCGCGTATGCGCAAGGTCGCGTTGAAGCCGTCGAGCACCGGCATGTTCAAGTCCATCAGGACGAGGTCGAGCCCGCCGCGCTGCGAAAGCTCGATGGCCTCCTGCCCGTTCGACGCCTCGACCACGCGGCACCCCTGTAGCTCAAGCATGCGCCGCATCATCTCGCGCGTGTCGCGAAAGTCTTCGACCAGCATCACCACCGGCGACCCGCCGTTCGCGAACTCACCCTGCATCAGACGCCTCCCGCGTACGAAAACTCCCCGCGCGGCCGGCTCCGCGGCCGGCGTACGCCAAATATAAACTAACTCGACCCGCCGGGACAGCGCCGCCGCTAGAGAATCCGAGTGGTGCCTGGGACTTTTCGCGTCGGCGCCGCCGCCGGCCGGGACAAGAGTTAGAAATGTCTAATGCGCGCGCGGTTGCCGAAATTTCCGAGTCGGGCGGGGTGCGGGGCGGCGGCCGCCGTTGATGTTGAAGCGGCGCGGGTGCGAGGGTAGCCGCCGTCCACGGCCGCCGCGGCGTGCTTGCGGCGGCGCAGGCGCTCCCACTCCTCGCGTGGGACGCGCCCGAAGGCTTCGACCACGCGCGGGTCGAACTGCCGGCCCGCGCAGCCCTCAAGCTCGGCGAGCGCGGCCTCGTAGTTGCGCCCCGCGCGGTAGACGCGGTCGCTCGTGATGGCGTCGAAGGCGTCGGCGACCGCGAAGATGCGCGCGTTCAAATCTATCTCCTCGCCTTTCAACCCCGCCGGGTAGCCCGAGCCGTCCCAACGTTCGTGGTGCTGCGCGACGACGCGCGAGGCCCCTTCGAGGAACGCGATGCCGCTCAGAATCTGCCGGCCGTGCGCCGGGTGGAGCCGCATCTCAAGCCACTCCTCCTCGGTCAGCCGCGCGGGCTTACGCAGCACGGCGTCGGGGACGCCTATCTTCCCGATGTCGTGCAGCAGCGAGCCGAACTCAAGCGAGCGCATCCCTTCATCGTCCAGCCCACACTCCCGACCCAATCTGAGGCTGAAGCTGACGACGCGCTCCGAGTGGCCGTGCGTCTCCAAGTCTCGCGTTTCGAGCGCCGCGACGAGCGCCTTGAGCGTCGTCCGGTAGGCGTCGCCGAGCGAGCGCAGCGCGCCGTCCAGCTCCTCCGTCCGCCGCTCGATCATCCGTTCGAGGTAGGTCTCGTAGCCGCGCCGCTCGGCGAGCAGGCGCTGGTGTTCGAGCGCGCGGCGCACCGAGAGGCGCACGTGTTCGAGGTCGAACGGCTTGACGATGTAGTCGAACGCGCCGAGGCGCATGGCCTCGACGGCGGTGTCGATGTCGTGCGAGCCGCTGACGAGGATGACGAGCGTGTCGGGCGAGACGGCCGAGACGCGCGGGATGAGTTCGAGCCCGCTCATCCCCTCCATCGAGATGTCGCTCAGGACGAGCCGGAATTCGCCCTCGCCGAGCAGCCGCAACGCCTCCTCGGCCGACCCGACCGACTCGCAGTCGTGTTCGAGGCAGAGGAAATCTTCGAGCACGCCGCGCACGGCCGCGTCGTCGTCGGCGATGAGCAGGCGCGCGCCGCCGGCCGGCAGCGGCTCGCAGCTCATTCTCATTGACACAGGGTTCTTCGGCAGAAACATTCGTGCCCCTCAGTCTGACGGTTCGGGCGGTCGGGAGCGGCGCGGGCGCACCTCGCCCGTGGGCGCAGGCCCGGCGGCCGCGTCGCCGAACCGAGATTAAACTGCCGGGGGGTATTGCTTCAGGGCGAGCCACGCGTCGCAAGGGCCGTGCCAGCGCGGCCCCTTCGCGGAAGGCGAAAGGCAAAGGGCAAAAGTCGAAAGGTAAACGTGAGGGCGCACGGTGCCCGTCGTGTAATTTGCAGCGGCGGGATTCCCCGCGTGTGCTGCACAATGCCGCGTCCCGCGCCGTACGTGGGCCGCCGCGACGGGGCGGGGCGGCACCTGTGTCGTGGGGACGTGGCCGGCGCGTGTCCGCGGTTCGGCGCGGCGGCTCCTCACATGGCGGAAACCGCGTGGCGCCGGTTTTCGCCATGTTTTCAACGAAAACCTCCCGCCGGACGCGTCGCTCGAACTCTTCGGCGGGCGTGCGACTCGCCCGACTCGGTCAGACTGAGAGCGACGGGAGGGAGGCCGCCCGGCGTCGCCCAAAGCTGGAACGTGGCTTGCTCGGGTTTGAATCCGTTAACAATAGCCGATGCCCCTCGGCAACCCCAACAAAAGTATTCACGCAGTTACCAGAACCGAGTTTTAAAAGGAGGCTGAGGTGAAATCTCGGAAGCATTACCGTCTCCGCGTTCTGCTCTGCGCGGCGTGCGTGGCGGTGGCGCTTTCCGTCTACGCGACGCCCGGCGCGGCGCACCGCGCGAGCGCCGAAGCGGCGTCCGCTAAACTCTCGCCCGACCTGCTCGCGCTCGCCCAAAGCTCGCGGGGCAAGCCGGTCGAGGTCATCATCCACGAGAGCAGGGAAGCGACGGCGAGGCCGGGCCCGGGCTTGAATCTGAACTTGGATTTGAACTTGAGCTTGAATCTGAACACCATCCTGGGCCTCGTCAACCGCGTCGGCGGGCGCGTGACGCGCAGCTTCGGGCGGCTGGGGCTGGTCGCGGCGCGCGTGCCCGAGAGCGAGCTGGCGGCGCTGGCCGCGCGCCCCGAGGTGCGCTACGTGTCGCGCGACAGAACTCTGGGCGCGTCCGGCCACATCGAGACGACGACCGGCACAAGCTCCGTCCGCACGCAGACCGGCCTCTCGCTGCTCGGGCTCGTCCAGACGACCACGACGCTCGACGGGGCGGGGATGAGCATCGCGGTCATAGACTCCGGCGTGGACGCCCGGCACGAGGTCTTTCGAGACGCGTTCGGCGTGAGCCGCGTCGTCGCCAGCGTCGACTTCACGGGCGAAGGTCGCACCGACGACCCGTACGGGCACGGGACGCACGTCGCCTCCATCGCCGCCGGCTCGGGCAAACCCTCGGGCGGCGCGTACGCCGGCATCGCGCCCGCGTCGAAAATCGTCAACCTGCGCGTGCTCGACCGCGAAGGGCGCGGGAAGACCTCGGGGCTGCTCGCGGCGCTCGAATGGGTCTTGCAGAACCGCGCGCTCCACAGGATACGCGTCGTCAACCTCTCTCTGGGGACGACCGCCGTGGACAGTTACCGCAACGACCCTGCGTGCGCGGCCGTCCGGCGTCTGGTGGACGCGGGCGTCGTGGTGGTGGCCGCCGCCGGCAACAACGGGAGGGACGCGCTGGGTAACAAAATCTACGGACAGATTCACTCGCCGGGCGTCGAGCCGTCGGCCGTCACGGTCGGCGCGTCGAACACCTTCGGCTCGAACGGCCGCCGGGACGACGGCGTGACCACATACAGCTCGCGCGGGCCGACGCGAGGCTCTTGGACGGACGAGGCGGGCGTGCGCCGCCGCGACAACCTGCTCAAGCCGGACCTGACGGCCCCGGGCAACCGCGTCATCGGCGCGGCGTCGCCGAACGCGCGTCTGCTCGCCGAGCACCCGGAGCTGCACGTTGACTCGAACCAGCCGGCGTCGCGCCGCATGATGTACATGTCGGGCACTTCGATGGCGACGCCCGTCACGGCCGGCGCGGCGGCGCTGTTGCTTCAGGCGAACCCTTCCTTGACACCCAACCTCGTCAAGGCGCTGCTGATGCTGACGGCGCAGCCGGCGGCCGGGCAGAACGTGCTCGAACAGGGCGCGGGGCAGTTGAACGTCGAGGGCGCGGTTCGCCTGGCGAAACTCGTCCGCACGGACTTGTCGAACTCGACGCCGCTCGGCGCGCCGCTGCTCGCGGGCGCGGCCCCCGTCCCTCAGAGCACGGTCGCGGGCGAGACCTTCTGGTGGTCGCAGGGGCTCGTGCTCAACCGGACGGCGGCCACGGGGTCGGAACTCTACACGTTCTACCAGAAGACTTACGGCCGGGGCGCGCTGCTGGGCGACGGCGTCGCCGAAGGGCCGGGGGGGCAGACGCCCGACGCCTCGATGATGACGGGCGGCGTCACGCTCGGCGCGTGGCTTTTGACGAGCGACGGCTCGACGCTGGCGGGCGGGACGCCGCTCATGGACGTGCTCGCCCTCTCGGGCGACACGCTGCCGGACGGCATCATGGTCGGCGACGGCATCATGGTGGGCGACGGAATACAGGTCGGCGACGGCATCATGGTCGGGGACACGAATCTGAGGGCGCGGTCGGCCGCGTGGGAGGGGGACGAGACGCCGTGCATGAAGTGAGCCCCGGGGGGTTGACGCGGGGGACGTTTCCGCCGGATACTCTGGTGCCCTGTCCGGTCTTTCGGTTAAAACTCTCTCCCCCAGACCGCGCAAAGAAACCTCGCCTGATGGACTCCTGCGTCTCCGGCGGAGACGCATTCCCTGACAACTTTTTACGGGCGCGGTCTTCCGACCCCGCGCCGGTAGACGCTCTTGAGAAAAACGGTCTCGTCCGGCGCCCCGGTTCGCGCCGGCTGGAGGGATCAAGGTGAAACAGGTTAGAAGACACAGGAAGTCGGCGGCCCCCCTGTCCCTGCTCGCGCTGCTGGCCCTCGCCTACTACACCGGCCTCGCGCCCGGCGGAGTGACCTGCGCCGGGCTGAGGTTCAGCCGCACGCGCCCCGCGGCCGAACGGGACGCGGCTCCGGCCGCCGCCGCCAGAATCTCGCCCGACCTGCTGGAGGTCGCGCGCGACCCCGAGTCTTCGGGTCGCACGGTGCGCGTCATCGTGCAGGACGACGGCGCGACGCTCCCCGACTCGCTCCGCCGTGAGGCGAAGACGCGCGCCAGCTTCGACTCCATCGGCGCGCGCGTCGTCGAGCTGCCCGCGCGGCTCGTCGAGCAACTGGCGGGGCGCGAGGGCGTCCGCTTCGTCTCGCCCGACCGCGAGACGACCGGCTTCGGCCACGTCACGCGCACGACGGGCACCGACGAAGTGCGCGGCGGGGGCGGGGCGAACGCGCCGGGCCTCGACGGCACGGGCGTCGGCATCGCCGTCATCGACTCCGGCATCGACACCAACCACATCGCCTTCCGCGACGAGGACAACAACAAGCTGCGCGTCGTCAAGAGCGTCGACTTCACGGGCGAGGGTCGCACCGACGACCCGCATGGCCACGGCACGCACGTCGCCTCCATCATCGCCGGCAACCGCCGCGTCTCGCGCGGCGAGTACGTCGGCGTCGCGCCCGACGCCAACCTCATCAACCTCCGCGCCTTGAACTCGCAGGGCACGGGGCGCGTCTCAAGCATCCTGAGCGCGCTCGACTGGGTCTTGCGGAACCGCGCCGCCTACAACGTGCGCGTCGTCAACCTTTCTTTGGGCACGACGGCCGTCGAGTCTTACAAGAACGACCCCGTCTGCAAGGCCGTGCGCGCGCTGGTCGACGCGGGCGTCGTCGTCGTGGCCGCCTCCGGCAACAACGGGAAGGACTCGGCGGGTAACAAGGTCTACGGCGCAATCCATTCGCCGGGCGTCGAGCCTTCGGCCGTCACGGTCGGCGCGTCGAACACCTTCGGCACCGACTGGCGCTCGGACGACGGCGTGACGAGCTTCAGCTCGCGCGGGCCGACGCGCGGCTCGTGGGTTGACTCGGCGGGCGTGCGCCGCCACGACAACCTCGTCAAGCCGGACCTCGTCGCGCCGGGCAACAAGATCATCGACGCGGCCGCCGAGGACAACTACCTCATCACGCACAACCCGCATCTGGACGCGGGCGTGAGCGGCTCCGACAAGCGCCGGATGATGTACCTGAACGGCACGTCGATGGCGACGCCGATGGTGGCGGGCGCGGCGGCGCTGATGCTTCAGGCCAACCCCAAGCTGACCCCGAATCTCGTCAAGGCGCTTCTGATGTACTCGGCGCAGCCGCTCGCCGGCTTCAACCAGTTGGAGCAGGGCGCGGGGCAGTTGAACGTCGAGGGCGCGGTTCGCTTGGCGAAACTCGTCCGCACGGACTTGTCGAACTCGACGCCGCTCGGGGCGCCGCTGCTCGCGGGCGCGGCGCCGCTCCCGCAGAGCACGATTGCGGGCCAGACGTTCGTGTGGTCGCAGGGGCTCGTGCTCAAGCACGGCTTCGTGACCGGCTCGCAGCTCATCACCGCGTACCAGAAGATCTACGGCCAGGGCGTGCTCGTCACCGACGGCGTGCTGGTGACGGACGGCGTGCTCGTGACCGACGGCGTGCTCGTGACAGACCGCACGCTGCTCACGTCGGGCGTGCTCGTCACCGACCGCCTGATGCTGAGCAACGGCGGCACCATCGGCAGCGGCTCGCTCTTCATCGGCTCGGGCGTGCTCGTCACCGACCGCTTCGTCGGCGGGTCGGGCGTGCTCGTCACCGACGGCGTGCTCGTCACCGACAGGACGGTGCTCGGCGACGGCGTGCTCGTCACCGACTCGACCGCGCTCGGCGCCGACGCGGCCGTCCAGGCGCTCTCGGCCGCGAAGAAGGGCGACGACACCCCCTCGGCGCCGCCCGTCCCCGACGACGAATATTGAAGCCCCGGAGTCGAAACCGAAACCTCCTCGTCAAACAACAGACCGCAAGAGTCCCGTTAAGGAGTGACGTGATGCCCCAGTTCAGCGAATCGAGAAAGGCCGCCGCCGCCGCAGCGCAGATACGGACGCCGACTCCCGAGACAGCCTTTCGCGTCCACCCCCTGACCGAAAGGGACGGCGAGCCCGAGGTGCTCGACTTCCTGGCCGAGCGCCCCGCGCCGACGGTCGTCATGCGCGGTCTCATCCGCGACAACGGCTTCGAGAGCCCGTTCAACCGCGGCACCTTCTACGCCTGCCGCGACCGCGAGGGACGCCTCGAAGGCGTCGCGCTCGTCGGGCACGCCACCTTCGTCGAGGCGCGCACGGACGGGGCCTTGCGCGCCTTCGCCGAGCTGGCGCAGGGCGAGCACGCGGCGCACATGATCCTCGGCGAGCAGGAGATGATCGGCGGCTTCTGGCGCCACTACGCGCCGTCGGGGCAGGTGCCGCGCCTCTTCTGCCGCGAGCTTCTCTTCGAGCAGCGCTGGCCGGTGAGGGCCTGCGAGCCGGTCGAGGGCCTGCGACTCGCGACGCTCGAAGACCTGATGCTGGTGATGCCCGTCCACGCCGCGATGGCCTACGACGAGAGCGGCGTCAACCCGATCGACGTAGACCTCAACGGCTTCCGCCTGCGTTGCGCGCGCCGCATCGAGAACGGGCGCGTCTGGGTTCTGGTCGAGGGCGGCGAGCTGGTCTTCAAGGCCGACGTGGCGTCGGAGACGCCCGAGTGCACCTACGTCGAGGGCGTCTACGTCGAGCCGTCGAGCCGGCAGAAGGGGGTGGGCCTGCGCTGCCTCTCGCAGCTCGGGCGGACGCTCCTCGGGGGCAGCGCGACGCTCTGCGCGCTCGTCAACGAGCAGAACCTCGTCGCGCAGTCGCTCTTCCTCAAGGCGGGTTACCGGCTGCGCGGCTACTACGACACCATCTTCCTTGAGCGCGGCGGGCCGGCGCAGGCGTGATTAAACAGAGACGCGGGGACACGGCTTTAACTGTCTATAAGCCGTGTCTTTGTGTCTCTGTTGTTGATTCCGACTCCCTCCATCCGGACGTAACAAACAGACATGGAGAAGCAGCGTCTAGTCAGACCTTACATGTGGGCGTTCATCGCGGCGGGCGCGTGCGTGATGGCGTACGTCGCGCTGCGGCTCCCCGTCGAGCGCCTCGACCTGCGGCTCGTCCCGCTCGTCGCCGTGACGCTGCTCGTCAGCTCGCGCTTCTGCATCCCCATCCCGCGCACCACCGGGCAGATCTCCTTCTCCGACACCTTCATCTTCCTGACGCTGCTGCTCTACGGCGGCGAGGTCGCGGTCATCCTCGGCGCGGCCGAGAACTTCGCCGCCTCGCGCTTCGGCAAGCGCCCGTTCAGCCTCTTCACCTGTTTCTTCAACGCGGCGATGATGGCCTGCGCGACGCTTTTGACCTTCTACGTGATGGAGTGGCTGTTCGGCCCCGTCACGGCGCTGGCGGGCGGCGACTTCTCGGCCACCTTCGTCGTCGCGCTCTGCGTGATGGGCTTCGTGCAGTACGTCGCCAACTCGGGCGTGGCGGCGATGCACACGTCCCTGAAGGCGGGCGAGCCGCTGTGGGTCACGTGGCGCAACAAGTACCTCTGGACTTCCATCACGTACTTCGCCGGCGCGTCGGCCGCCGGCATCGCCGTCAAGCTGGCCTCGACCGCCGGCTTCTACGCGCTGGTCGCCGCCGCCCCGATCATCGTCATCGTATGGCTGACCTACCGCACGTACCTCGACAACCTCGAAGCGATGTCGGCCGCCGCCAAGGCCGAGGCCGCCGCCGAGGCGCGCGCCGAGTCGGCCGCCGAGCAGGCCGAGCAGGCGCGCCGCCACGTCGAGGAGCTGTCGCACTACATCGCCGAGCAGGAGCGGATACGCGAGCAGTACGCGCAGATAGAGAAGCTGTCGGCTCTGGGCGAGCTGGCCTCGGGCGTGGCGCACGACTTCAA
>DASWNR010000491.1:0-21846 GCA_036399155.1 Pyrinomonadaceae bacterium
TCGATGTCCGGTGTTCCGGCCGTCATGTTCGGCTCCTACCGCATCGACCAGGAGGTCGCGAGCCTCGTGCGGGGCGGCCCGCACAGCACCGAAGTCCTCAGTTCGCGCGCGCCCGACGACCGCCGCGCCGTCGAGACCTCGCTGCTCAAGGCGTTGCGCGCGCCCGAGACCGACGAGGACGGCCGCCGCCGCGCGCGCATCGCGCTCGAAGACTACGGCTTCGTCGCTCGCTCCTGCGCGTCGCTCCTGCTCGGCAACGAGACGTTCGAGCGCGTGAGCGCCGCGCGCGCTCTCGGAGACATGAAGAGCGCGCAGGCGCTCCCGTTCCTGACCGAGGCGCTCTACGACTACGACGCGCTCGTCCGCACGGAGTGCGTGCAGAGTCTCGGCGCGCTGGGGATGCCGTCGGCCATCGGCGCGCTGCTCGACGTGGCGCGTCGTCATCAGGACGTGCCCGCCTCTGTGCTCGGCCCCGCGCTCACGGCCTGCTCGGTCGAGTCGCTTGAGCTGAGCTGGGACACGCCGGCCGCCAGCCGCACCTTCGACGCAGGGGCGGAGGCGCCCGCGCGCGCCGAGGCCGTTCGCACCATCGTCCCGGCCGGCGAGGGTTACGAGGAGCTTCCAGAGTCGGTCGAGGACGAGGCGCTGAGCGCCGCGCTCGTCCGCATGGAGAGCACAGACGCCGAGACGCGCGCGACCGCCGCGCGGCAGCTCGCGCAGTTCCAGGTGCGTCTCGCGGTCAGGGCGCTCGCCGCCTCGGCCACGAAGGACGAGGAGCCGGCCGTCCGCTCGTCGGCCGTCACGAGCCTCGGGCTCATCAACCACGAGTCGGTCTTCGGCTCGGTCATCGTCGCGCTCGCCGACGAGGCGCGCGAAGTCCGCGCCGCCGCCGCGCGCGCACTCTCCCGCCTGAGCTTCGACCGCGCGGACGCCTACGTCCGGCTCGTCGAGTCGGCCGACGCGCCCGCCCTCGCCGACGTGGCGAGCGCCTGCGTCAAGGCGGGGCTCGCCGCGCAGGCCGTCAGCCGCCTGACGAGCGAAGACCGGCGTCAGGCTTACGAGGCTTTCTCGCTGCTCTCGCTCTGTGTGAGCGGCGGCGAGACGCGGCCGCTCGTCGACGCCGTCGAGGCGCACCAGGACATAGAGACGCGCCTGACCTGCATCCAGCTCCTCGGCGACTCGCAGGCGGGGGAAGTCCGCGAGCAGTTGACGCGCCTGTCGGGCGACATCGCCGTCCCCGAGCGCGTGCGCCACTCGATACTCGAAACGATGGAGCGCGCACGGGGCGGGCGGCAGGTGGAGGTCGAAGCCTTCTAAAAGGCCGCGGGGCCGGGGAATTGTTTTGGTGACAACCCGGGACGCGCTATTGCATAATGTCGCCGCTGCCCGGACGGCGCCGCCCGCAACACTTTTCCCGAGACATAGCGATGCCCCTGAAGTCTTGCTCACAGATGCTTAGAAACAAGCGAACCACGCTGCTCGCGGCGCTCGTCGCCGCGCTGGCGCTCTCGGCGCTCGTCTTCTCCGGCGCGGCCGGCGCGCAGCGCGGCGCCGCGGCGCGTCAGGCGAACACGAACGCGGGCGGCGCAAACAAGCGAGTCGTCGTCCGGAGCGGCGAGACGGCGCGGGGTTCGCGCATGACCGTCACGGCCGACGATTCGTTCAAGGACTATTCGGCCTACCGCAGCGGCGACCGCTTCTACGTCGTGCTGCCCAAGTCGGCGGCCGGCGGGGGCGCACGCGGGGGCTCCGGCAAGGGCTACTCGGACATGCAGGTGCAGCAGCGCGGCGACTCGGTCGTGCTCAGCTTCCGCGTCCAGCCCGGCGCCAAGCCCAGAGTTCAGCAACAGTTCAATCGCCTCGATATCGTTCTGGACGTGCCCGAAGGTGCGGGCCAGCAGCAGCAGCAACAGCCCGCCGCGTCGAACGAGGCGACCCGCAACCAGCCGCCGCCCGCCGAGACTAGGAACCAGACCCCCGCCGCCCAGCAGTCGAATCAGACCCCCGTCGCGCCCCCGAACACGAACCCGAACAGCGCGGCCGAGCGAGCCGCCGCCGCCGAGCGCGCGGCAGAGGCCGCAAGGGCGCAGGCCGCGAACAACGCCGCGCCCGTCGTGACGACCCCGCCGGTCTTGACGGCCGAGCAGCCCGCGACGGGCGTTGACCCGAACGCACAGCCCGGCGCGACGCCTTCGGGCGCTGTGACGCAGGAGGGCGCGGCGACACCGGAGGGCGCTAACGCCCCGGCCGACCAGCTCGCGCAGGCGCAGCCGCCCGCGTCGCAAGCCCCCGTCTCAATCACGAAGCCCGCGACGGCGGGCGACCCGGCCGGAGCGTCGCTCGGCGCGTTCCTGATACGCAACTGGGCTTTGACGCTCATCATCGCTTTGGTCGTCGTCGGCCTCGGGCTCGTCGTCGCCGCGCGCCGCGGCACGGCCGCGACGCAGGAGCCGGCCGGCGGCACGGACGCGTCAGACGCCGTCATCGCCGACGAGCCGCGCGCGACACGCGCGAAGGAGGCCACGGCCGCCGCGCTCAAACAGGCTTCCACCTCGGCCGAGGCGTCCATCCCCGCGAAGGCGTCCGCCCCTGCCGAGGCCGCAGTTCCAGTCGAGGCGTCGATTCCTGTCGAGGCATCCGTCCCTGTCAAAGCATCCGTCCCGGCAGAGGCTTCCGTCCCGGCAGAGGCTTCGACGCCCGACGCGGCCGAGGTCGCGGGCGTTGACGTGAAGCCGCTCGCGGCGGCGACAGCGCTCGCGGGCGGCGCGGCCCTGTCGAAGTCGCGCAAGCTGTCTCGCAAGGAGGCGAGGCAGGAGGCGAAGAGGAAGAAGAAGGGCACGCGCGCCGACGGCCCCGCCGTCGCCGAAGAGTCTGTGACCGACGCGCCTGACGCCCAGGGGTTGGTCGCCGATGAGACGGCGGCTGAAGAGATTGTCGTCGAAGAGACGGCTGTCGCGGCGCCGGCCGTCGAAGAGTCCGTCGTCGAAGAGACTTTTGTCGAGGCTCCCGCCGCCGCCGAGACTTCGGCGGTCGGAGAGACGGGCGTCGAAGAGTTCGTCGCCGCGCCGGCGGCCGTCGAAGAGTCGGCTGTTGAGGAGACGGCGTTTGAGGAACCGACTGCCGAAGAGACGGCCGTCGCGTTCGAGGACGTGACGCCGTCGGAGCAGGCCGAAGAGGCCGCCTTGCCGGTGCCCACGGCGGAAGCGCCCGCCTTCGTCGAGCCGTCAATCGAAGAGGTCGCGGAACTCTCCGTCGCCCCCGAGGCCGCAGCCGTCGAGCGGCATGAAGTTGCCGCCGTCGAAACCTCTCTCGACACGGCCGGGGAGGCGACCGCCGAGACCGAAGCCGCGCCGGCTTCGACCGAAATCATCCCCGCCGCGTCCGAGGCGTCCGAGCCCGAAGTGGTCGAGCCGGAAGTCGCCGAGCCCGTCGAGGCCAAGGGGCTGGCCCCGGTCGCGGAGATCGAGCCGGCCGTCGCGCCCGAGCCCGAGAGGGTTCAGGCGGCGACGCGCGCGTTGCTTGAAGGCGCCTATTACGACCGCTCGATTATCGCCACGCGCGACCCCTTCTCGCGGCAGATGATCGCCGCCGAGCTTCTCGCGGCGCTCGCCGGCCGGAACCCGCAGCGCCGCGAGCGCGCCGGCACGGCCTTCGTCAAACAGGGCTACTTCGACGAGACCGCGCGCGATTTGCGCGAGGCCGACGCGCCGGCCGAGCGCGCCGCCGCCGCACGCTCGCTCGCGCTCCTCGGCGACCGCTCTGCCACGCCGCACCTCGTCGCCGCGCTCGAAGACCCGAACCTTGAAGTGAGGCGCGCGGCCGTCGAGGCGCTCGGCTCGCTCCGCGACCCGGTGGCCGTCGAGCCGCTCGAAGCGCTGCTTGAGCGCGAGCGCAACGAGCGCAACCGCATCCCGCCCCGCGTCATACGCGTCTCGGCGGACGCCTGCCGCGAGGCCGCTGCCGAAATCGTCGCCGCGCCCAAGCCGGCCGCCGAGACGACGTTGGAGTCGGCCGTCACGACTCCGCAGGTTGCCGAGACGGCAATCGAGCCCGCGCACGCCGCGGAGGTCGAACGTCCCGGCGTCGAAGCCGAGCCGCGCGAAGAGGCCGCGACTGTGGAAGCCGCGCCGCCGTCCGAGGCCGCCTTCGAGACCGAAACGGCCGAGCCCGACGAGGCCGCCGCGTACGAGCCGGTCGAAGAGTCTTCTGTCTCCATCGCGCCGTTCGTCGGCGAGCCGGAGCACGAGCCCGCGTCCGAGGGTGAGACGTTCGCGGAGGCGCACGCCCAATCCTCCGGCGCCGTCGAGCCGGTCTTCACCGAAGACGCGCTCGCGGACGAAGGGCGCGCGGACGAAGAGGAGGTGACGCTCGTCGCCGAAGCGCCCGCGCGCGAGGCGGAGGTCGATCCCTTCATCACGGACTTGACCGAGGAGTTGAACGCCGCCGCCGAAACCCAGACCTTCGAGACGGCCGTCGCCGAGCCGGAGGCGGTCGCAGACACCGGCATCGAGCCCTTCGTCGATACGGACGAGTACGCGGTCGAAGTCTCACGGCCGGCCGCGGCGTCCACGCAGGTCACGCCCTTCGCCGAGGACGCCGCCGAAGAGGTCACGCGCGAGGTCGCGCCGTTCAGTCCCCCCGCGTCCGCCGGGCCTGAGTCGCCGAGCCCCGACGTGGCCTCCGACGAATGGTTCGACTTCGACGTGCGCGAGATGAGCGAGAAGCCGCGCGCCGCGGCCCCCGAGCCGACGCTTTCGCCCACGCCCGCGCCGCCGCCCGCGCAGGAGCACGTCTTCGAGTCCTCCTCGGGCGACACGCTTACGTCGCACGTCGAGCCGGCCGTTAACTCGACGGCGCCCGCGCCGCCCTCCTCCGCCGACGCGCGCTCCGAGATGACGCGCGAGTTCGAGACGTTCGGCGCGCCCGCGCCCGAGCGCGAAGCGGCCGCCCCGGTCTCCGCGGCCGAGAGGGGGCTCGCGCCCTTCGACGAGCACTCGACCGTCCCGGCCTCCATCCAGCAGCGGCTCGCCAGCGAGGACGCGGGCGAGCGCGCCGCGGCCATCATCGAGCTTTCGCGCGTGGACTCGGACGAAGCCTTCCAGCAGATTTGCGCGGGCTTCGACGACCGTTCCAAGGAGGTGCGCGGGGCTGCCGCGCGCGCCCTCTACGACCTGCGCGCCGACCGCGCCGATTCCTTCACGCGCGCTCTGCGCGAGGCGAGCCCCGAGCGACGCCGGCAGATAGGCGAGTCCATCTCGTCTTCGGGTCTCGCCGGCGAGTCCATCTCGCAGCTCACGGGCGAGAGCCGCGAGAAGACCTACGAGGCGTTCTCGCTGCTCTTCCTGATGGCGAAGGCCGGCGAGGTCGCGCCGCTCGTCCGCGCCATCGAGGGGCACCCGAGCAACGAGGTGCGCCTCGCCGTCGTCAAGCTGCTCGCGCTCTCGGGGCAGAAGGAGATTCTGCCGGCCTTCCGCCGCCTCGCCGTCCGCGGCTCGCTCCCGACCGAGGTGCGCTCGGCCGTCATGGAGGCCATCTACCAGATCAGCTCAAGCCAGCCCACGCACGCCGCCTGAGGCAAAGGCTCGCGCCGTCGTCTACGGGTTTCGGGTTAAAGGCGAGGGGGCTTTTAACCCGGAACCCGAATCTTTTTTAGGAGAAAATCAATGTCAGCAAGCCCGCCGTCGAGACTCACCGGCATAGACGTTTCGCACTACCAGGGCCACGTCAACTGGTCGGCGGTGAAGGCCGCCGGCTGCGCCTTCGCCTTCGCCAAGGCGACCGAGGGCACGGGCGTCACCGACCCGTACTTCGCCGCCAACTGGTCGGGGATGAAGGCCGCTGGCCTCGCGCGCGGCGCTTACCACTTCTTCCGCCCCGCCGAGGACGCCGCGCAGCAGGCCGCGCACTTCCTCTCGACCGTGCAGCTCGCGCCGGGCGACCTCCCGCCCGTCCTCGACGTGGAGACGAACGACAACGTCCCGAACAGCGCCCTCGTCGGCGGCGTGCAGGTCTGGCTCGACGCGGTCGAGCCCGTCGCCGGCGTCACGCCCGTCATCTACACCGCCGCCTCTTTCTGGGACGCGCATCTCGACAGCCAGTTCGGCGCCTACCCGCTCTGGGTCGCGCACTACACGGCCGCGCCCGCGCCCACGCCGCTGCCCGCGGGCTGGACTACCTGGGCCTTCTGGCAGTACTCGCAGAGCCTCCGCATCGACGGCGTCGGCGGCGCGGCCGACCACGACTACTTCAACGGCACGGCCGAAGCCCTCCAGGCGCTCTCCGTCAAGCAGTGACGTGTGACAAGTGGCGGGTGACAAGTTAGAATTTCTTTTCAACTTGTCACCCGACTTTTGTCACACGTCACTGCCTTATGCCTTTTAAGCTCCGCTCCGAATTCAAGCCGCAGGGCGACCAGCCCGCCGCCATCGAGACGCTCGTCCGGGGACTGGACGAGGGCGCCAAAGACCAGGTGCTGCTCGGCATCACGGGCTCGGGCAAGACCTTCTCGGTCGCCTCGGTCATCGAGCGCACGCAGCGCACCACGCTCGTCATCGCGCACAACAAGACGCTCGCCGCGCAGCTCTACCAGGAGTTCAAGTCGTTCTTCCCCGAGAACTCGGTCGAGTACTTCGTCTCCTACTACGACTACTACCAGCCGGAGGCTTACGTCCCGGCCTCGGACACGTACATCGAGAAGGAGGCGACGATCAACGAGGAGATCGACCGCCTGCGCCTCTCGGCCACGCGGGCGCTCTTCGAGCGGCGCGACGTGATCGTCGTCGCCAGCGTCTCGTGCATCTACGGCCTCGGCGACCCCGACGCCTACTACGACATGATCGTCTTCGTCGAGCCGGGGATGAAGACGACGCGCGAACAGCTCTTGCAGCGCCTCGTCGAGCTTCAGTACGAGCGCTCCGACATCGAGTTCGACCGCGGCTCCTTCCGCGTGCGCGGCGACACCGTCGAGGTCTACCCTTCGTATCAGGATCAGGCTTACCGCATCGAGCTGTGGGGCGACGAGGTCGACTCGGTCTCGACCATCGACCCGCTGCTCGGCGAGGTGCTTGAGAAGCACACGTCGCGCCTTCCCATCTACCCGAAGACGCACTACGTGATGCCCAAGACCACGGTCAAGCGCGCCATCAAGACCATCCGCGACGAGCTAGAGTGGTGGGAGCCGCAGCTCGTCAGGGAGGGGAAGCTCGTCGAGGCGCAGCGCCTCCACCAGCGGACGATGTACGACCTTGAGATGATCAAGGAGATGGGCTTCTGCCGCGGCATCGAGAACTACTCGCGCCACCTGACGGGCAAGCCGCCCGGCTCGCCGCCGCCGACGCTGCTCGACTACCTGCCCGAGAACTCGATGGTCGTCATCGACGAGTCGCACCAGACCGTCCCGCAGATACGCGGCATGTTCAACGGCGACCAGTCGCGGAAAAAGACGCTCGTCGAGTACGGCTTCCGCCTGCCCTCGGCGATGGACAACCGCCCGCTCAACTTCGAGGAGTTCGAGGCGCGCATCGGCCAGACCATCTACGTCTCGGCGACGCCCGGCCCGTACGAGCTGACGCGCACGGGCGGCGAGGTCGTCGAGCAGATCATCCGGCCCACGGGGCTGACCGACCCGCCCGTCGAGATTCGCCCCGTCAAGGGCCAGATCGACGACCTGCTCGGCGAGTGCCGCGCGCGCGCCGAGCGCAACGAGCGCGTCCTCGTCACCACGCTGACGAAGAAGATGGCCGAAGACCTCACCGAGTACTTCGCCGAGGTCGGCGTCCGCGTCCGCTACCTCCACTCGGACATCGAGACTTTGGAGCGCATCAGGATTCTGCGCGACCTGCGGCGCGGCGAGTTCGACGTGCTCGTCGGCATCAACCTCCTGCGCGAGGGGCTCGACCTCCCCGAGGTCTCGCTCGTCGCCATCCTCGACGCCGACAAGGAGGGCTTCCTGCGCTCCGAGTCCTCGCTCATCCAGACGATGGGGCGCGCCGCGCGCAACGCCAACGGCATGGCGATTCTCTACGCCGACAAGATGACCGACTCGATGAAGCGGGCCGTCGGCGAGACCGAGCGGCGGCGCGCCATCCAGGAGGGGTACAACCGCGAGCACGGCATCACCCCGACGACCATCATCAAGTCGATCGAGTCCACGCTCGTCACCGCCTACGAGGCCGACTACTTCAAGGTGCCGCTCGAACTCGAATCGATGGACGACTACACGGCCGCCAACATCGAGGCCACCATCGCCCGCCTCGAACACGAGATGCGCGCCGCCGCCAAGAACCTCGAATTCGAGCGCGCCGCCGAGATGCGCGACCGCATCAAGTACCTCCGCGACCGCGAGCTGACGCTGACCTGAGTCGCGGCTACTCTTCTGCGCAGGGACGACCGTATAATTCTGGCTGCGTGCGGTCGCTGGCTCCGGCGAGGAGATAACGATGAGTGAAAAATACGAATCAGTACTCAAAGCAGCAGGGCGGCTCTCTCCCAATCAGAGGCGCCTGCTGGAGGAGTGGCTTCGCAAAGAGGCTAAACGGAGGCAATCGCAAGCGCCCTCAGAGCCGGGCAAGGCCCGCCGCCACTTCGGCGCGTGGGACAGCGGCGACGAGCGCTCAGCCGACAACGACCGAATAGATCAGGACTTGGCGCGCGAGTACGACAACTCTCACTAGCCGCGGACGAAAAATGTTGCTCGATACGTCGGGGCTCATGTGCTTGTTCGACCTGCGCGACTTTCGCCACGCCGACGCGCTAACTTTCTACGACACCGCGCCCGTACGTTTGACACACAGCTATGTCTTCGCGGAACTGGTCGCGCTGGCGCACGCGCGCGGGGCTCCGCGTGCGGTCTCGCTGAATTTCGTCGCCGACCTTCAGGACGACGCTGAGGTCGAAGTCGTCTGGGTGGACGAGTCGCTGCACCGTGAAGCTTTGAATCTCCTCCGCTCGCACGTTGATAAGGGCTGGTCGCTCTGCGACGCCGTCAGCATTGTACTCATGCGGCGGCGCGAGCTGACGGACGCTCTCACGACCGACCACCATTTTGAGCAGGCAGGCTTTCGGAGGTTGCTAGCGCAGTGACTTACATTCTCGAAACCGAAAGGCTGGCGCTGCGCGAGTGGAGGCCCGAGGACGCCGAGGCGCTGTACGTGATGATGGGCGACGCGGAGGTGATGAGGTACGTGGACGTCGGCCGGCCGTGGGAGAGCGTCGGGCGCGTGCGGGAGTGGATCGAGAAGCTTAACGTGAGCTACAGGACGCGCGGGTTCAGCCGTTGGGCGGTGGTGGAGAGGGAGGCCGGGCTCGTCGTCGGCAGTTGCGGGTTCGTGCCGCTGCCGTGGTCGGGCGAGATAGACTTCGGCTACATGTTCAGGCGCGACCGCTGGGGCAGGGGTTATGCGAGCGAGATCACGCCGGCGGTGCTCCGCCACGGCTTCGAGCGTTACGGCTTCGGGGAGGTCGTCGCCAGCATCGACCCGAAGAACGACGCCTCGCGCCGCGTGCTTGAAAAGATCGGGTTCGTCTACCGTGGGAACGAGGTGCAGCCGGGCGAGGAGGAGGAGTCGGAGATTTACGTCGCGGTCAACCCGCGGCTCTCACACGATGCTGATTAAATCCGAGCAGGACGAGATTCAATCCTTCCTCGCCGACGCGAGCAACGCGGCGGGCGGGCGGGCCGAGCGCGTGCTCTTCCCCGAAAGCTCGGAGGAGGTTGCGCGCGCGCTGGCCGAGGCCGCCGGCGCGGGCACGCCGGTCACGGTCGCCGGCGCGGGCACGGGCGTCGTCGGCGGTCGCGTCCCGCAAGGCGGCGTCGTGCTCTCGACCGCGAGGCTCAACCGCGTGGGCGAGTTCGTGCGCGACGGGTCGGGGGGCGGTCGGGCGACCGCCGGCGCGGGCGTCGTCCTCTCGGACTTTCAGCGCGAGGCTAAGGCGCGCGGGCTGCTCTACCCGCCCGACCCGACCGAAGGTAGCTGCTACCTCGGCGGCACGGTGGCGACCAACGCGTCGGGCGCGCGCACGTTCAAGTACGGCCCGACGAGGGGCTTCGTCCGCGCGCTCAAGGTCGCGCTGACGACCGGCGACCTTTTAGACATCCGACGCGGCGAGCTGTCCGCCGGCGCGGACGGTAGCATAAACATTCCGCTCGGCGGCGGGCGGGGCATCGAGGCGCGGCTGCCGACCTACACGATGCCCGCGACGCGCAAGCACGCCGCCGGCTACTTCACGCGGCCGTGCATGGACGTGGTTGACCTCTTCGTCGGCAGCGAGGGCACGCTCGGCGTCGTCACCGAGGTCGAGCTGACGCTTCTGCCGCAGCCCGAAGGCGTGCTCGCCGGCGTCGTCTTCTTCAAGGACGAGGACTCGCTGCTCGCCTTCGTCCGCGAGGCGCGCGAACGCTCCCTGAAGTCGCGCGCCACTTCCCAGAACGGCGGCACGCCGCCGGCCGGAGCCGGGCTCGACGCCCGCGCGCTCGAATACTTCGACGGCGAGGCGCTGAACTTCCTGCGCGAGCGTTACCCGCTGGTGCCGCTCGGTGCGGCCGGCGCGGTCTTCTTCGAGCAGGAGACGACGGCCGAGACCGAAGAGACGCTGATGGGCGGGTGGCTGGAACTCTGCGAGAGGCACGAAGCGCTCGCCGACGAGTCGTGGTTCGGCACCAACGAGTCTGACCGCGCGGAGATGCGCGCCTTCCGCCACGCGCTGCCCGTGATGGTCAACGAGTGGCTGGCGCGGCGCGGGCAGCGCAAGGTCTCGACCGACATGGCCGTGCCCGACGAGGCGTTCCCCGAGATGCTCCGCTTCTACAAGGAGACGCTGCGCGCGGGCCGCCTCAAGTACGTCGTCTTCGGGCACATCGGCGACAACCACGTCCACGTCAACATCCTCCCGCACGACGACGCCGAGCAGGCGGCCGCGCGCGAGACCTACGGCCGCTTCGTCGAGCGCGCCGTACTCTTAGGCGGCACCATCTCGGCCGAGCACGGCGTCGGCAAGATCAAGCGCGAGTACCTGCGCGCGCTCTACGGCGAGCGTTCGTTGCGCGAGATGGCGGAGCTGAAGCGCGCCTTCGACCCGGCCTGCGTCCTCGGGCGCGGCAACGTCTTCGGCGAAGAGTTTTTGTGCGCGCCGGGAGGCGGCGCGGAGCGTTGACCCTCGTCGCGGACAAAGACACGCCGCCGGAGGCGGGCACGGGCGACGCGCCCGTCCTGCTCTACGACGGCGTGTGCGGCTTCTGCAACAAGTCCGTGCAGGCGGTCATCGACCACGACCGGCGAGGCTCGATGCGCTTCGCCGCGCTCCAGAGCGCCTACGGCGAGGCCGTCATCAAACGCCACCCGGAGCTGCGCGGCGTGGACTCGGTCGTCTACGTCGAGCGCGACGCGGGCGTCGAGCGCGTCCACGTCCGCTCTGACGCGGCGCTGAAGGTCGCGGCCTATCTCGGCGGCTTCTGGAAAATCTTTCTCGCCGCGAGGCTGATGCCGCGGGCGCTGCGTGACTACTTCTACGACCTCTTCGCGCGCAACCGTTACCGCTTCTTCGGCAAGTACGACGCGTGCCTGCTCCCGCCGCCCGAGGTGCGCTCGCGCTTCCTCGACGTGTAGGTTGTTGGCGGGGCTTCTTTAAGTTCAAATGACGTTTCGCTTCAACACGGCGGGGGAGTCGCACGGGCGCGCGCTGGTCGCGATAGTCGAGGGTCTGCCCGCCGGGCTCCCCGTCGAAGTCGAGCCCATCAACCGCGAGCTTGAGCGGCGGCAGTGGGGCTACGGGCGCGGCGGGCGGATGAAGATAGAGCGCGACCGCGCGGAGATTCTGAGCGGCGTGCGCCACGGCCGCACGCTCGGCTCGCCGGTCGCGCTGCAAATTGAGAACAAGGACTGGAAGAACTGGACGGGCGTGATGTCGGCCGAGCCCGTGTCGGCCGAGGACGTGCCCGAGGAGAAGATGCGGCGGGTGCGGCGTCCGCGCCCCGGGCACGCGGATCTGGCCGGCGGGCTCAAGTACGGCGCGCGCGACATGCGCGACATACTCGAACGCGCCTCGGCGCGCGAGACGGCCGCGCGCGTGGCCTGCGGCGCGCTCGCGCGCCAGTTGCTCTCGCAGTTCGGCGTCGAGATTCGCAGCCACGTCGTACAGCTCGGCGGTATCCCCGCCGCCCCGCTCGAAGTCGTGTGGGAGGCCGTCGCGTCCATCCCCGAAGACGCGCCGCTGCGCTGCGCGGACGAGGCGGCGCAGGCCGCGATGGTCGCGCTCGTTGACGAGAAGCGGCGCGAGGGCGACACGCTCGGCGGCGTCTTCGAGGTCGTCGCGCGCGGCGTCGTCGCCGGGCTCGGCTCGCACACCTCCTGGGAGGCGAAGCTCGACGGCCGGCTGGCGCGCGCTCTGATGTCCGTGCCGGCGGTCAAGGCCGTCTCCATCGGCGCGGGCGTCGAGGCGGCTTCCTTGCCCGGCTCGCGGGTTCACGACGAGATAGGCTACGACCCGGCCGCGCGCGCCTTCACGCGGCCGACCAACCGCGCGGGCGGCGTGGAAGGCGGCATCACCAACGGCGAGGAGTTGCGCGTGCGCGGCTTCCTCAAGCCCATCTCGACGCTCCGCAGCGCGCTCCGCTCCGTGGACATCGAGACGAAGGAGGAGCAGTCCGCGGCCTTCGAGCGCTCGGACGTGACGGCGGTGCCGGCGGCCGGCGTCATCGGCGAGGCGATGGTCGCGCTCACACTCGCAGAGGCGATGCGCGAGAAGTTCGGCGGCGACCACCTCGAAGAGATGCGGCGCAACTTCGACTCCTACGTCGCGCAGTTGCGCGACTACTGAAGACCGATGAGCCTCTCCGACATCGAGCAGATATTGACGAGACTCTCGGCCGACGAGACTTTGCGCGCGCGCTTCGTCGAGAACCCTTTCGCGCTCGGGCGCGAGCTGGGGCTGTCGGCGGCCGGCGCGCGTCAGCTCAGGCGCGCGGCCGCCGCGCGCTTCGACTCGTTCGCCGCGACGCCGCACGAGCGCCGCTTCGTGCAGGTCAACAAGCTGCTCCCGCTGACGCACCGCGTGCTGCGCGAGCGCTTCACGCGCTACTTCGAACGCTACGTCGCCGAGCACGGCGCGCCCGCCTTCGCGCACCTGTTCGGCGACGTGCTCCACTTCGCCGAGTACCTTGAGGCGAAGCTGAAGGAAGACTACCTCGGGTCGGGCTGGACGCTCGACCTGCTCCGGTTCGAGAAGGCGCGCGTGAAGGCGGCCGACCCCCGGCGCCGCCTCGTCGTCGCCCACTTCCGCCACGACATCGGCCGGCTCGTGCGCGGCGTCGCGCGCAAGGACAAGGAGGCGATGTTCGAGGTCGTCGTCCGACGCTCGGTCGCCGTCTGGTGGCGACGCCGCGCGCACGAACCCGTCCGCTACATAGTCTTTTACGCGCCCATGCTCCGGCGCGGCTGAAGAGTTGAGGGAACCCGACATGAACGAAAACGAGAAGCTTTTGGTCACGCTCGAAGGCGGCGTCAAGCGCATCACCTTTAACAACCCCGCGCGCCGCAACGCCATCGACTTCGGGATGTTCGAGGCGTTCGCGCGCGCCGTCGAAGAGTCCGAAGGGGACGAGAGCCGCGTCGTCGTCATCACGGGCGCGGGCGGCTTCTTCTGCGCGGGGCTCGACATGGGTTCGATAAACCCGGCCGAGCTGGCCTCGATGGACGTGGCGGCGAGGATTCGAGAGCTGATTAACCCGCCCGTGCGACGGATGCGCGAGTCGCCCAAGCCCTTCGTCGCCCGCGTGGAGGGGCCGGCGGCCGGCATCGGCTTCAGCTACGTGCTCGCCTCCGACTTCGTCGTCGCCTCGGAGGACGCGACCTTCAGCCAGAGCTTCGTCCGCGTCGGGCTGATGCCGGACGGCGGCGCGACGCACCTCCTGCCCGCGCTCGTCGGCCGCGCCAAAGCCTTCGAGCTGATGGCGACGGGCGAGACGCTGACGGCCGCCGACGCGCTGCGGCTCGGAATCGTCAACTCGGTCGTCCCGCGCGACTCGCTCGACGCGGCGGTCGAAGAGGTGGCCGCGCGTCTGGCCGCCGCGCCGCAGCCCTCGCTCGCGCGCATCAAGGCCGCGCTCAACCTCGCAGACCGCGCCGGCCTCGAAGCCGCGCTCGACTTCGAGTCCCGAGGCCAGGCCGAATGTTTCGCCTCGCCCGACTTCGTCGAGGGCGTCACCGCCTTCATGCAGAAGCGCGCGCCGCGGTTCGGGAAGGCGAAGGGCTGAGTCGGCGCGGCGCGTGTCGGGGCGGCGGCTCGGGGTACAACCGGGAGCGCGCCGCGCGCCTCTAAACTGGCTGTTCGTCGGCCGAAAACTTTGTAGTAAACTTGGGCCGGGCGGCTGCGTCCCGGCAAAATTCCCGGACTGGCAGGTCAGGTTTTAAAGATGGCACTTCTGGAAATCGTGAAGTACGGCGAGCCGGTGTTGGAGACGCCGGGCGAGCCGGTGACGGAGTTCGACGCGTCGCTCAAGCGGCTCGTCTCGGACATGTTCGAGACGATGTACGCGGCTCGCGGCGTGGGGCTGGCGGCGCCGCAGGTCGGCGTCTCGAAGCGCCTGTTCGTGATGGACTGCTCGGGCGGCGGCGACCCGGAGGCGCGCGTCGTGCTCGTCAACCCCGTCGTCCTGAACGTCGAGGGCGACCAGACCGGCGACGAGGGGTGCCTGTCGTTCCCCGGCGTCTTCTTCCCCGTCAAACGCTCCCTGCGTGCGGTCGTCCGCGCGCAGGACTTGCGCGGCGAGGAGTTCGAGTTTGACGGCCTTGAGCTTGAGGCGCGCTGCATGCTCCACGAGACTGACCACTGCGACGGCGTCGTCTTCATCGACCGCACCACGCCGCTCAAGCGCGAGCTGGTCAGGCGCAAGATCAAACGCCTCCAGAAGCAGGGGCGCTGGGTTTAAAACACACCTAAAAGCCGGGAGCGCCGGCACGCCAGCCCGCATGAGCGCGCAGCCGCGAAGAAGAAGCGCATTGACTCACGGGTAGAGTTAATGCGCTTCTCGGTTTTCGCGCCCTCGCGCTCAAGCGGGCTGGCGTGCCCGCGCTCCCGGCGAAGAGCGCCCGGTCGCCGCTCGCGGTGCTTTTTCGCGTGTGATAGCATGTAGGAAATTTCCGCCAAATCCATAGCAATCATCCTTCGGAGCGAGGAGAAAGTTTATGCAGCAGATGAAGCACGCAGAGTTCCGCAACGAGCCGTTCACGGACTTCTCGAAGGAGGAGAACGCGAGCGCGATGCGCGAGGCGCTGGCGCGAGTCCAGTCGGAGTTGGGGCGCGAGTACCCGCTCGTCATCGGCGGCGAGCGCGTCGAGACGGGCGACATCCTTGAGAGCCGCAACCCGGCGCGCAAGACCGAGGTCGTCGGGCGCTTCCACAAGGCGACGAAGGAACTCGCGGCGCAGGCCGTCGAGCGCGCCGACGAAGCCTTCAAGACGTGGGGCCGCACGCTCCCGCAGCAGCGCGCCGACATCCTCTTCCGCGTCGCCTCGCTCCTGCGCGAGCGCAAGCACTACTTCTCCGCCTGGATGATTCACGAGGTGGCCAAGTCGTGGCCCGAGGCCGACGGCGACACGGCCGAGGCCATCGACTTCCTTGAGTTCTACGCGCGCGAGATGCTGCGCTACGCCGAGGGGCAGCCGCTCACGCGCATCGAGGGCGAGGACAACCGCCTGACCTACATCCCGCTCGGCGTCGGCGTCGTCATCCCGCCCTGGAACTTTCCCCTGGCAATCATGGCCGGCATGACCGTCGCCTCGGTCGTCACCGGCAACACTGTCGTCCTCAAGCCCTCGTCGGACGCGCCGACCATCGCCTACAAGTTCTTCGAGCTGCTGGAAGAGGCCGGGCTGCCGCCGGGCGTCGTCAACTTCACGGTGGGCGCGGGCGGCGAGGTCGGCGACGTGATAGTCGACCACCCCCTGACGCGTTACGTCGCCTTCACGGGCTCGAAGGAGATCGGCCTGCGCATCAACGAGCGCGCCGCCAAAGTCCACGACGGCCAAATCTGGATTAAGCGCGTCGTGGCCGAGATGGGAGGCAAGGACGCCATCGTCGTCGATTCCGACACCGACTACGACGAGGCGGCGGCCGGCGTCGTCGCGGCGGCCTTCGGCTTCCAGGGGCAGAAGTGCTCGGCCTGCTCGCGCGCCATCATCGTCGGCGACGCGTACGAGCCGGTGCTGCAAGGCATCATCGAGCGCACGGCGCGGCTCAAGGTCGGCGACCCCTCAGACCCTTCGACCGGGGTGAGCGCCGTCATCAACGAGAAGGCTTTCAAGACCATCAACAAGTACGTCGAGTGGGGGCAGGAGGACGGCGGCCGCCTCGTCGCGGGCGGCGGGAGCGACGGCGAACAGGGCTTCTTCATCGAGCCGACCGTCATCGCCGACGTGAAGCCCGGCGACCGCGTCGAGCAGGAAGAAATCTTCGGCCCCGTCCTCGCGTGCATCAAGGCGAAGGACTTCGACGACGCGCTCCGCATCGCCAACGACACCGAGTACGGGCTGACCGGCGCGGTCTACACCAACGACCCCGAGAAGCTCGAACGCGCCGCGCGCGAGTTCCACGTCGGCAACCTCTACCTCAACCGCAAGTGCACGGGCGCGCTCGTCGGCGTCCACCCCTTCGGCGGCTTCAACATGTCGGGCACCGACTCGAAGGCGGGCGGGCGCGACTACCTCGGCCTCTTCATGCAGGCCAAAGTAGTGGCCGAGAAAATCCGCCCCGGCTACTCGAACAAGGAGAAGCGGGGGGCGATTTGAAAGCGCCGGCCGCCAAACACATGAACCTTAGAACAGCCGGGGCCGCCGCGTTCGTCGCGGCTCTGCTCCTTCTCACACAGCCGGCGCCGCGCGCCTCCGCGTCTTCGCGGCAGGGTCGTCCGACGGCGCGACAGGGTTCGGCCGTCTTCATCGTCACCAAAGACGCGGCGCAGGACGCGCAGGTCGAGCCGGTCGCTGTCATCGACGGCCGCGGCGCGCTCGCCGAGCCGACCCTCGAAGCGTCGGGCGACGGCGCGCCCTCCGCGTTCCTCGCGCGTTACTACCGCGCGGGCGCGAAGTACCGTCTAATCTTCGGCGGCGCCGAGGCGGGCACCCTGACGATACGCGCGGCAACGCCAGCCGAGTGTGCGCCCAACGCCGCGAGCGCCGACATCGTCCCCGCCTCTTTAAAGCTCGGAGGCGGCGTGATGGCGCTGGCGACCGACGGAGCGCACGCGCCGCGCGCGCAGGCGTCGAGGCGCGCGCCGACCGCCGAAGAGCGCGCTGCCGCCTTCGGCGTGGCGAAGCGATTCCTCGCGGGGAAGCGTGTGAGCGCGTCCGCCGTCGAGCGCGGCACGAAGACGCTGAACCTCACCGCGACCGACCTCGACGGCGACGGGCGCGAAGAGGTAATCGGCAGCTACGTGATAAAGATCGGGCCGAAAGTCAGGGACACGCTCTTCCTCGTCGCCACGCCGCAGGGGCGCGACTACCGCGCGGCGCTGACGAAGTACGCGCGCGTCAGGGCGGGCGAGATGATGGACCCTTCGCAGATCGACAACCTCGGCGAGGGCGGGTTGGGGACGGAGCTTTACGTCGAGCAGTTGGACGCGGACGGCGACGGCGTGGGCGAAGTCTTCACCTTCTCGCGCAGCTTCGAGGGCACCACCTACAGGGCCTACCAACGCCGGCGCGGCGTCTGGCGCGCGGCCTACGAGAACTACAGCTACCGCTGCGCGTACTGATTTGAAAGAGTGATGAGTGATGGGTGATAAGTGGTAAGAGGAAGACAAGGCCCGGTTCTTCTTGCTTACCACTTATCACCCATCGCTCGTCACTCATCACTTATGAAAATCATCTTCATGGGCACGCCCGAGTCCGCCGTGCCGGCGCTGCGGCGCTGCGTCGAGGGGGGGCACGAGGTCTTGGGCGTGTGGACGCAGCCGGACAGGCCGGCGGGGCGTGGCAACAGGTTGAAGGCGCCGCCGGTGAAGGAGTACGCGCTCGCGGCCGGGCTCGAAGTCCACCAGCCGGCGAAGATTCGGACGGAGGAGGCGCTCGCGCTCTTCACGGCGCGCGAGTTCGACGCGGCGGTCGTCGTCGCATACGGCCGCATCCTCCCGCCCTCTTTCCTGCGCGCGCCGCGGCTCGGCTGCGTCAACGTACACTTCTCCCTGCTGCCGAAGTATCGCGGCGCCGCGCCGGTCAACTGGGCCATCGTGCGCGGCGAGCGCGAGACGGGCGTGACGACGATGCTGATGGACGAAGGGCTCGACACAGGCCCCGTCCTCCTACAGCGCGCGACCGCCGTCGGCCGCGAAGAGGCCGCGCCGGAGCTGCTCGAACGCCTCTCGCACGAAGGCGCGGGACTGCTGGCCGAGACGCTGGCGCGCTTTGACGAGCTAGAGCCGCGCGCGCAGGACGGCGGGGGGGCGACGCTCGCGCCCATCCTGCGGCGCGAGGACGGCGTCATCGACTGGTCGCTCGACGCCTTTCAAATCGCCGCGCGCGTGCGCGGCTTCCAGCCGTGGCCGAACGCGCACACCGTCCACCAGGGTCGCCGCCTCATCATCTGGCGCGCGGAGGCGCGCGCGCGCGAGGCGGGTCCGGGCGACGAAGCGCCGCGCGGCGACGAGGCCGGGGCGCACGGCGCGGTGCTCGTCGCGCGCGGCGACGAGCTGCTTGTGGCCTGCGGCGGGGGGACGACGCTGACGGTCACGGAGTTGCAGCCCGAGGGCAAGCAACGGCTTCGCGCGCGCGACTTCATTAACGGCTCGCGCGTGCGGCCGGGAGAGCGGCTCGGTTAAAAGAGAATGGCCGGGCGCGTGCGCATCGTGAAGCGTGGGGCGAAGCCGGGCGGCGCGAGCCGCAAGGTGTCGCCCGCCCGCCGCGCCGCGTCCGAGATTCTGCGCAGGGTCGAGGATGAGGGCGCTTTCGCCGCGCCGCTGCTCGCGGGCCTCCCGGCGACGCTCACGACGGAAGACCGCGCTCTCTGTTACGAGCTGACGCTCGGCGTGCTGCGCCGTCAGCTCTGGCTCGACAGGGCTCTGGAGCACTTCTCGGGGAGGCAGGCCGGCAAGCTCGACGCGCCGGTGCGACGCGCGCTGCGTCTGGGACTGTTTCAGCTACGCTTCCTCTCGCGCATCCCCGCGCACGCCGCCGTCAACGAGTCGGTCAACGCCGCGCACGCCTCGGGCTTTCGCTCCGCCGCGCCCTTCATCAACGCCGTCCTGCGCCGCGCCACGCGCGAGCCCGACTTCGACCCGGCCGCCCTCGTAGAAGACCCGCTCGAAAAAATCGCCGTCGAGACTTCGCACCCGCCGTGGCTCATACGCCGCTGGGCGGAAGCCTTCGGGCGCGAAGAGGCCGCGGGCTTCGCGCGCGCGAACAACGACTCCGCGCCCGCCTCCTTCCGCGTCAACACGCTCGACGCCGGCGAAGAACGGCTCGTCGAAGACCTACGCAACTCCGGAGTCGTCGTCACGCCTTCGCTCGTCGCGCCCGGCGCGTGGCGCTTGGAGGGGGGCGGCGGGGCAAGCGCGGCCGTCCGCACACTCGCGGGCGAGGGGCGCGTCTACATGCAGGACGAGGCTTCGCAGTTGGTGGCGCACGTCGTCGGCGCGCGACCCGGCGAGCGCGTGCTCGACGCGTGCGCCGCGCCGGGGAGCAAGACGACGCACGTCGCGGCGCTCGCCGACGACCGCGCCCGCGTCGTCGCCGGGGAGTTGCACGCGCACAGGCTGCGTCTGCTCGCAGAGACGTGCCGGCGCTTGGGCGCCCGCGGAGTGTCCGTCGTGGGGCTGAACGCCGAAGCGGCGCTGCCGTTCGCCGACGGCGCGTTCGACCGCGTGCTGGTGGACGCGCCGTGCACGGGGACGGGGACGCTGCGCCACAACCCGGAGATACGCTGGCGGCTCGCGCGCGAGAGCTTCCGCGAGCTGGCGTCGGTGCAGTCGCGCATACTCTCGGAGGCCGCGCGCGTCGTGCGCCGCGGCGGCCGGCTCGTCTACTCCACCTGCTCGGTCGAGAGGGAAGAGAACGAGGACGTAGTCGCCGCCTTCCTCCACTCCAACCCCGACTTCAAACAGGTCGAGGCCGCGCCCGCCCCCGCCGCTCTGCTCCTCCCCGACGGCGCCGCCCGCACCTGGCCCCACAGGGACGACGTGGACGGCTTCTACGTCGCGGCGGTAGAAAAGCAGTAGGCAGTAGACGGTAGACAGTAGACGGTAGAAAAACCTTCTTCTCCCGAATCATCCGAGTCTCAGCGTCAACGACCGCGACGCGGAGCGCTACTGACTACTATCTACTTCCTTACTGCTTCCTTGCGGCTCGCGCGGGGCGGGTGTTAGACTGCGCCGGCTGTCGAGGTTCGCCTATTTGGCGGCAAAATTCCCCCGTCGGGCGAGAGAGGCGTCGGAAGTTAGTGGCCTTGCAAAGCATCCTGTCGGCGTTCGGTAAACTGGGTATCGTCGCGCTGATCGCCGTCGCTTTCGCCTTCGGCCTGCTCACGACCATCTACCTCTCGCTGCGCAGCCCGAACATCACCGTGCCCGAGGTCGTCAACCAGTCCTACGTCGACGGCCAGAAGACGCTCTCGCAGGCCGGCCTCGACATACGCGAGCGCGCCAAGCGCTACAAGCCCGGCGTCGAGCCCGGCCACATCCTCGACCAGTCGCCGCGCGCCGGCGATGTCATCAAGGCCGGGCAGACCGTCGCCGTCGTCGTCAGCCGCGCCCCCAAGGAGGGCGAGAAGCCGCCCGACGAAGAGGTCATCGAGGAGAGGCGCGAGGAGCGCGGCACAGAGGCGCTCGACCAGAACAAGAACCAGAACGCCAACCGCCGCCGCAACACCAACAGGAACACGAACGGCAACCAGAACGCGAACGCCTCGGCCAACGCCAACTCGGGCTCGAACTCCAACGCGCGCGGCCGCAACGAGAATTCGGCGAACGGCAACTCCGCCGGCCGCAACTCGAACTCCGCACGGCCCCAGAACCAGAACTCGAACGCGGGACGCCCGCGGAACTCGAACGCGGGCGCGACGAACACGCGCCCGCGCACGACCAACACCGCGCGCCCCCCGGCCTCGAACGCCAACCGGCGGCCGAACCCTTAACCCGCGACGGCGCGGCGTAACTTTTTGCCTGTCAACAGTAATCATAAGTAAGGTGATGATCGAGATCGCGCCCTCCATCCTTTCCGCAGATTTCACGCGGCTCGGCGAGCAGATCGAGGCCGTCGAGCGCGGCGGGGCCTCAATCGTCCACGTTGACGTGATGGACGGCCATTTCGTGCCCAACATCACGGTCGGGCTCCCCGTAGTTCGTTCGCTCGCCCGCGCAACCCGTTTGCCCCTGGACACGCATCTAATGATTTCTGATCCGGGGCTCTACGCCGAGCAGTTCGCGGAGGCGGGGGCGCGCATGGTTTCCGTGCACATCGAAGAACACCCACACATCCACCGGACGCTCGCGTCCATCCGCAAGCGCGGGGCGAAGGCCGGGGTGGTCATCAACCCGGGTACTTCCCTGAGCGCCATCGACGAAGTCCTGCAATTCGTCGATTACGTGCTGGTGATGTCGGTCAACCCGGGGTTCGGCGGTCAGGAATTCATCCCGACTTCGGTTGAAAAGGTGAGGCGGCTGCGCCGTATGATCGACGAGCGCGGGCTCGACGTGCGCATCGAGGTTGACGGCGGCATCGGCCGCGAGAACATCGCGACGGTGGCCGCCGCCGGCGCCGAAATATTCGTCGCCGGCACGGCCGTCTTCGGTCAGGGCGACCCGGCCGCCTCCGTGCGCGGGCTTCTGAGCGCGGCGGCACAGCTAGTCTGAAGTGGGCAGTT
>DASWNR010000492.1:0-9904 GCA_036399155.1 Pyrinomonadaceae bacterium
CTGCCGCGCGACGCGGCCGGCGTCGCGGAGATGCTCGGCGAGAGCGAACAGTTGAGGGTCACGCCGGCCCAGCTCGCCTCGGGCTACGCGGCGCTTTTTAACGGCGGCCTGCTGCTCGCGCCGCGCACGGGTCGCGCCGAAGGGTTCGCGCCCACCGTGCGCGCGCGGCTCGAAGTGTCTGAGGCGCACCGCGCGCTGCTGCTCGCGGGGATGCGCGGCGCGGTGGCCTACGGCACGGCTTCGAGCGCGGGGCTGGCGACGCTGCCCGTCTACGTCTTCGGCAAGACGGGCACCTCGACGCCGCAGGACGGCTGGCGCTCGCAGGGGTGGTTCGCGGGCTTCGCCGCCGACGGCGGAGAGTTCGACGAGAGTGTCGCCCGCGGCCGTCACGACTTCGCCCCCGGGGCGGCGCGCGAGGTCGCGCCCGAGAGCGTGAGGCTCGCGGTCGTCGTCTTCCTCAAGCGCTCGCGCGGCTCCGAGGCGGCTTCGGTCGCGCGCCCCGTCTTCGAGGCTTACGCGCGCACGCTCGGCCGCGCCGACAAAACCGGCCCGCTCGCCGGGCGTGCCGGCGAAAGCACCTCGGAGGATGACGGCCGCGGGGCATCGCCCTCAAGCTCGGGCGCGGGCGGCGCGACGGTGCGCGTGCGCCTGACGCGCGACGACGCGACCGTGCCGCTCGCGCTCGAAGACTACGTCTTCGGCGTGCTCGCGGCCGAGGGGAGCGTCGAGACCGAGCCCGAGGCGCTCAAGGCTCTGGCGGTCGTCGCGCGCACGTACGCCGCCGGGAACCTGCGCCGCCACGCGCGCGACCGCTTCGACCTCTGCGACACGACGCACTGCCAGCGTTACGCTCCCGTCGGAGACGAGTCGGCGCGACCGGACTTTTACGAGCTAGCGCGCCGCGCCGTGCGCGAGACGGCGGGCCAAGTCCTGCGCGACGCGCGCGGCCGTGTCGCCGAGAGCTACTTCAGCGCCTCTTGCGGGGGCGCGACGGCGGACGTGCAGAAGCTCTGGGGCGCTGCGCGCGCACCCGCGCACCTGCGCGGCGTGCGCGACGACGCGTGCGCGGACTCGGCACAGAAGTGGGCGGACGTGATACCGGCGGCGCGGCTCGCGCGTGCGCTCCACGCGGACGAGCGCAGCGACGTGGGCGAGCGGGTCGAAGGCGTGCGCGTCGTGCGGCGCGACCGGACGGGGCGCGCGGAGACCGTCGAGGTCGTGGGCGCGCGGCGCAGGCAGTTGCGCGGGTGGGACTTCAAGATCATCGTCGGGCGGACGCTCGGGTGGGGCGTGCTCAAAAGCTCGCGCTTCGAGGTGACGCGCGCGGGCTCTGCCTTCGTCTTTCGCGGGACGGGCTTCGGCCACGGGCTGGGCCTGTGCCAGGCGGGCGCGCACGTCTCGGCCGGGCGCGGCGCGTCCTACCGCCAGATACTCGGGCGCTACTTTCAGGGCGCGCCCGTCGGCGAGCTGCGCAGAGAGGACTTCGGACTGCGGAGCGAGACCGCCGGCGCGAAGACCGACGAGGTTGACGAGGGCGTCGCCGTCGAAAATCTTCCCGCGCACTCTTCGCACGCAGCCGAGGTCGAAAGCAAAAATCACTTCATTCAAACGGCGGCTTACGTCGCGCCCGAATCGGGCGGTCAGGTCAGGAGCGAGCATTTTCGTGTGAGTCACCCGGCGCGCACGGGGCGGGGCGAGGTGGAGTCGCTGCTGCGGACGCTCGAAGCGGCGTACGCGGACGTGGCGCGGCGTCTTGAGCGCGCGGGCGTCGGCGTCGCGGTGCCCGACGTTGAGGTCACGGTCTACGAGACGACCGGCGACTTCGTCGGCGCGACGGGGCGTCCGGCGTGGGTCGCGGGCGTCACGGAGGGGAGGCGGATAAGTCTACAGCCGCTCGACGTGCTGCGCCGCCGCGGGGTGCTCGTGACGACGCCGAGGCACGAGTTCGTTCACGCGGCGCTCGAATCAGTTGGCGCGCGGCGCGCGCCTTTGTGGCTCGTGGAGGGTTTGGCCGCGCACTTCGCGGGCGAGGGGCGCGCGCTCGGACGCACGACGCCGGGCGAGAGACTTTCGGTCGAAGAGCTTGAGCGTCGTCTCGCGCGTCCCGCGTCCTCGCGGGAGATGCGCTCTCTCTACGCGGCGGCCTACGCGGAGGTGAGCGCGCTCATCCGGCGCGAGGGCGAGCCGGCCGCGTGGCGGCGTGCCCTGCGCTGAAGGCCCGGTTTGCTTTGTCCACGGGCGGGCGGGATAATTCTCACGGTCTCGCCTTCAATCATGGAAGTTAAAAATCATCTTCGGGGGGAAGCCGGGTCGGGGCGTTTCGCCGCCTACGCGTGGCTGGTGACGGGGGTGACGCTGGCCGTCATCCTTTGGGGCGCGTTCGTGCGCGCGTCGAAGTCGGGCGACGGGTGCGGGGCGCACTGGCCCCTGTGCCACGGGACGGTCGTGCCCGACGCCTCGCAGTCGAAGACGCTCGTCGAGTTCGCTCACCGCGCGACGAGCGGCGTCGCGTTCCTGCTCGTCGTCGTGCTGTGCGTGTGGGCCTTCCGCCGGTTCGGGCGCGGGCACGCGGTGCGCGCGGCGGCCGCCGCCTCGGGCTTCTTCATCGTGACCGAGTCGCTCATCGGCGCGGGTCTCGTGCTGCTCAGGCTCGTGGGCGACAACACTTCGGTCACGCGCGCCGTCTACCTCTCGGTGCACCTCGTCAACACTTTCCTGCTCGTCGCGGCGCTGGCGCTGACGGCGTGGTGGGCTTCGCGCGGCGTCGCGTCGCGGCCGCCTTTCGCGTCGTTCCTGCGGGGCCGCGCGGGCGTGGCGCTCGCGGGCTCGCTCGCGCTCGGTGTGAGCGGGGCGGTCGCGGCGCTCGGCGCGACGCTCTTCTCGGAGGGCGACGGCGCGGGCGTGAATTTGGAGGGGATGGGCGCGGCTTCGCGCGTGCTCTTCAGCCTGCGGCATTATTACCTGCACCCGCTGCTCGCCGTCGCGGTCGGCGCGTACCTCGTCTACTTCGCCGCGTCGTCTTTGCGCGGGGGCGTGTGGGCGCGGCGCTGGGCGTGGGCCGTGATGGGGCTGGTGGCGGCGCAGTTCGCGGTCGGGGTCGTGAACGCGGCGCTGCTCGCGCCCATCTGGTTGCAGATCGTCCACCTGCTGCTCGCGGACCTGCTCTGGCTCGCGCTCGTCCTGCTCTCGGCGGAGAGTCTGGTGCCGGCTGAGTCGGAGGCCGAAAGGTTCGGGCGGGTCGGGGTCGGGGCGGCGGTCGAAATCTAGCCCTCACATCACCAACGCACGTCGTAGCGCGCGAGGCCGGCGCGCCAAGAGCCCTGGCCGAGGACGGGGAGGTGTCCGTCGTATGCGAGGGGCGAGTCGGCGGGGCGGCGCACGCGGTAGGTGTGGCCGCCGGGCGAGGCGACGTTGAGGACGACGCGCCCGCCCGCGGCGTCGAGAAAGGCGACGGTCGCCGCGCGCCAGTCGGCGCGGCAGCGCAGGATGAGCCGCGCGCCCACGGGAAGCCCCCCGAGCGTGGGCGCGGCCTCGTTCCCGGAGGCGAGTTCGCTGGGTGAAGAAGGCTCGACCGAAGAAGATTGGGCGGAAACGGTAAGGCCGCCGGTCGCGGCGTCGTGCGCCAGCGCTTCCGGCGGCCTCTCGCGTGTCGTCACCGAGTCGGTCGTCAAGCTCACACGCTTAATCAGACTTCGAGCGGCGAGTCCTCGAAGGGCAGGTCGGGCTGCGTCGGCTCGTCCCTGTGCGCGACGTATGCGCGCAGCACGAGCGAGAGGATGACGAACGCGACGACGATCCAGAAGAGCGCCCAGAAGACGCCCGGGACGCCGGTCGCCGCCGCCATGTTCGCCGCGTCGGTGTGCGCGTCGGTGAAGGCCGAGGCGAAGAGCACGTTGCGCAGGTCGAAGACGGCGTTTAGGACGCACTGCACGGCGATGAACGAGACGAGGAACGTCGCCGCGCGCGGCTTCAGGTACTTCGCGGCGGCGAACAGCCCGGCGGGCAGCGCCACGCCCGCGACGAGCGTGAAGAGGCCGGGCAGCGTCAGGTTCCACAGCGGCGCGAGGAGGCCGAACGTGACCGCCAGCAGCAGCACGAGCCCGGCAGACCCCAGAAGCACCACGCGCGCCTTCACACGCACGCGCACCAGCCAGAGCAGCAGCGCGCCGAACAGCATCGCCCCCAGATAGCCCGCGCTTGAGATGAACAGCTTCGAGAAGAGGCCGCCGTCGGTCGAGTAGACCAGCCCGCTGCCGTCGGCCGAGACCGCCAGGCTGCGCACGGAGTTCCCCGTGACGAAGGCGGCCAGCGCGTGCCCGCCCTCGTGAATGAAGGTGACGAAGATGCGGAACGGGTAGGTCAAAAGCTCCGCGTAGGGGAGGAACCAGAGGCAGAGGCTCAGTGCCGTCGCGAGCAGGAGCGTCGTGACCTGCGGGCGCGCGTCGCGTGCGATTTTGAAGTTCATCTGTAAGTCTCCGGTGCGGGCGTGTCTCAAGTTCACCCCAACTGATACGCCATTCTAACCGGAAGCGTTCGCGGAAAGAAAGGCGGCCGCGCCCCCCGCCTTCCTGACTTAAACAACCCGCCGCCGCTTACGGTCTTTTCCAGTCGCCGGACTTGCCGCCGGTCTTCTCTTCGAGGCGGATGTCGGTGATGGTCATGCCCTTCTCGACGGCCTTGCACATGTCGTAGACGGTGAGCGCGGCGACCGACGCGGCCGTGAGCGCCTCCATCTCGACGCCGGTCTGCGCGGTCGTGGCGGCCTCGGCCTCGATGTGTACGCCGTCGTCGCGCAGCTCGGCGCGCACGTCCGCGTGCGTGAGCGGGAGCGGGTGGCAGAGCGGGATGAGTTCGGCCGTGCGCTTGGCGGCCATGATGCCGGCGACGCGCGCCACCTCCAGCGGGTCGCCCTTCGGCGTGCGGTGCGCGCGCACGGCCTCCACCGTCTCGGGCGACATCAGCACGCGCGCCGACGCCACGGCGCGGCGCCGCGTCTGCGCCTTCGCGCCCGTGTCCACCATCGCGACGCGCCCCTCTTCGTCAACGTGTGACAGTTCGCTCATGGGATGATTTAAACACTCAGCCGGGGAGTCTGACGACCCTGACGACGGCGCCCGCCTCCGCGCTCTCGCCGGCCGGCACGACGACGAGCGCGGAGGCGCGCGCGAAGGCGACGAAGTCCGACGAGCCGCCCCACTTCAAGGGCTCCGCGAGCAGACGCCCTTCGGCGTCGGTCTTGAGCGCGGCCGGCAGGTAGCTCTCGCGCCCGGCCGCGCCTTTTACGGGGCGCGTGAGCACCGCGCGCTCTTCCGCGGGGGCGGCGTCGAGCGCGCCCTGCATCCGCAGGAGCGCCGTCCGCGCGAAGAGGTTGAAGGTGACGCTGACCGAGACGGGGTTGCCCGGCAGCCCGAAGACGAGCGCCCCGCCCGGCAGCCGCGCGAAGACGGTCGGCTTGCCCGGCCGCAGCGCGACCCGCTCGAAGAAGACCTCCGCGCCGAGCGCGTAGAGCGCGGCCTTCGTGAAGTCGTAACGCCCCATCGAGACGCCGCCCGATAGCACGAGCACGTCCGCGCGCGACGCCGCCTCTTCGATTTCGCGCCGCAGAAGCTCCGGGTCGTCGCCCGCGAAGGGCAGCCGCTCGACGGACGCGCCCGCCAGCCGCGCGTAGGCCGCGAGCGAATAACTGTTCGAGTCTCTTATCTGGTCTTCGCCCGGCTTCTCGCCGACGGGCACCAACTCCGTCCCCGTCGCCAGCACCGCCACGCGCGGACGCCGACGCACGGGCACCGACGCGTACCCGAAGGACGCGAGCACCGCCGAGCGCGCGGCGTTGACCGTCTCGCCGGCTCCGAGCACGCGCTCGCCCGACGTGATTTCGCTCCCGCGCGGGACGTAGAACTGCCCCGGCTCGGTCGCGCGTTCGATTTCGACGAGCGCGCCGTCTTCCAACTCGCGCGTCACCTCGACCTGCTGCACGGAGTCCGCGCCCGAGGGGAGCGGCGCGCCCGTCATGATTCTCACGGCCTCGCCCGCGCCCATCGCCCCGCGCCAGCCGCTCCCGGCCGCCGCCTCGCCCACGACGCGCAGGCGCGCGGGCGTCTCGCGCAAATCCTCCGAGCGCACCGCGTAGCCGTCCATCTGCGCGCGGTCGAACGGCGGCAGGTCTGTGTCCGCGAAAACGTCCTCGGCCAGCACGCGTCCCGCCGCCTCGTCCAGCGGCACGCGCTCCGCTTCGAGCGCCGCCGCCTTCTCGACGACGACGGCGAGGGCCTCCGAGACAGGAATCATACGAGACATCATCCGTCAATTTTTCTCGGCGCGTCGTTGCGGAAGCCGTCGAAGAGGAGGCCGCCGAACGGTTCGAGCAATTCCGCGACGAGCGCGGCCGCCGGCTCGGGGCGCTTCTCTGTGAAGAGCGCGTCGAAGGCGCGCAGGAACTTCTCGGCGAAGGCCGCGTCCGTCCGGCGCAGGCGGCGTGGGACGGTCTTGCTGTGCGCCGACCATTGCCCGCGCGCTCGGAAGTAGAACTCGGCCGCGTCCTCGTAGAGCCACGCGCCCGTCGCGACCAACTCCTCCGGCGAGCGCGGGAACTTCATGTCGTCAACCCAGTCGGTCAGGCGGTAGCGCCTGAGCGTCAACTCCTCCTCGCCCCACGGCGGCGGCCCGGCCTCCAACAACTCCGCCGCCCTGCGCTTCAGGCGCGAAGAGAACTCGCTCGCCCCCGGCACCTCCAACCCCTCGCCGACCATGCTCATCAGCGCCGGCACGCCCCGCAGCCTGTCCGCCTCGAAGAACTGTTCGAGCGTCGAGGGGTCGTGCACGAACGCCTCGACCGGCCACCCCGCGTGGACGAAAGCCTCGCGGTACGCGTTCGGCAACTCCTCATACAACACCACCACGTCCAGATCCGACGCCGGCGTCGCCTCCCCGCGCATCACCGACCCGCCCAGAAACAACACGCGGGCCCCCGCGTACCTCTCCCCCCAAACCCCGCGCGCCGCCTCGGCCGGTGAAACTCTCGACGTGTCCATAGAGATGGGTAGATTCTAATGCGTGCGTCGTAACGTTCAGCCACAAATCGAGAATTCTACCCGCTGAAGGCAGGATTTCGACCTCATCAACCGCGAATTTAGCCTTTGACGCGCGGATGAAAGACTATCACGCGCAGATTATAGCTTTACTCTAGCCGGTTAAAGTCTTTCAGACGCGGGTGAAAGACTTTAACCCGCGGTGATAGGCTTGGAAACGACGAAGACAAGACTTTCATCCGTGGATTCAGGCTTTAAATTCGCGGATTTAAGTCTTTAATCCGCGCGTCAAAAGGCCGAAATTCCGGGTGAAAACCCCAAAAGTGGGAAAAAATCATTGAAACGGGGAGTTGAGGGTGTCAGAATCGCGGCCTCCGGCGCGAAGTCTCAAAGGGCGGGGAGATATTCTCGGGTCTCCCGGCCGGCGTCGCGCCGTCCGGTCGAAAGCGGCGGGGCTGTCAACGAACAAGGGCGTCTCACAAAGCCTGAGTCTGCTGCCGACGCAACCGAGTGTCCCACGCGTGCCTCACGAGTACGACACAGACCACATGGCATCTGCGCCGACCGAGCGCAGAAAGGAGTCCTTACATGCCGAACGCAAAGAAGACCGAAGAGAAGATTGAGAGGATGCTCAACGCCTGGCGCACGCTCGCGCCCGACAAGACGTTTGCCGGGATGACGCTCGCGCAGTTCGAGGCGACGACCGCGCCCTCCACGGCCGCGCGCCGGAAGATAGACGCCCTTGAGGCCCAACTCGCCGAAGCCTACGCCGAACGCGACCGCGCCGACGAAGGCGTCGAGGTCAAGTCCAAACAGGTCGTCGCCGGCGTCCTCGCCGACCCCACCGAAGGCGACGACAGCGCCCTCTACGGGGCCTTCGGCTACACACGCGCCAGCGAACAAAAGACCGGCCTCACACGCCGCAAACGCGACCCGTCACCCACAACTTAAAACCACCCACCTTCCATGTGCGGCCGCCCTCCGTTGAAGTCGTGGAGGGCGGCCGCACTCGCTTCGCCGCCGCAATTCCTTTCGGCAAATAAACAGGGAGAGACCGCCGTGCCCTTCAACGGTCTCTCCCAAACCGCCGCGGTGAGAGCGGCGGCGCGGCACAACCTTGCTGCCCGTAAGGTGTGCCGCTGTTAGTTACAAACGAGAATCCCCATCAGACACCTCCTGTGCTATATTCCGCGCGTTCCTGTCTTTGAAAATAAGGCAACGGCCGTATGCGTAGCTCATCCTCAAGAGTGGAGTAATGAGCATCGCCGTTGAGAGGCTCGGACTCACGGCGACTCAGTTGAGCGGATACAGTCTACGCGTATTTACGCGAATTTGCAACCTGCTAGGAGGAAACTTCTAGTGGGGAGAAAACCGCGTCTTAGGCCAGAGCGTCTTGCAGAGAAGTTACGGCAGATCCGCGAAGCGTTAGGTCTGTCCCAGACAGAGCTGCTTCATCGGTTAGGGTTTGATGTCCACTACTCACGGATTTCAGAATATGAGCTGGGGAAGAATGAGCCTGCGTTACCCATCCTTTTAGCGTACGCACGTTTGGCGGGTGTGAGTATGGATGTGCTTGTGGATGATGAGTTAGACCTGCCGGCGAAACTACCAGCCAAGAAACGCATTTAAAGGAACCGATAACATAAGGGGAACTGGATGATTAAGATAACAAGAACCTTAAATGCTGAAGTTGATAAAGAGTATCTGCTGTTCATTGACGATCAGCCGGTGCCGGATGTTCGTATTCAATTTAAGGGAGGAGAAGCAGGGGAAGGAGTTTATGATCTGCACCCCTTAAGTCTTGCGTCTTACGAAGCAATTATTAGCCATAGCTTTAACGCCTTTCCTGCATACATAGGTGAAAGCGGAAGTAGATTCCCCCTATCTGAAATAGAATTTAGACTTACACCAGAACAACTAGGACTAATAACATTAATCAAAATATCAGAGGGTAGTGTGACTTTTGAATCAAGGCCCAATCTTGGAGACTGGAATAAACCATACGGTTTTTCAGAGTATTGTAGAGAAGCCTCCAAATATATAAAAGAAAGCAGTAATATCACTTTCTTCTACGAAGATTCTTACGGGAGGGACAAGTACACCACATACTTTATGATGTGGTTCCCCGCGCCTACACCTGATAGACCTCTTAACAGTAACATTTCAAAGTATTCAGATTTAATACGCGAAACCCACGAAAAGGTGGTTGGGCAACTGATCTCAGAAAACAACAGTCATTCAGTAATTGCTTCATTCAAAGACTTCCCCCCAGAAGTAAGAACGTACTGTGAGCAGTATCTGACTTACTTCATTAAATTCCTTCAAGACTTAGGAGTTGAAGCTACCTCAGAAATCAAGCATGAAGCCGGACGAGTGCTTTTCACCGTAACCCCGAAGAATGAACATGAGGCGTTAGATAAAATTAGGACTGCCCTTGCTGCTTACTTACAACTTCCTAATAGCCCTGTCAGTAACGACCCCACTAATGAAATAGCACTTCAAAGACTGGAATCTCAGGTGCTCAGGTTCCAGAGCGATTTGAAGTTGGCCGCTGCCGAACTGCAAGCAAAGAACGCAACCATAGAAGCACAACAACTTACTATTAATGTCCAAAAGGCACTATTGAGTGGTGATATATTTCCGCCGCCGATAAAACATATAGAACAAGAGAAGAAAACTGATAAGGAAGAAGACAGAGAAGAATTTTTAGGCGGCACTCTAGCTTTAACGACTTATAAAGATAAGGGCGTCGAGGTTAGTTGGGCTAAGATGTTTAGACACCTACGTGACTTGTTCGCGGATGAAGATGAAGAGCCCTCCGATTAAGGAGGGCTTCTTTGCTATTCGTCTCCTTCCAACTCTAAAACGAAATATCT
>DASWNR010000493.1:0-4849 GCA_036399155.1 Pyrinomonadaceae bacterium
GGAATTAGCGTCAACCGAGGTGCGCGAAAGTCCGGTCGTAGTGCCGGCAAGTTCGCTCGCCAACTTCGCGGCCTTGCCGGTAGTGCCGGGCAGGAAGTATTTGTTATTAGTGCCGGCCCAAATAGCCCCGGCCGTCGAAGCCCCGTAGAGATCTTCTAAAAACTCATAGCCCTGAACGCCCAAGCCGTAGAAGATGCCGAGGGCGCGGCCGACGCCGATACCGCCGCGGACGAAGTTAAGGTAGATGTTAGAGGCTTCATCGAGCGCCATGTAGCAGGGGCAGCTAAGGGCGTGCGCCGTCGCCGTCCGCTTGAGGATGTTGTTGGCGAAGCCGAATACCGCCGCGATTACGTTGGCGAGTTCCTTATCCTTACCTTCATCTATGCAGACGTAGATTGCCGTCCCCTTCTCGCGCAGCTTGAGGAAGTCTACGACCTTGACCCCGCGCTGCTTGTCCAATTCGGTCGGCGCGGAGAACACGACTTGGACGCTCGGCAGGGTGAATTGATCGAGCGCCGTGATGAGGGTTGCGATGATGCCGCCTTGCAGCTTCGCGTCGTAACGCTGAAAGATGCTCCAATTCCGCCGCACGTCTTCGCTCGGCGACTGGCTCAACACCACGTCGAGCATATCTATCTTGACCGGACGGCCGCCCGGCCCTTCGACCTCCACGTTTCGCGGGTGCTTGCCGATGAATTCAACAATGTGCGCGGGCGTCGGGTATTTAATCGTGTTCGCCAGGTGCAGGATGAGCGACTTGCCCAAGCTCACGGCGGCCGGCGCAAAGAATTTGTCATTGACGCTGCCGTTGCTCCTCGACGGCGGCTCAAGGGAGACGAAGAGGGCGCATAGCTCGCCGGCCAGCGTCGCGTTGTTTCGGCAAGCCGCGAGGAGGGGGAGCCGGTCTGACTTCTCAGGGTTGTTAAAATCAATCCTGAAAGTCCGCCTAGCGTAGAGGGCCGTGTATGTGAATATCTCCCCCTTGATTGCGAGCGCCAGCGTGCTACCGAATTGCAGGAATTGGCGGATCTGCGGAATGAAAAAGCTCGCCGACTTGCCGGACTTGGGCGGGCCGACGTAAATGCTGTGGCCGGAGAACTGTTCGATGGTATTAACGAGGTAGTGGAACGCACCCACCAGCCCGATAATTATAACGTCAAGCTCAGGCACGGAGCCTTTAAGAATGGCAAGGCCGCGCCCAACGAGGTCCTGCACGGTCGCGCGCCGCGCGCTGCCGTGCGACTCGCGCTGTTTCAGGCGCGAGAAAGGGAGCCAAACCGAATAAACGTCAACGCCGAAGAGGAGGGCGAGGAAGAGGAGGACGCCGGCGCCGGCCACGTAAACGTAAGCAAGGGGCACGCCGAGGTTGACGAGGAAGAAGAGGGTAAACGCCCAACAGCAGGACGAGAACAGCAGGGAGAGGGTGAGGAAGCCGGCGCTTGAGACGGCCTGAGAAAAGTCAATAATCGCCCGGTAGGAACTGGCGTACTGCGCTTCGGCGAGGCGGGGTATGTTCCACTTCGCATCAATCTCTTTGGCACGCTGATCTATACTCTTTTTCGGAGGCATTTTTTAACGACCTCTGAGCAGACCGACTAATGATTAACCCGGTCGAGCCAGTTCTTTAATTCCGCGAGTTGCTGAGAAGTCATGCGCGCGGGCTTCGGCAGGCTCTCCTTATTCCACCCATATTGAATCATCTCGGCGGGGGGCACGAACGCGAGCGGGGGCAGCTGCGCGGACGTTGTTTGCTCCGAGGTGTAAAAGGCGTAATAGGTCTGCGGGTTTGTGGTCACGCCCTCCACCAGCCGGCTCACTTCCATACGCACGGCGGCTTCGACCGGGATAGGCTCGTTCGGGTCGGCGGGCAGGCGAAGGAGCATTGCGCCCCCTTTCCGCTCGCTTCGAGGGACGGAGACGACTTCGACGGCGAAGGGTATCGCGCGGTATCTGACGAAGAATGTTGAATAAGGCGTGTTGAGCTTGCCCTGCTCGGCCGCCAGTTCCATGCCGGGGGGCAGGCGGTTTTCAGCGCGCAGGCCGTCAAACAGCCCCTCGATGGTAAGCGGGACGTGGCGGACTATCTCAGACTTCCACCGATACAGGCCAATCCTCAGAACCAAGTCCGACAGTTCGCTAACCCGGTTCGCGTTGACGTAGGCTTCGCCTGTGCCGAGCTTTTCCGAAAAGACGTTGGGGACGGACGCGCCTTCGGCCGTGTCCGCCACCGGCCCGCGCTCTAACAGCGTGACGCGCGCCTCGACGCGCTCGGGCGTCGTGTAGCGAACCAGGAGCAGCCCGCCGACCATGAGGAAAGCGACCAGGCAGACGACCAGGCCGGGATGAAGTCTCGGTTTTCTACTCATACGACAAGCACCCCATCATTCAAGAACAGCCTATCTATTTCGGCGTTGCCGGCCAGGCTGCGCTTCACCAGATGCGCGACCGACTCTCTAAGATTACGCCTGTCCTTTTGCTGCGTCCCCAAGTAGCAGAGCTTACGACGGAGCACGTCGGCGTCTATTTGCGTGACGCCCTTGCGCGACAGCGAGCGCGTCATGTGGATGATGCGGCGCAGGGTCGGCTTCTTATGCACTTCCGGCATCAACTCGATTTCCTTGACGAGCTTCACTACTTGCTTGAGGAGTTCGGTAGCGGCGTCAGGGACTTGCGCGCGGAGGATTGCGACCCTCTCGGCAGGCCCCGGCGTGTTCACGAACGTCGTGATGAAGCGGTCTCTAAAAGGCTCCGTGAGGCTGTCCTTGTCGCCGCGCTTCTCACCCGTTTTCATGTTGTTAGTCGTGGCTACGATGAGGGGTTGATCGGCGCCGTCACGTATGCCGACGTAAGGACTCGGCTTTAACTCCCGAACGCGGAAGTAGCCGCGCGCGAGGATGCCGTAGGCCATGATCTCGCAGGACTGTCTCAGCTTCTCGACTTCATCCCAAATGCCGATGCAGGGGAGTCCCGTCGTCGCCCTAAAGTGGAAGGGGTAGAGGAAGCCGCCGAGCCTGTAACAGTTGATAGTCCACTTGCGGGCGTAGGCTTCGGCGACAGACAGCTTTTCGACATCTAAGGCGGTGCGGTACTCGCTCTCCTGTAAGTCTTTGTCGAAGTGGCCCAGCAGCCGCGCCTCGTCCAACTCCTCGTGACAGTGTAGAAAGTCCTCCGGCAAGTTGAACGCGACGCCGAGGGCTTCCCCCAGGAAGGTCTTGCCGGAGCCGGGTTCACCCTCGCAGAGAAGATTAAGGTTGCCGTCAAGCGCCTCGCACAAGTCGAATAGGGTCTCCTCCTGAATGACATACCCCGCCCCGCGCAGGCGCTCCTCTACGCCGCGCTCGCCGTGGTCGCGGTAGAACTGGCGGGGGCAGACTATCTCTGCTTTCGGGTCGTAGGTCTCTTCCATTGGCTTGTGCGGAGCGTCTTACTGCTTGAGGATGGATTCGGCGACGACGCGGAGGTTTTGACTCATTCTCGGCAACGCAGCCCTGATTTGTTCGGGCGTGCCCGACGTGAGCAGCTGTGCGATCTCGCCGTCACTGAGGAGGCCGGAACCGCCCTGCCCTTCGGAGTTCGAGAAGTCGGGCGGCTGTCCGTCCACGTCGGGGGGAAGGTCGCTCACCATCACGAAGCCGAACGTGCCCGCCTGCACCTCGACAAATTCGCGCCGCTGGTTTCTCTGTTGGACGCCGCTCAATTCGGCGGCGAGAGGGTCTTGAGCGCCGTTGACGATGGTAGTACCGCCGTTGCGGCCGGCGAGGGCGGATTGCAGGAGGTTAAGGCCGCTCGCGCCGACCTTGCCGGCCGCCCGGAGCCAGGCCGAGCCGACGACTCGCCGCTTGCCCTTGAGACCGGCCCCGCCGTCCTGTCCGAGCACGTCGCCGCCGAAGCGCACCAGATTGTTGCTCCGGGGGTCTATGTAGCCGACGACAGACAGGAACGCCCGGTCAACGTCGCTGGCCTTGAGTGTGGCGACGAACACCGTCCCTTTGGGGAGCGTCCAGCCGCGGCCGGGCATATCGCGCGTGAGTTCGAGCCGGACGAATCCCGACGCGCGGAGGGTGTAGAGAGCGCCGAGCGTCTTAACCGGCAACATCGTGCCGAAGGGCGGGACGACCGGGGCGGACGCGCCGGCGTCACGGGCGCCGTTGCGCTCCGTGAACGAGTAGTTGTTTAAGGCGCGGTCGCCGTTCGACTCGGCGGGTGAGCCTGCGCCGGAGCGCGGGGCTACGCCCCCCGGCCTGTAGCGGAATGATTGCTGAGTGTTGGCGGCCGAATCAGGCAGGCCCCTCGGCCGCGTCGCTCGGGGCGCGCTGCCGGTCGAGGAGGCCGGTTGGGGAGCCGCCTGCGTCGTCTGCGCGGCCTCACCTGACTTGACGGCTTCGCCGGCCGACGCCTGCGCGGTCTGAGAAGGCACAGTGCCGGCAGCACCGGCAGGCACGCCAGCGCCGCCCGTCGTCGCGTAAGGGTAGCCCTTGATTGCGACGGCCGCGCCCGGCTGGGGCGAAGGGCTTGCTCCGGGCGCAGGGGCGGCCGGGGCTACGCCTTTGCGCGCCTCTTCGATGCTGGCTTGGTTGACCAGCTTTGTCGCCAGGGCGTCGGCGGTATTTCTCTGCTCTGCCGCCTTCTGTGCCGAGGTGCGCGGGTCTTGAACGGTGTTCTCAACGACCGTCGTTCTGGTAAGGCCGCGGACGACCATGACGACGATAATGATGATGGTGATGAGGACGACGCCGACAACCGCGAAAGGCCACAGCGGGAGCTTCTTATTCTTGTCGCCTTTCTTATTCGGGTCGGGCGCGGTCTCAATGATTATCTTCGAGCCGGGCGGGATGTGTTGCGCCACGTC
>DASWNR010000494.1:0-35660 GCA_036399155.1 Pyrinomonadaceae bacterium
CTGAATGTCCATCGGCACGAACGTGGTGAGGACTTCCGCCTTACCCTCGCCGATGACGATCACGTCCTCAAGCCTGACGTAGATATTCTCTTCGGGGACGCGCAGCGCCGGCTCTATGGTGAAGACCATGCCGGGGCGCAGCGGCCCGCAGTCCCGCCCCACGTCGTGCGTCGCCATCCCCACCCAGTGGCCCAACGAAGGGCAGGGCGCGGCGGCCTCCTTCTCGTAACTCTCCACGAACTCGCGCGCGCCCGCCGCGTAGATGGGCTTCGAGAATCTTGTGCGCGCGAGCGCGCGCCTCATGTCGGCCGCCGCCTCGCGCATGACCTCCGCGGCAGTGGCCCCCGGCCTGACGTGCGCGAGTATGGCCTTGTAGCATTCGAGGTAGAAGCCGTACAGCTCCCGCTGCCAGTCGTTGAACTTGCCGTTCACGGGCCACTGCCGCGTCACGTCGCTCATGTAGTAGCCGACGTCCGGCGCGTAGTCCATCAGGAGTAACTCGCCGTCGCGCATGACGCGCTTGCCGGCGTTGTAGTGCGGGAAGACGGCGTTGGGGCCGCTGGCGATGAGCGAGTAGTATGCGTCGCCCTGCGCCCCGTTCCGGTAGTAGACGTACTTCGCCACGGCGTCGAGCTCGTACTCGCTGATGCCCGGCACGGTCGAGCGCATCGCCTCCATCAGCGCGAGCCCCGAGAGGCGCGTGGCCTTTCGTATCAACTCTATCTCGCGCGGGCTCTTGATGAGGCGCGCGCGGTCGAGCGCGGGCGTCAGGTCGCGCACCTCGAACTGCGGGAAGCGCGCGCGAAGCGCCTCTATCAGCCGCCCCTCGCGCGAGGCCGTCCCGTCCCACGGGTCCGAGGACGCGTCGGCGACCGCGCGGACTGCGAGGTCGCGGCTCATCGCCATCCCCTCGGCGGGGCTGAACGGCGTCCAGAGTGTGCGCGACTGCGCGCCCCTGGCTTGTCGCGCGAGGTGCTCCCCGAGGAGGTCTGTGCCGTAAACGGCGTCGACGCCCGAGAGGCGCTTGACGAGTTCCGCGTCCTCGGCCGACAGCATCTTCCCTTCGCTCCTCTCGCGGCCCTCGTTGCGGTGCGGGAGGTAGAGCGTCGCCGTACGCTGCGCGCCGTTCATGAGCAGGTATGCGTGCGGTACCTCGACCCCGCAGAGGTAGTAGAACTCGTTGCTCTGGCGGAAGCGGACGTAACCCGCGGGACTCGGCGCGCCCTGCACCAAGGCGAGGCCGCCCTCGCCGATTGCTTCGTAGACCTTCGAGCGGCGGCCGGCGAACTCCTGCGGCGGGAAGTCGGTCGTGAAGAGAGGGATGTCCTGCGCCGACGTGGTTCTGGGCAGAAGCGGCAGGAGGCAGGCCGCGACGAGTAAGAGCAGACGACACCTGTAACCTGAATTCATGTTCTCCTGTCCCCGGACGAGGTGTGTTTAAGATAGAGCGTGGGACTCATCATAATGTCCACCCCCGGTGTGAGCAAGGCATGCCCCCTCCGCGGCGGCGTTGCGGCGGCTCAAGGCTAACGGCCGAACGTCTCGGCCGCGTTCGGCGCCTCGGTGGCTAAGAAACCAGTAAGCGGGGGGAGCAGCCTTCCGCTTATCGCTTTGAACCCCCGGCGCGGCCCTTATGCCCGGTGTCCCGCGCCTTCGGCCGGCCGCCCTTCTTAGCCGAGCGCGCGGGCGGCTCCCCGTCCCGCCCCCTCTCGGCCGCCACGCGGATGTTCGCGTTGTAGTTGCGTATGCGGCTGCCTTTCATCCGCCGGAGCACCTCTTCGACGTACTCCTCCGGGAGGTCTACGAGCGTGAAGCGGTCGTGAACGTCGATGGCGCCGATCTCTTTACCCGGCACGCCGCCCTCGTTGGCGATGGCGCCGACGATGTCCGAGGGGCCGACCCTGCCGTTGCGCCCCACGTCGATGAACAGTCGTGTCATGCCGTCGCCCGTCCGCCCCATCTGCTCGGGCTCGGGCTCCAGCGTGACTTCCAGCGGCCTGTCGCCGCCGGCCAGTCGGACGGCCGCCGCGGCTATCTCGGCCATGTCGCGCCCGCTCTCCTCGGCCAGCTCCTCGACGAGCGACAGGTAAAGCTCCAACTCCTCGTCCTCCAGCGTCTTGAGCAGCCGCTCCTTGAAGAGCGCCACGCGGCGGGCGGCCACGTCGGCCTCCGTGGGCGCGCGCATCGGCTCGATGCGCTGGCCCGTGTAGTGCTCGACCTCGCGCTTCATACGCTGCTGCCGCGGGGTCACGAAGAGCACGGCCCGGCCCGCGCGACCGGCGCGCCCCGTCCGGCCGATGCGGTGGACGTAGGACTCCACGTCGTTCGGCATGTCGTAGTTGATGACGAGGCCGATGCGCTCCACGTCGAGCCCGCGGGCCGCCACGTCGGTGGCGATGACGATCTCGACCTGCCCGCCCCTCATCCTCCGGACGACGGCCTCGCGCTGCGCCTGGCTCATGTCGCCGTGCATGGCCTCGGCGGCGTAGCCCCGCGCCTGTAGCTTCTCGGTCAGCTCGGCCGCCCCGACCTTCGTGCGTGCGAAGACGAGCGCCGCCTCGCCGGCGCCCGCCTCGGCCTCCAGGAGTCGCGTCAGCACGTCCGGCTTCTGCCCCTCGGAGACGTTGACGTAACGCTGCTCGACGGTCGGCACCGTCATGGTCTTGTGCTCTATCTCGACGCCCGCCGGCTCGGTCAGGTGGCGCTCGGCGATGCGGCGCACCTCGCGCGGCATCGTCGCGGAGAAGAGCGCCGTCTGCCGTTCGGGCGGCGTGTGTTCGAGAATCCACTCCACGTCTTCGAGGAAGCCCATCCGCAGCATCTCGTCGGCCTCGTCGAGCACGACGAACTTGAGGGCCGCGAGGTCTAAGGTCTCGCGCCGCAGGTGATCCATGACGCGCCCGGGGGTGCCGACGACGACCTGCACGCCGCTCTGCAAACGCCTGAGCTGCTGGCCGATGGGCTGGCCGCCGTAGACGGGCAGGACGCGGACGCCGCCCATGTGCCTTGAGTAGGTGTGGAAGGCTTCGGCCACCTGGACGGCCAGCTCGCGCGTGGGGGTGAGCACGAGCGCCTGCACGGCGGCGCTGCCCGGCTCCAGCCTCTCAAGGATGGGCAGGGCGAAGGCGGCCGTCTTGCCCGTCCCGGTCTGCGCCTGTCCGACCACGTCGCGCCCCCCGAGGAGCAGCGGGATGGTCTTCTGCTGGATGGGCGAAGGGGTCTCATACCCGACATCGGCTATCGCCTTCAGCAGCGGCTCGCCCAGACCGAGCCGTTCAAAAGTGTCCGCTTGAACTTCAGCTATCTTCTTCATTTTTTTAAGACCCTGTCAGAGTTTGATTTCGCCTACGGTCTCGCCGAACTGGACGCTCGTGCCCACCGCCAGCGTGAAGCTGCGCCCCGGCTCCACGTCCTTCGCGGCGCCGCCCGGGGGGGTGACGACCCACTTCTGCGGCGACAGATTCTTCAAGCCCCAGACGCCGGGGCTTGAGGGGTGCTCGGCGACGGCGGCGGTCGGCGCGGAGAAGTCGTAGAGCCTCTGCTCGTTGACGTGGTGCGGGAAGAGCCGCGTGTCGAAGTTGAGCATGACGACCGACTTTCCGATGCGGATGCGCGGCGGGAGCCGGAGCGCGGCGGCGCACGACCAGCAGAGGCCGGGGTCGCCGCCGCGCTCCCTGAGCGCCCGGCCGTCGTAGAAGTTTTCGAGCGAGCAGTGCGGGCAGTAGAAGATTGCGTCCCGCAAGCTAACCATCGCGCCGCGCCACTCGCTCTCGCGCACGCGCCCGTGGAGCGGTTCGCGCAGGCCGTCGGTGAAGGCGCGCGTGAAGAGGTCGCGGAGGAACTGCGGGTAAATGCGCCAGAAGGCCAGCGCGTTGTCGTGGACGCCGGGCACGGGCGCGTTCGACTCGTCCCGCGGGTCGAAGACGAAGAGCGGCTCCGTGCCGTAGAGCTTCGTCATCGCCGGCAGGTCGAGGCACTTGATCTCCGTCTCCTTCCGCCCTTCGAGCGGGTGCGCCACCGTCAGCATGTAGAAGATGAGGACGGAGAGCGAGAAGAGGTCTGTCTGCGTCGAGGGGACGGCCTCGCCGCGCACGACCTCCGGGGCCATGAAGCGCGGCGTGCCCAGGACGCCGAGGACGCCCGCGCCGTCCACCGAGACGTTGTCGTTGTCGGCGATGAGCACGTCGCCGCTGTCGGGGTCGAAGAAGGCGTTGCCGAACGAGATGTCGCGGTAGCACAAGCCCTGCGAGTGGAGCAGCAGGTAGTTGTGCGAGAGGTTGAGGCCGGCGGTGGCGAGCGCGCGGAAGGTCGGCTCGATGCGGCGCTTCATCAGGTCGACGATGTTCTTATAACGCTTGGGCCTGAGCGGCATCACGTAGCCGAAGCCGGCGACGCCGTCGGCCGTGGTCAGCTCCAGCGGCCAGAGGAAGTGCTCGCTCGGCGGCCCCTTGCGCACGAGCAGCTCGATGGCGGCGCGCTGCTCCGGCGTGGACATGTGCGGGAAGAACCACTTGAGCGCCACCGCCTCGCCGCCGAGCGTGGCCTTGTAGACTTCGCCCTGCCCGCCCGCGCCGAGAAACTCCCCCACCACGCACGTCATCCCCGAGGGCTCGCACCACACGGCCTGCCCCGGCCTGAAAATCTGATCCATCCCGAGTCTTTCCCCCTCGCCCCGTCTCTTCCGCCGGCTAATCCAGGTTGCCCTCTGACTCGACCTCCGCGCCGTACTCCACGTCCCAGGGGCCGAGCCCGTTGCCGGTCAGCTCCGAGTCCACGACGCGGGCGGTCGCGCCCGCCGCGACCTCGACGCCGAAGCGCGCGTTGTCGCAAATCGTGGACTCGATGACGGCGAGCACCGAGCCGGCGCCGACCGACACCCCCGAGCCCGAGTTGTCGCCGACCTCACACCCTTGCAGGAGCGCCTGCCCCCCGTCGCGAATAGAGACGCCGGAGTCGTTGCCGCCGTGAACGCGGCAGCCGCTCAGGAACAGCCTGCCCTGCGTCGTCGCCGCCGCCTCCGCCTCGCGGTGGCCGTACAGCTCGCAGCCTTCGAGGACGGCTTCGCCCTCGCGGTGGACGAAGACGCCCGAGTTCTCGCCCTCGTGGACGTGGCACGCGCGCGCCGTCACCTTCGCGCCGTCGCTGACGCCGAGGTTCGCCAGGCGGTGGCCGTAGACCTCACATTCTTCGAGGAGCACGTCCGAGCCCTGCCACGCGACCACACCGGCGTTCGCGCCGCCGTAGACCTTGCTGCGCCTGATGACGGGGCGCGCGCCGCCGTTGATCGCCACGCCGACGTTCGCGTTGCCGTAGACCTCGCAGTCCTCGACCGCCCCCGACGCGCCGTCGAAGAAGTAAAGCCCGGAGTCCGCGCCGTCGTGAATCCGGCACCGCTTGATTAAAGGCGCGGCCCCGGGGCCGTGAACCGCGACGCAGGAGAGCGTCTCCGACGAGACGTCGCAGTCTTCGAGCACCAGCTCTCCGCGCAGCACGTCCACGGCGAAGGAGGCCGCGCCGCCGCCCGCCCCGCGCAGCGTCAGGCCGGCGACCCTTGCGGCCTCCGCGCTCGACTTCAGGCAGCTCGCGCCGACGCCCCTGACGATAACCTCGTCGCGCGGGCCGTCGCCGACGATGTTGACCCGCTTATCGAGTAGGATTGCCTCCTCATACACACCCGGCCGGACGAGGACGCGCCCGCCGGGCACGACGTTTATGAGCGCCTCTGTAATGCTCGCGTAATCGCCGTCGCCCGCCGCGGAAGCCACCACCGAGGCGGCGTCCGCCGGGGCCTTCGCGGGCGCTCTGTTCGGGGTGGCCCGCGCCGCCGCGTCCGCGGGCGGGAGCTTAGTGGCTCTGTCACCCCCCGAAACGTCGGCCGCCCCGGCCGCCGAGGCCGCTTCTTCAACGGCCTTTAATTCGTCTTCGGAAATCAGTCCCAGCGCGAGCGCCCACGAGTTGACGGCCCAGGCGGCGGCCGGCTCCGAGAGGGCGCGGTTGTCCGAGAGCCGGCGCGCGAGGCGCTTGAGCATGACGGCGCGCGGCGTCCCGGCGGGCGCGGTGAGCATGTCCTCGGGGACGTGCTCTTCGAGCGCCGACACCAGCACGGAGACTTCGCGTCTGTGCCGGGCGGAGTAGTCCCTCAGCAGCCCTTCGCAGCGCCGCGCGTCGTGGACGACCGGCCGCCCGTGGCGCGCGACTATCTCCCGCAGCATCTGTCTCGGCTGCTCGTTCATGCGCCCTGCCCGTCGGGCTTGGCCGTCGGCTCGGACGGCTGTGCCGGGAGGCCGCCGTCCCCGGGCGGGGTCGAAGCGCCTGCCGGTTGCGAAACGTCCGCCGGTTGTTGCGCGGGCGGCGCGGGCGGCGTCTCGGCCTCCTCGGCGCTTTCCGCCTCCGGCGCCTTCGGCTCCGCGGCGGTCTTACTCAGCGCGTCCATGCGGCAGATGAGTCCGAGCGTGCAGTCGTCGCCGCTGCCCGAGCGCGTGGCCTCTTCGAGCCAGCCCTTGATGCTCGCGTTGATGGGGTCGAAGCCGTCGGCGCGCAGCATCTCAAGGAGGTCGCTCCCGACTTTGAAGAACCCGGCCGAGTCGGAAAAAGAGTTCACGTAGCCGTCGGTCGAGAGCAGGATGAGCGCAGGGGGCTCGCCCGCGAACGGTTGAAGCCGGACGCGGAAGTTCTCCCCCGCGTCCGGCGTGCAGAGCGAGGTGGTCTCGTTGGCGAAGAGGCGTCCGTCTTCGGGCAGCGCACTCGCGACCTCGCCCGACGCGGAGACGCTGAGGATGTCGCCGTCGCCGAGCTGTAGGTAGAGGACGAAAGACTCTTCGACGGCGACGGTCAGCGAAGTCGCCCCGTAGGCGAGCAGCGGGTTGCGCGCGATCAGTTCGAGCGCACGCGGGCCGTCCTTCCTCTCGACGGCTTCGAGTTCCGCCCGCGTGAACGGCCGCGCCTTGAGGTCGGCCTCGACCGCCCCGCGCCAGCGCTTCACGAACTCGCGCGGCAGATAGTCCTTCGCCCTGCTTTCGGCCGCCGCGTGGTCCGCCGCGCCGCGCAGCTCGCCGAGGAACTCTCCGACGAGCTGCGCGGCCCGCTCTACGGCGAAGCGCGAGCCGCGGTCGCTGCGGAAACACTTGTCGCTCCCGTGCCCGTCCGAGACCGAGACGACGACGGGCAGCCCGCGCCCGGACTCGCGCACCTGCAAAATGGCGTCCTGGTTCGGAATGCCCGCCCGCAGGTGCGACGCGCCGGGCACGGTCTCGCCCATCACCCGCCACTCGGCTGGGCCCTCTTGTTCGGCCAACGGTGCGCTCCTTACCAGACGTCGTCGATGGTCTGCTGGTTGTTGGCTGCCTCGTCGTCGACGGGCGTTTGACTCCCGCCCGGCGCGGCCGCGGCCGCCTGCCCCGCGCCGCCGCCGGTCGCGGGCGCGGCGGTCGGGATGGGAACCGCGGGCGCGGGCGTCGCACCCGCCCCGGCGGGCGTGTCGGCCCCGGCCGCGGGCGATGAGGCGGACTTCAGCACGGCGGTCGAGGCCCACTTGATGTGGCGGACGAGCGCCTCTGGGCTGTTGGCCGCGAGCGGCTTGAGTTCCGTGTTGCCGATGAACCGCTGCAAGACCTCGTCGTCGGCGTCGCGCCCGATTGAGATGGCGATGCGGACGGCCTTCTTGCCCCAGGGCTCGTTCATCAGTGCGCGCAAGCCCGCCTCGAAGTCGTCGGTCGGCTGCCCGTCGGAGACGAGCACGAGGACGGGCGGCAGGGCGCGCTCGCTCATCGGCGGCATCTTCAACTGTTCGGCGACGAGTTCGAGCGCCTTGCCCATGTCGGTCTCGCCCTCGGCCAAGAGGTCCGTCCAGGCGAAGTCGGCGACGGGCGTCGGCTGCGTGATGTGCCACTGCGCGCCGTTCGAGAATTTGACGGCGCGGACGAGCACCTGCGCGTTCGGGTTGTCCTCGGCGACCTTGCGCATGTGCGGGATGGCCTCGCGGATGGCCGTGTTGAGCGCCTGTATCTTCCCGTCCTGCTCCATCGAGCCGGAGCTGTCCGCTATCCAGATGAAATGAAGCGGCCTCGAAGCCAGTTCGCCGCCCGGTCGTCTACTCATTGTCTCGATTCTCCTTCTGTCCTCTTTGAAATCATTCCGGGCGGAGCAAAGCCGCCCCCCCGCCGCGCCTCACGCGGCATAAAAACATGCCCGACGCCCGTCCGACAACTGCCGAGGGTTTCCGGCGTGACGCGTCATTCGTCAACCGTTCGTCACCTGCGCCGCCTCATGAACAGGAAGAGCAGGACGAGCGCTATAGTCACCACGATGCTCCCCGGCCAGAGGAAGAACCCGCCGTCACTGCTATACCCGCCCGCCACGCACGCGGTCTGGGAGAGCGCGAGCAAAAGAGCCGGGACTGTTATTCGCCCCGGTCGCCCGAGCCGGGAGGGCCTGCGAGAAAACATCAGGAGCCCGCCGGACAGTAGTAACGTTAACGCCAGCAGGACAGGCAGACCGGCCGAAGTAAACATAGAAAACCCCCTCGCCGATGACTGGCCGCAGTACACGCGGGCTCCGAGAGCCGTGAGCCCGTTTGCGCGGTTTCGGTACAAAAGACGCTTGAGAAGAGTGTGGGGGCAGAATGCGTGCCACACAAGTTGACCCCGCATTCCGGCGCGCCCGCGTCAACCTCTGCGAGGCTTATGAGCACAAAGGTATGCACGCGGAGGCCGAGGCCGAGTACCGGAAGCTGGCCGGGCAGGAGGGCGCCCCGTCCGTCACTGTTAATTCACTCTTTCGTGAGGGCGGCGCGTGCGGCGAGCGCGGCGCGGGCGGCCTCTTCGGGCGCCGGTGCGAGCGCGGTGAGGTGTCCCATCTTGCGCCCGGGGCGCGCGTCGGTCTTGCCGTAGAGGTGTAGCTTAACGTCCGTGAAGGAGAGCGCCGCCGCCCAGTCGGGCTCGCCCGCCTGCCAGAGGTCGCCGAGCAGGTTCGCCATCGCCGCGGGTCTGAGAAGCTCGGTCGAGCCGAGCGGGAGGCCGCAGACGGCGCGCAACTGCTGCTCGAACTGGCTCGTCACGCAGGCGTCGAAGGTGAAGTGACCCGAGTTGTGCGGGCGCGGCGCAAGCTCGTTGACGAGAAGATTGCCCGCCTTCGTCAGAAAGAACTCGACGCACGTCACGCCGACCACGTCCAGCTCTTCGAGCACGGCGCGCGCGATCCGTACGGCCTCGCGGGCGACCTCTTCATCCACGCGCGCGGGCGCGACCGAGAGGTCGAGTATGTGCCGGCTGTGCGTGTTCTCAACCACGCCGTAGTGCGCGAACTCGCCCGCGACGCCGCGCGCGGCGACCACCGAGACCTCGCGCTCGAAGTCCACGAAGCCTTCGACGACGCCCTCCCGGCCGCCGAGCGCCTCGAACGCCGCCGCGGCGTCTTCGATTGAGTTGATGCGCGTCTGCCCCTTGCCGTCGTAGCCGAACCCGGCGGTCTTGAGCACGGCCGGGAGTCCGACCTCTTCGAGCGCGGCGCGCAGGGATTCGGGCGAGGTGACGTGTCGGAAGGGCGCGACGGGGAAGCCGCGCCGCGAGAGGAAGGTCTTCTCGCGCAGGCGGTGCTGCGTCGTGTAGAGCACCGCGCCGGAGGGTCGCACGGGGGCGAGGCCGGCCGCCGCCTCGACCGCCTCGGCCGGCACGTTCTCGAACTCGAAGGTGACGACGGAGACGCCGCGCGCGAACTCACGCACCGCGTCGAGGTCGTCGTAGGCGCGTTCGTATTCGCGGTCCGAGACCTGGCCGGCCGGCGTGTCGGAGTCGGGCGAGAAAGTGTGGACGCGGTAGCCCATGCGGCGCGCGGCGATGGCGAACATGCGGCCGAGCTGTCCGCTGCCGAGCACGCCGACCGTTGCACCGGGCGGTATCGCTTTCATGTTGGGAGGACGGCCTCGCGCACGCGCGCGGTCTGCTCGTCGCGGAAGCGGCGCAGGCGCTCGCGCAGGGTCGGGCGCGTGTTGGAGAGGATGGCGACGGCGAGCAGCGCGGCGTTGGTCGCGCCCGCCTGCCCGATGGCTAACGCGCCGACGGGGACGCCCGCCGGCATCTGCACGATTGAGAGGAGCGAGTCGAGACCTTTGAGCGCCTTGCTCTTGACCGGGACGCCGAGGACGGGGAGGAGCGTCTGCGCGGCGACCATGCCGGGCAGGTGTGCCGCGCCGCCCGCGCCCGCGATGATGACTTCGAGCCCGCGCCCCTCGGCCCCGGCGGCGAACTCGGCCATCCACTGCGGCGTGCGGTGCGCCGAGACGACCGCGCACTCGTGCGGCACGCCGAACTCTTTCAGGACTTCGGCCGCGTGCCGCATCGTCTCCCAGTCGGACGTGCTGCCCATACAGACGGCCACCAGCGGGGTCTCCGCCCCGCCCGACCCGCCGTCCGCCGGCTCTCTCTCTTCGGAACTCATGCCCCGAACCTCTTTCAGTCTGATGGCCACTGTCTGATGACTACCGCCCGCCTCTTCAGTAGATGTTGAAGTTGTATTCGAGGACGACGTACTGCGACACGGGCCGCCCGTCCTTCTGCGCCGGCTGGAACCTGATGCTCTTCGCCGCGTTGAGCGCCTTGCGCGTCAGGCCGTGCGGCAAGGGTTTGACGACGGAGACGCTTTTGACCGCGCCGTCCGACGCGAGGATGCCCCTGAGGCGCACGACGCCGGTGACGTTGAACCTGCGCGCCTCTTCGGTGAAGCCGGGCTCGGGCTTGAAGATGATCATCGCCTTGCGCGTCACCTCCGTCTGCTTGAGCGGCTTGCTGTAATCGGCATGCGCGCCGTGAACTTCTCGCCTGCGGGCGAGAGGACTATCCATTCGAGCGTGGTCTGCGCGGCGGCGGCCGTCACACAGAGCGAGGCGGCGAGCGCCGCGAGCGTCAGACGTGTGAGAGCCTTGAGCATCGTCTCTGCCCCGTGAGCGAAGCGCGGCCCGTCTTAAAGGTAACGCTCTTTGAGAATCCCGACGTGGTGCGCCTCGTGGCCCGCGATGATGTATGCGAGCGCGCGCACGGTGACCTCGTTGTCGCTGGCCACGCCGCGCCGCGCCCACGCCTCGGGGCTCAGGTGGCGTAGCAGGTGGAGCGTCGAGGCGCGCACCGACTCGAACTCTTCGGCGAGGCTGGCGAGCGTGCGCGAGTCGAAGTCGGAGCCGGCCATCCACACCTCCTGCTCCATGCTCGGCAGCGGCTGCCGGTCGCCGCGCGCGATGGCGAGCGCGCGGTAAGAGAAGAGGCGCTCGGTGTCTATGACGTGCCCGACGAGCTGTTTGACGCTCCACTTGCCTTCGCCGTACTTGTGCGCGCCGCGCCCCTCCGCGAGGCCGCGCACCAGCGCCAGCGTCTCCGCGCCCTGACGCTCCAACGTCTCCAACACCTCCGCCCCGCTCACCTTCGAGACGTAGGTCTCGTAGTAGGACGCGTACTCGTTCGACTCGGGTCTTCCTGCGGGGGCCGTCGCTGACATCTTTCAATCATCCTTTCTCAGTCGTGCGGGGAAGGGGGAAAGGGTAAGGTGAAGGATGAAGGCTTTCGACCCTTTCACCCTTCACCCTTCCCCTTTCGCTTATTCCTGCGCGTGCGAGTAGCCGGGCTGGCCGTCGAAGTTGCAGAGGTTCTCGGTCTTGATGAAGTCGAGCCCGGCCTCCGCGAAGCGCGAGAGCAGCGAGACGATCTGCCTGTTCCCGACCTCGCGGCCGCCTTCGGTGACGAAGCGGCAGCGCCAGTGGTCGGAGCAGAACGTCTCGGTCGCGCCGCCGGGGTAGACCTTCACGCCCCGGTTGGCGATTGACGTGAGCTTCAAGCCTTCGCCCGACAGCTTCTCCACGACGGCGCCGAGGTCGTTCGCCGAACCCGAAGTCCAGTCGAGGTACACGTCTACGCCGACCGTCTGCTTGTTCGCCGCGGCCGTCTCGCGCGCCATGCGCCCCGAGAAAGCGCCCCCGCCGCCCTCGCCCGCCTTGTATGTGACGGCCTTGAGCGTCTGGGGCTTCTGCCCGATGCGCGCGACGACCGCCTCCGCGAACTCGCGCGTCCCGACCTTCTCCTTGCTCACGCCTTCTTTGAAGATGTCGTAGGTGTGGACGCCGTCCTCCATCGTCCGGAGCCACGCGTTGTGCGCCAGCTCGGCCACGTCGGTCTGCCCCGTGTGGACGAGCATCATCACCGCGCCGAGGAAAAGCCCCGACGGGTTGGCGAGGTTCTGACCCGCGCGCCGGGGCGCGCTGCCGTGGATGGCCTCGAACATCGCGATGTGCTCGCCGATGTTGGCCGAGCCGGCGAGCCCCACCGAGCCCGCGATCTGCGCCGCCACGTCCGAGAGCACGTCGCCGTAGAGGTTAGGCAGCACCAGCACGTCGAAGTTCTCGGGCGCGTCGGCGAGCTTGGCCGAGCCGATGTCGACTATCCAGTGCTCGTTCTCGATGTCGGGGTACTCGGGCGCTATCTCGTCGAAGATTTTGTGGAAGAGGCCGTCCGTGATCTTCATGATGTTGTCTTTCGTGAAGCACGTCACCTTCTTCCGGTTGTTGCGCCGCGCGTACTCGAACGCGTAGCGGACGATCTTCTCGGTGCCCGGGCGCGAGATGAGCTTCAGACATTGAGTGACCTGACCCGTCTGCCTGTACTCGATGCCGCCGTACACGTCCTCCTCGTTCTCGCGGACGATGACCACGTCCATGACGGGGTGCTTCGTCTCGACGAACGGGTGGTAAGACACGCACGGCCGCACGTTCGCGTAGAGCCCGAACGTCTTCCGCACCGTCACGTTCAGACTCTTATAACCCCCGCCCTGCGGCGTCGTAATCGGGGCCTTAAGAAAAACCTTCGTCCGCCTCAAACTATCGAACGCCTCCGGCGCCACCCCCGCCGGGTTCCCCGCCAGATAGACCTTCTCGCCTATCTCAATCTCCTCAATGTCCAAACGCGCGCCCGCGCCTTCGAGTATCCGCAGCGTCGCGTCCATGATCTCCGGCCCGATGCCGTCGCCCCGCGCCACCGTAATGGGAGTGTTTGCCATGATGCCAGCCTATGCCTTTCCGCTTCCGCCTGAGGTTTCTACCAACGACCACACGCCGCCCGCGCACACACCCCGCGCCGGCCGCCACCCACGTATAACCTTCCCGAGATTGACCCCGACATATAACATCCCCCCCACGGCCCTGACAACCGCCCCGGGCAATTCGTTGACCGTGCGCGGGGCGGTGTGATAGTTTGCGCGACGCTCTCCCGAGGTTCGGACTAAGACAAGCAGCCTTCGCACGCCTTCGCTGACCCCTTTCCCTTTAAACAAGGAGATTCCCATGAAACTATCCCCTCTTCCCCTTCGTGCGCACGCGCCGACGCGCGCGGCCGTTTACGCGCGCGTCGGCGCGGTGTTGTCGCTCGCCGTCTGCGCGCTCGCCTTCACCCCGCAGACGCGCGCCAACACCATCAACGTCAACGGCCTCGGCGACGCGCTCTCGAACAACGGCGCCTGCACCCTGCGCGAGGCCGTCATCAACGCCAACAACGACGCCGCGACGTGGCCCGACTGCGCCGCAGGCGGCGGCGCCGACGTCATCAACATCGGCCCGGCGGGCACCATCACCTTCGCCATCGTGAATACACCAGGCCCGGGCGACACGGACGAGTTGGCCTTGGAGGGCGACCTCGACATCAGCAGCTCACTGACCATCAACGGGAGCCCGGGCGGCACGACCATCAACGCCAACGCGCTCGACCGCATCTTCGACATCAACCCCGAAACCGATGAGGACCCGATGACGCCGACGCCCAACATCATCGTCCACCTCAACCGTTTGCATATAACGAACGGGTATCAGAACCAGTCGGGCGCGCTCCGGGTCTGGTGGAACTCGACCGTGTTCGTGAACGACTCGACCATCTCCGCGAGCCGCGCGTGGGCAGACGACGGGGGCGGCGTCTACGTCTTTGGCGGCACGCTCACCATGACGAACTGCACGGTCAGCGGCAACCGCGCCTACCTGCACGCGGCCGGCATCCGGAACGACGGCGTGCTCAACCTCGTCAGTTGCACCGTCACGAACAACGACAGCGACTTCCCCAACACCGCGGGCGGCATCTGGAACAGCACCGGCCCCGAAGGGACGACGCTGCGCAACACCGTCGTCGCGGGCAACGGCGGCGTGGACTGCCCGAACCTCCTCGGCCAGTTCACCAGCCTCGGCTACAACGTCGTCGGCGAGTTCGGCACCATCGTGGGCAACCCCGTCATGGCCCCCGGCCCGGGCGACCAGCTCGACGTGAGCGACGTCTCCGTCCAACTCGGCCCGCTCGCGAACAACGGCGGCCCGACGCCGACGCACGCGCTCGGAGTCGGCAGCATCGCCATCGACAAGGGGCACGCGAGCAGCACGACGGCCGACCAGCGCGGGCTCACGCGACCGTGCGACATCGCCGCGGTCGCCAACGCCGCGGGCGGCGACGGCTCGGACAGCGGCGCCGTCGAGGTGCAGGGAGCCTGCGCCGCCGCGGCCGCGCCGCCGGTCGCCGTAGACGACAACGAGAACGTCTTTGAGGACAGCGGCGCGAACCCCGTTAACGTCCTCGCCAACGACACCGACGCGAACGGCGACACGCTGACCGTCGTCTCGGTCACGCAGGGCGCGCACGGCTCGGTCGCCGTCACGGGCGGCGGCACGGGCGTCAGCTATACGCCTAACCCGAACTACTTCGGCGCGGACTCGTTCACCTACACCGTCTCCGACGGCCAGGGCGGCACAGACACCGCGACCGTCACGGTGGGCGTCTCGAACGTCAACGACGCACCCGTGGCGAACAACGACAACTACTCGACGAATCAGGACACGACGCTGACGCGGCCGCCCGCGACCGGCGTTCTCGCCAACGACACGGACATCGACGACGCGTCGCTCACGGCCGTGCTCGTCGCCGGCCCGTCGAACGCCTCCGCCTTCGCGCTCAACGCCGACGGCTCGTTCAGCTACACGCCGCTGCCCGGCTTCACGGGCCTCGACTCCTTCGACTACAAGGCCGACGACGGGGCGGACGACTCGAACATCGCCACCGTCACCATCACGGTCACCGACACGCAGGGGCCCTCCGTGACCTGCTCCGTGGCGAAGGCGCTGCTGTGGCCGCCGAACTCCGGCCTGGTCAACGTCGGCTTGCAGGTGACGGCGTCCGACAACGACGGCGAGCCGCCCGTCGTCCAGATAGACGTGTTCAGCGACGAGGACGACGCGGAGCAGCCCGGGGGCATGTCGCCCGACGCGAAGGACGTTGCGCCCTCGACGCTGCGCTTACGCGCCGAGCGGCGCGGCGACGCGGACGGCCGCGTCTACGTCATACGCATCAGGGCCACCGACCAGTCGAATAACACGAGCTACGGCTACTGCACGGTGGTCGTCCCGCACGGCCAGAGCAAGGCCAGCCTGAGCGCCGTCAACGCGCAGGCGGCCGCCGCGGTCGCGGCCTTCAACGCCAACGGCAACAACCCGCCCGCCGGCTACTTCCTCGTCGGCGACGGCCCCACGGTCGGGCCGAAGCAGTAAGGGCAACGGAGGCTGGTTTACCAGAAGCCGGGGCCGGTTAAGAAGTATATTCTTAACCGGCCCCGGCCTCCTCCTTTAGCCTCTTCGCGGCGGCCACCTCGTCCTCGTCGAAGCCGACGAACTCGGCCATCCGGCGCAGGTAGTCGTCGGCCTCGTCGCGGTAGGTTTTGACGAAGCGGAAGGGCGGGCGGGCGGCGAGCAGCAGCAGCCGCCCGCGTATGCGCGTGACGACCTCCGCGGCGCGCGCCCTTTTCCCGTCAAGGGTCTCGTCCGCGTCCGCTCCGCTCATTGCTCTGAAACCTCCTCCCGGTCGTCCTGCGGTTTCCGGGTCGCGGCCGGGGCGGCGCGCACGTTGACGCGGCGGCCTCCGACGCTGCCGTCGAAGAGCGTGTGCGCGGCCGACTCGCGGCGCAGGCGCTTCCAGAGCGAGCCGCGCTCGTAGGCGTCGAGGTCTTGCGGGATGAGGTCGAAGACGGCGCGCGAGGCGACGACGACGAGCTTGCGCCTGGGGCGCGAGACGGCGACGGTGAGGCGTCGCGGCTCAAGCAGGAAGTCGCTCTCGCTCTCGGCGAACTCGCGGTCGGAGACCGTGGCCGAGACGATGACGAGGTCGCGCTCGCCGCCCTGGAAGCGCTCGACCGTGTCGATGGAGTCTGCGAGCTCGGGCAGGAGCGAGGCGAGCAGCGCCTTCTGCGCGCGGTGCGGGACGACGACGCCAATCCCTTCGCGCGCGTCGAGCCCCATCCCTTCCGAGGCCGCGCGCGCGAGCGCGGCGACGAGCCCGGCCTCGAAGTCGTTCGACTGCTGCGAGCCCTCCTCGTCGTGCTCGACGACGACGAGCGCGTGCTCGGGCGCGAGCGCGGCGCGCAGCCAACCGTCTTCGTCGAGCCCCGCGCAAAGGGGCAGCCGCGCGCGGTTCGTCGAGCGGAAGTCTATCCCGTCGGCGGCGTAGACGTTTCGGCGCAGGAAGTCCGCCACCTCTTCGGGGATGCGGAAGGAGCGGTCGAGCGCCGCGGCCGGGAAGCCGAGCGCTTGCAGGTACTCGAAGACCGAGAGGAAGACGCGCGCGCGTTTGAGGTCGCGCCGGCTTTCGGCGTCCCAGGCGTGCGCGAGTATGGGCGGCATCTGCCGGTGGTCGCCGACGGCGACGAACTGGCCGTCCCCGCGCAGGAACGCGGCGGCCGTCAAAGCCTCGGCCAGCCCCATCTGCGAAGCCTCGTCCACGACGACGAGGTCGAAGTGCTCGCCCGACCAATCGACCGCGCGCCCCTTCGCCGCGCCCTGCTTCACCAGACGGTAGAGCCCGCCGGGCGTGCCGCCGACGACTAAGAGCGGCTCGTTCAAAAGCATCTCCCACTGCGCGAGCGCCGTCAGCTCCTCGCCGCCGTCGGGCAGGACGCGGCCGCACCCTTCGGGCACCGCGTCGCCGGCGTCGTTGCAGACCTTGACGACCTTGAGCCGCGCGAGCGGCGCGAGCAGCGGCGAGGCTTCGACGCCGAGCAGTTGCGCGGCGCGCTTCGCCACCGATTCGAGCGTGACCGAGACGGCGGCGTGCGTCTTCGCGAGCACCGCGACGCGGAAGGGGCGCGCGGGTATGGCCTGCGCGAGCATCCGCGAGAGGATCGCGAAGCCGAGCGTGTGGCTCTTGCCCGTGCCGGGCGGGCCCTGCACGACGAGCACGCGGTCCGTGAGGTGTTCGCCCACGACGCGCGCCTGCGGGTCGGTCAGCCCGTGCGGCGCCTGCGCGCGCGCGGCGAGGCGCGCGACCTCAAGCGCGTCGCGCAGGCGTTTGGGGCGGACGGCGCGGGGCCTTTGTCCGACTTCCGGGTCGCTCAGCCAGCGGTAGAGGTGGTTGTGTCGCGCGTTGCGGCAGGCGTCGAGGAACTTGTCCGAGTTGAGGTCGTCGCACATCTCGTCGGCCGTGTAGAGCGTGCCCGGCTCCGGCGCGAACAGCGCGTGCCTGTAACGGAACGGCGAGTTCTTGAAACTCATCGGCAGCAGGCGCATGACGGCCCCGCGCTCCGACAACTCTTCGACCAGCGCGAGGCGGCCGCGCACAAGGTGCCACGCGGGGAGCGCGCGCCCTTCCGCGTCGGCCGCGGGGTTGACGACGACCCAGTCGCCGACGCGCAGGCGCAAAAGCCCCGGCTCGCGCGCGGAGATTTCCTCGCCCGACTCGGCGTCGGCGAAACGGAACCAGGCGCGCTCTATTCGCTCGTCGTCGCGCTCGTAGCGTTCGCAGAGCAGGACGGCCGTGCGGCCCGTCTCCGCGCGCTCGCGCGTGGGCAGCGCGAGGCGGAGCATCTTCTCCTGAAACGACGCGTGGTGTTCGAGCAGGAGGAAGTCTTCGAGCGAGCGGCTGAGCGGAACCTCCGACGGGTCTACTTCGACTTCGCCGAGGCGCGAGAGGTCGAGCGGCTCCTTTCGCACCTGCCTGTTCTTAAGCGCGAAGCGCCCCTCGACGTGCTGCATCGCGCGAGTCCGCGCGCGGGCGAGGTCGCGTATCTGTTCGAGCGTGACGCCCGCGAAGCCGCGCACCTGCGCGCGCGCGCCCCCCCCGGTCACGGTCTCGCGCAGAAGCCCCCACGCCGCGTATGCGTATTCGAGCGGTATCTCCGCGCCGAAGCGCGCCGCCGACTCGACGCGTACGAAGGGTGGCGGCGCGTCCTCGTCCGCGTCCACATCTACGTCCGACTTCTCCGCCTTCTCGAAGTCCGCGCTCAGCTCGCCCGTCGCGGGGTCGCGCATGAATGTGCGTCGGTTGTCGAAGACGCGCGCGCGGAAGACGCGCCGAAAGTCCGTGCGCTCGTCCCGCCACTCGAAGCCGAGCGCCGAGGCGACTTCGTAGAGGTTCTGGCAGACGGGCGCGAGGTTGAGGCGCGCGCGCACCTCTTCGGAGAGGAGCGAGACCATCGGCTGCGTCAGCGCGGGGCTTGAGGTCAGAAGGTCGTAGAAGGCCGGGACGGCGCAGAGCGCGTCGAAGTGTCGCGCGAGCGCGTCGAGCAGCGCGCGCTCGCCGCGCGGCGCGAAGGTGTAGAAGTGGAGCGGCGCCGTCGTAGCGTCGGCCGCGCGCGCGACGGCCGGCAGCATCTTCTGCACGAAGCGCACGAGCAGCGCGCGCTCCGAGTCGGTGTCGGGCTTCGCGTCCGTCATCTCGACCAACTCTTCGGCGCCGCGCGGGCCGGAGACGCGCGCGGCGAGCAGGTAGAGGCGGTCTTCGATGTAGTCGCGCTGCGCGTCGACGAAGACGCGTATGAGGCCGGGGTGCTCGGCCGGGTCGGGCAGCGAGCCGAAGTCGGAGCCGAGAAGGTAGGGCAGCGCGTCCGTCGAGCGGTCGAGGCGCCGAACGGCGGCGCGCGCGCGCTGGACGAGCGAGGGGAGTCGGCCGCCGAGCGGCCAGCGCGCGGAGGCGCGGCGCAGAAGCTCCTCGCGCCCCGCGGCCGGCCGCATCTCGCGCCCCGCGTAGTCCATGAGCGCGGCGAGCGCGTCCGCCGACGCGACGCCTTCGGCTTCGAGCGCGCGCTTCTCCGAGGTCGAGATGCCGGGGACGAGCGAGAGGTCGCGGCGCTCGGCCGTGTCCGCGAAGCAGAGCGCGTTGTAGGGGCAGCCGTCGCAGGCCGCGCGCAGGTGGTAGCGCGCGCGCCCCTCCCGTGCGGCGACGGCGCGCGCCACGTCCGAGTCGGGCGCGGCCACCAGCCGCTCTATCTCCTCCGAGTAGAGCGAGAGGTCGAAAGTCTCCCACGCGCCGTCCGTGGGGAGCGGCGTGTCGCGCGCGACGACCGCGCCGCGCACCCGTGCGCCTTCGAGCCCAGAGGCGCCCAACGTCTCGCCGAGCAGCCGCGCGTAGAACGCGACCTGAAGGCGGAAGCCGACCGTCTCTCTCGCGCTCGCCTTGAAGTCCACGACCGTCGCCGTCGTGCCCGCGCCACCTCTATCAACTCCGCGCGCCACCTCTATCAAGTCCGCGCGCCCCTCGCACTCCCAGCCCCCGACGCGCCCCTTGAGCGTCGGCTGGTAGTAGCCGACCCGCCCCACGCTCTGGCGCGCGACCGCGTCGGCGAACGACGCGGCGTCGGCGTGCGTCATGTCGCGCACCTCAGAGCGCGCGGCAAGTTCTTCGACCATCTCGCGCTCGAACCGCTGCCCCTCGCCCGAGAGCAGCGGCGACAGCGGCTCGAACTCAAGGCCGTAGCGCGCCAGCTTACGCTTAGCCTCCGAAGGGAAGAGCGTGAAGCGCATGTGCCGCTCGCAGCGCCCGCGCGCGACGTACTGCGCGAGTCGCTGCGCGGTCAGCGGCCGCTCGGTCTGGAAAGTGTTAGGGATTTCGAGGGGCGTTGTCGGCATGGCGGGGCGTGAGAGGGGAGTCGGAATTTCAACTTTGAACTTTGAACTTTGAACCTTGAACTTTGAACTTTTACGTCTTCTTCTTCCGCGCCGCGACGACGGTGAGCGTGGCGACTTCGGTGCGTGTCTCCGCGGCGCGGACGGCTTCGCGCGCGGCGGCCGTGGCCTCGTCGTCGGAGGAGAGGAACTCTTCGAGGCGGCCCTTGACGGCCGAGAAGGTGACCTTGCGCTCGAAGAGCGCTGCGAAGCCTTCAGCGCCGAGCAGGGCTTCGGCGGCCGAGAGCTTCTCGGCGTCGTAGGCGGCCTTCGAGGCGTAGCCGCAACGCACGCCCGCCTCTCCCGCGCGCAGCACCACCGCGTTCGAGACGCGCGGCCGCGCCGCCGACGCGCGCTTCAACTGCTCTTTGACCTCCGAGGCGCGCGTCTCAAGGCGCTTCAGCTCCTCGTGCAGCGCACAGTACTCGGCGACGAGCGCCTCGACCTCCTCGTCCGTCAAAGCCTCCGAGCCGTCGGGCGAGGCCGCGCGGCCGAAGCACTCGAAGCAGTTGAGCGCGCCGCCGTCGGGTCGCGCGAGCGCCTCGTCGCGCGGGACGAGCCCGGCGCACGATTCGCAGGGCGCGTAGAACGCGTCGGCGCAGTCGCGGCACAGCGCCGCGCCCGTGCGGTCGAGCAGGCGCTCTCGCGGCGCGGCGAGTAGTCCCAGGCACTCGACGCACAGCGCGCCGCGCGGCTCCACGGCCTCCGGGTTGAGACTGTTTTCGGTCTGCATCCGTCGTCACCTTCGGTCGGGCGGGAAAGTCGGCGGGGTCTTTTCGGAGTCGGGCGCCGGGAGTCGCGCGCCCGCCCGGCGCACCGGCGCACCGTAGCATACACGCACGCGCGCCGGTTTCAGAAACGGCGGCTCGTCAGGACGTGTCGCGCGGCGGGCGGCCGCGCTCCCCTCACGCGGCGTCGATGCGCGCGGCGAGGATGAAGTCGCTCTCGCTCAGGCCGTCGATGGCGTGCGTGTAGATTTTGAGCCGCGCGTAGCCCCATCCGAATTCGATGTCGGGGTGGTGACCCTCCCCTTCGGCGACCGCGCCCGCGCGGTTGACGAAGGAGAGCGCGTCGGCGAAGTTCCCGAACTTGTACTCCTTCGAGAGGTGGTGCTCCGCGGCGACCTCCCAGCCTTCGAGCTGCGCGAGCAGCGGCTCGATCTCCGCGCCCGAGAGTCGCGGCACGCCGCCGTGACAGGGCACGCAATGTTTCGTCGAAAGACACTCCATCTTTAAGACTCCTCTTTTATAACTCCTACCGACGCCGGCCTGAGTCTAAACCCTGTCAGGCCGAGGGCGCACGCCCGCCGTCGGGCATGACGGCGGCGGCGGCGCGCGAAGATTCGGATGCGGCCGCGCGCCCGCGCGCCCGCGACTTGCGCGCGGGCGCGCGTTGCGGATAGTCTTAACCCTTAAAAAGCTCGCATTCATCAACCCGTTTCCCGAAGGAGAGGTTACACAGTGGCCGCCATCCACCCCTTCCGCGCACTGCGCCCGCCCGCCGACAAGGTGGCCGAAGTCGCCGCCGTCCCCTACGACGTGGTCAACACCGAGGAGGCGCGCGCGCTCGCCGAAGGGAACCCGCTGAGCTTCCTCCACGTCTCGCGCCCCGAGATAGATCTGCCCGAGGGGACGCACATCTATTCGGACGAAGTCTACGAGAAGGCGCGCGCCAACTTCGAGGCGATGACGCGCGCCGGCACGCTCGTCGAGGAGGAGGAGCCCTCGCTCTACGTCTACCGCCTCCGCATGGGCGGGCACACGCAAACGGGGGTCGCCGCCGCCTTCTCGGTCGACGAGTACGACGACGACCTCATACGCAAGCACGAGCGCACGCGCCCCGACAAGGAGAACGACCGCACGCGCCACGTCCTGACGCTCCGGGCGCAGACCGGCCCCGTCTTCCTCACCTACCGCGCCGACCGCCGCATCGACGCGCTCGTCGAGGCCGAGACCAAGCGAGAGCCGCTCTACGACTTCGAGGCGCCGGACGGCGTGCGCCACACGGTCTGGCGCGCGGCCGCGCCCGAACAGCTCGCGCGCTGCTTCGCCGAAGTCCCCGCGCTCTACATCGCCGACGGGCACCACCGCGCGGCCTCCGCGTCGCGCGCGCGCGCCGAGCTGAAGGGCCGGAACTCGGGACACACCGGCCGGGAGGACTACAACCGCTTCCTCGCCGTCGTCTTCCCCGACGAGCAGATGCAGATTCTCCCCTACCACCGCGTTGTGAAAGATTTGAACGGGCGGGGCCCCGAAGAGTTCCTCGAAGAGGTGCGCCGCCGCTTCAACGTCACCGACGACGCGAAGCGCGAGGGGCCGGGCAAGGCGGGCCACTGGCACATGTACCTCGGCGGCAAGTGGTACGGGCTGACGCTGCGCGACGAGGCGGCGCGCACGCTCTCCGACGACCCGACGACGGCGCTCGACGTGAGCCTGCTACAAAACAACCTGCTCGACCCCGTGCTCGGCGTCGCAGACCCGCGCACGGACAAGCGTATAGACTTCGTCGGCGGGATACGCGGCACGCGGGAGCTTGAAAGGCTCGTGGACTCGGGCCGCGCGCAGGTGGGCTTCGCGCTCTACGCGACCTCCATCGAAGACCTCCTGCGCGTCTCGGACGCCGGCGGCGTCATGCCGCCCAAGTCCACATGGTTCGAGCCCAAGCTGCGCGACGCCATCCTGATTCACACGATTTGAAGGCAGTAGAGAGTAGACGCTAGCCGGCGGGCGCCGCAGCGCCGCGGGAGGACGATGAGGAGAACGAAGACGAAAAAGTTGTGGCCGGTGCCGCTCGCGCTGCTCGCGCTGGCGGCCTGCGTCGCGCACGCCGCGGCGCAGGCCGAGAAGCCCTACAAGCTCGAAGGCCACGAGGTGAAGGTCGCCGGCGCGGTCGCCTTCGCCGAAGGGGGCCACCGACTCCTGCCCGAGAGCGAGAAGGCGCTCGACGCCGTCAAGACGTATCTGGACGACAAGCAGTTCATCACGACGCTCCGGGTCGAGGGGCACACCGAGGCGGGCGGCGACGCGGCGGCGAACCAGGCGTTGAGCGAACGCCGCGCCCTCGCCGTCGCGCGCCGCCTCGTCGAGAAGGGCGTGGACTGCAAGCGCCTCGTGGCGGTCGGCTTCGGCTCCACCAAGCCGGTCGCGCACGGCGACACCCCCGAGAACAGGGCGAAGAACCGCCGCGTCGCCTTCTTCAACGCGGCGCTCCGCGGCCGACTCATCGGCGGCGCTCCCGCCGACGGCGGGGGGCGCGCGGCCGGCGACCCGTGCGGGAAGTGAGCCGCCACCGTGGAGATTGAGACCGAGCGGCCGCTGATGCGCCAGTACGCGCCCGGGGACGCGGACGAGCATTGAGGACTACGAGCCCGACGGCTCGCCCCACACCGAGAGGGAATAAACGATGCGTGTGCTCATCGCCGACAAGTTCGAGCAGTCGGGGCGCGACGGCCTCGAAGCCGCCGGCTGCCAGTTCTCCTACCAGCCCGACGCGAAGGACGACTCGCTCGTCGAGGCCGTACGCGCCTACTCGCCCGACGTGCTCGTCGTCCGCTCGACCAAAGTCACCGAGCCGATGCTCGACGCCGGGGCCTTGAAGCTCATCGTGCGCGCGGGCGCGGGCTACAACACGATTGACGTGGCGGCCGCGTCGCGCCGCGGCGTCTACGTCTCGAACTGCCCGGGCAAGAACTCCGTGGCGGTGGCCGAGCTGGCGCTGGCGCTCATCCTCGCCCTCGACCGGCGCGTCGCCGACAACGTCATACAGCTCCGCGAAGGGAAGTGGAACAAGAAGGAGTTCTCGAAGGCGCGCGGGCTGCTCGGCCGCACGCTGGGACTGGTCGGCACGGGGCAGATCGGCCGCGAGGTGGCGGCGCGCGCGCGCGGCTTCGGCATGAACGTCGTCGCGTGGAGCCGGAGCCTCACGGACGAGTCGGCGGCCGAGCTGGGCGTCGAGCGCAGGGAAAGCCTGCTCGACGTGGCGCGCGACTCAGACGTGGTCAGCGTCCACGTCGCCCTCAAGCCCGAGACCCGCGCGCTCGTCGGCGCGGACTTCTTCGACGCGATGCGCGAGGGCGCCTACTTCGTCAACACCTCGCGCGGCGAGGTCGTGGATCAGGACGCGCTGCGCCGCGCGATGCGCGGGAAGGACATACGCGCGGGGCTCGACGTGTTCGCGCAGGAGCCGACCTCTTCGGCCAGCGAGTTCACGGACGACATCGCGCGAGAGCCGAACCTCTACGGCACGCACCACATCGGCGCCTCGACCGACCAGGCGCAGGAGGCCATCGCCGCCGAGACGGTGCGCGTCATACGCACCTTCAAGGAGACGGGGCGCGTCCCCAACGTCGTCAACCTCGCGCGGCGCACGCCCGCCACGCACACGCTCGTCGTGCGCCACCGCGACCGGCCGGGCGTGCTCGCCTCCGTCCTCGACCGCATCCGCGCCGAGTCGATCAACGTGCAGGAGATGGAGAACATCATCTTCGAGGGCTCGGAGGCGGCCGTCGCCCGCATCAACCTCGAAGCCGCGCTCACGGCCGACGCGCTCGAACGCCTCAAGTCCGACAACGCGGACATCATCGAGTTGAGTCTCCTTGAGCTGGCCCACTAGCCGCCGCGGCGGGGCGGCGCGCGAGGTCGAACGATGACCACCGGGTTGAGAAGGGTCGTTAAGATTTTCGTCTCGTCGCCGGGCGACGTGAAGCCCGAGCGCGACCAACTCACGGCCGTCGTCAACGAGTTCAACGAGGCCGTCGCGACCATCGCCCCGGAGAAGGGCATCGGGTTGGAGCTCATCCGGTGGGAGACGCACGTCCCGCCCGGCATCCACGAACGGGGGCCGCAGGGGGTCGTCACGGACTACATACCCGAGTACGACATCTTCGTCGGCATCATGTGGAAGCGGTTCGGGACCCCGACGCCCGAGTTCGGGTCGGGCACGGAGGAGGAGTTCAGGGACGCCTACGCGCGCTGGGAGAAGACGAAGAAGACGCCGCACCTCATGTTCTACTTCTGCCAGGCGGACCTGGGCTACATGGACGACCCGGAGGAGGTGGGGCAGTTCCAGCAGGTGCTCACCTTCCGCGCCGAGCTTAACAAGAAGGGGCTGATGCAGTCCTACTCCGACCGCGCAGGCTTCGCCGGACTGGTCAGGCACCAGCTCAACCTCGTGCTCGCCCCGGTCTTCTCCGGGCGGGAGTCCCTGAGCGAGGTCGCGCAGAAGGTCGGCAGCGTCGCGCTCGCGAACGACGACACCATCCGGGCGCGCGTGTTGGAGTTGGCGCGCGAGTACCGGGACGTACGCTTGAGGATGGCGCCGAGCGACGAGAGGACGCGTCGGATGGAAGTCATCGTCTCGCAGATGAGGACGCTGGCGCTGACCGCGTACCCGATGCTGGCCGAACTAACGCAGAGCGTCCCGCTGGATGACGGCAGAGACCCGCGCGCCGGCGAGCGCCTGGCGGCGGTCGCCCTGTTGCAGTCCGTCCCCAACCCCGACTACATCGAGTGGCTCGCGGGCAGGGTTGGGGAGGAGCGCCCGTTCCTCGGCTACCACGCGGCGGTCGCGCTGCTCACAGCCGCCCGCGCCATGGGCGGCGTCGGCGAGCGCGCGCGGCTCAAGGCCGCCATCGAGCGCGCGGCGGCCTCGATAAATTATGTCCGCGAAGACGCCGACCGGAAGATAATTTTGAACGACGCGCTCGCGGAGTTGGGAACCGGCGGCCCCGACGGACGGCCGTAGCCGGCGGGGCCGACGCCCCGCCGGCAACACCTTCATTAGGAGAACTCGAATGACCGAGAGAATCTTTAACTTCAGCGCGGGGCCGGCGGTGCTCCCCGTCCCCGTGCTCGAACGCGCGCGCGAGGAGATGCTCAGCCTCCCCGGCGTCGGGATGAGCGTGATGGAGATCAGCCACCGCTCGAAGCCTTTCCAGGCCATCCTCGACGGCGCGAGCGCCGGCCTGCGCGAGCTGCTGGGGATACCCGAGGGCTACCGCGTGCTCTTCCTACAGGGCGGCGCGAGCCTACAGTTCTCGATGGTGCCGATAAACTTCCTCGCGCCGGTGGCGAGCGCCGACTACATCGTGACGGGGAGCTGGGGCAAGAAGGCTCTGAAGGAGGCGAAGAAGCACGGCGCGACCAACGTCGCCGCCGACATGGCCGACGGCCACTACACGCGCACCCCTTCGGCCGACGAGCTCAACCTCGACCCCGGCGCGGCCTACGTCCACTTCACCTCGAACGAGACCATCGAGGGCGTCGAGTGGAAGCACGACCCGGAGGCGGGCTCGGTGCCGCTCGTCTGCGACGCCTCGTCGAACATCTGCTCGCGCCCCGTGGACGTATCGAAGTACGCGCTCATCTACGCCGGCGCGCAGAAGAACCTCGGCCCCTCGGGCGTGACCGTCGTCATCCTGCGCGAAGACATGCTGGAAAGAATCCCCTCCGGCCTGCACACGATGCTCGACTACCGCACGCACGCCGAGAACGACTCGCTCTACAACACGCCGAACACGTGGGGCATCTACATCCTCAACCTCGTCTGCGAGTGGGTGAAGGGCGAGGGCGGCCTCGGAGCGATTTCCAGGAGGAACGAGGAGAAGGCGCGGAAGATTTACGACGTGATCGACTCGACCGACTTCTACCGCGGCCACGCCGCCCCCGAAGCGCGCTCGAACATGAACGTCACCTTCCGCCTCCCCACCGAAGAGCTTGAGAAGAAGTTCGCCACCGAAGCGACCGCCGCCGGCCTCGACGGCCTCAAAGGCCACCGCTCCGTCGGCGGCATCCGCGCCTCCATCTACAACGCCTTCCCCCCCGCCGGCGTCGACGCCCTCACCCAATTCATGAAGGAGTTCCAGCGCACCAACGGCTAACACCCCCAACTCCCCACACCACACATCAGCCGAACTTCATCGCGCGCACTGTCGCCGCCGAAGTTCGGCTGACTTACGTCCTAACACTCTCACGCCAACGAACTCAACTTTCGCACTCCGTGAGGGTCTTCCGAGCCTCTTCAAGTTCCGGGGAACGCAGAGTTGTGAAGATTTCGACGGCGCGCTGGGCGTGCGGAAGGGCTTCCAGCTTCCGGCCTTGACGGGCAAGGGACTTAGCGAGGAGGAGGCAGCTGCCGGCGATTACGTCCTTGCGGCCGACTTTTTCGGCCAAATGCAGGGCCTCGCGGGCTAAGGCTGATGCGCCGGGCCAGTCCTCACGGGCCAGCGCCACCTCAGCTAGATTGCCAGTCACATAGGCGATGCCTTCGTGGTAATTGACGGCCTGAGCCATCCCCAGTGCCTCTTGGTAAGCGCGTTCAGCAGCATCGAGATTGCCAGAGCCTAGTTCGACTTCGGCGAGGGCATTCAGGCCTATGGCGACATCCTTGCTCTCAAGGCTTAAGGTACGATTAAGCGCCACAAATTCGCGAAAGTTCGCAATGGCTACGGGGTAATCTTTAGCTAGGTGGTGCCCGATGCCACGCAAGTAAATGGCGCCGGCCCGTTCGCTGGCACTAGCTTGTGACTCGCGCCAGTGGTTCTCAGCGCGGTCGGCGCAAGTGAATACTTCCGCTGACTGTCCGCGCAGCGAGTTGACAACGCCGGCTTCGTAAGCCCGCCAGCCGGCGTTCTGGAAATCTTTGGCCGCAATCGCCTTGACTTCGGCGTCCCGCGAGAGCGCGAGCAGTTCATCCCAGCGTCCAGTGAAATTGAGAAAAATTTGTAATGCGCCGCACACGGTCTGGAGCCGGTCATTAGGGCCGGCTAGAAAACCGGGCAAAGCGGCGGCCACCGTGGGCCATGCGGCGTCGAGGACGGGGAAGTTGTCGTATTTCTCGTAGCCATTCTCTACCATCAGCGCGTAGGCGTGCTTTTCGAGCCGGTCTCCGGTCTCCGCGACGACCTCGGGCTTTCGCCGCCGGAGGAAGTCGGCGACCAGTGGCACGAGGGCGAACGCCGTTTCCTCAAGGTCGGGGACAACGAGCGAGCGGTTAGCGAGGCTGCGTAGGGCAGTCTCGGCCGGTTCCTCATCGCAGCCCGCGACCGTGGCGATGTGCTCCACTTTCGCAGGTAGGGTGAAGTAGGTGAGAGCGCAGAGAACTTTGGTCTCGTCGTCGGTGAACTCTTTGACAAGGTCGCCGAAGACGAACTCTAGCGGGTCGTTGTCGTCGGGGCAGGAGCGGAGGAACGCCAGCGCGTCGGCGAAGGTGCGGCAACTGCCGCGGCCGAGTTGTCCGGCCACCCAGCGCAGGAGGAGCGGGCTGCCGGCGGTCTGTTCGTAGAGGGCGACGCGCTCGTCCTCGGTTGTCCTCGTGAGCAAGGGGTTGCGGCGGGCGAGGTCGGCGAGGGTTTCGAGCGCGGCCTCCTGGCTGAGTTTTTGGAGGATGAGTTCCTCGGAGCCGGAGCCGATGCGGCGGCGGCTGGTGAGGATGGCCTTGCAGCCCTGTGGCAGACGCTTGACGAAGGTGAAGAGGCGGTCGCGGTCGGGCTTGGGGAGCGATTCGAGATTGTCGAGGATGAGCAGCGCCCGGTCGCCGCGGAGCGCGTCGAGCAGCAGCCGGATGCGCTCGTCCTCCGGTGCCTTCGTGATGTCGGCGCGGCCTAGCTCGCGCGAGAGTTCGTTGAGCATCTCTAGGAAGCCGGGCAGGACGAAGACGCCCAGCTCGCGCACGCCGTCGTCGTCAAGCTCGCGGTTCTTGACGGAGACGAAGACGATGCGGTCGAACTGTTCGGGCGTGCAGTCGAAGGCGGCGCGGACGGCGAGCGAGGTCTTGCCCATGCCGCCCGGCCCGTCGATAAGCGCGCCCCACGTGCGGTTCTCCGGGTCGAGCGCCTCGCGTATCTGCGCGAGCTCCGCCTCGCGGCCGAAGAAGGGCTGTAGGCGCGGGAGGTTGTTGGGGATTGAGGTGTGATGCGCCGCGCCGTCAGGTGACGTGCGTCCGGTGTAGAAGTCTTTGGGCTTGCCTTCGTTGAGGGCGAGACGTTCGAGGATGAGCTTGGCGGCCTGCTCGGGCGTCTTGTCGTCCAGTTCGATAAAGCCGGCGTCCGAGTAGAGACCTTCGACAGTCGCGTGGTCGAACCTGCTGAGCATCACTTCGTCCTCGCGACGTTGCTTAAGCAGGTCGAAAATCGCGTCCCACTCCAGACCGCACCACTCCTTGCGCGGGTAGTCGCGGCAGATGACGACGACCACCAATTCGGACTCCTCGTGATAGAGCTTCGGCAGGTAACGGCCGAGTCGCGCCCGTGCGAATTCGGCCTCGTAATACTTATCGTAGAGAATGGCCGCTTCGCCGAGTTGCCGCGCGAGGATGGCGGCGACTTGTGCGACGAAGTCGCGCTTCTCCCCGGCGAAGGAGAAGGCGATGCGGAAGCGTTTGGTGGGCAAGTCCATAGTTCAAGCTCTGTGAGCACGCGTAAGGGTTCGGACGTGGCCGACGACGGCTCTTGATTATCCACGGCGGGGGCGGCGGTGGCCAACGGCTTTGGGGTGGGGCGCGCTTGGCAGGGGGGCGGGGGCGGTTTAAAGTAAGGGCGCGTTGTCAGTCTCCCTGTTTCGCGCCGCGGGCGCTTTTCCCCTAGAGATAAATGAGCACGAAAATCCTGTTCCCCCTCGCACTCGTTTTGGGCCTGTCGGCCGCCGTGTTCTCCGCCGCGCAGAGCGCCGCGAACAAGCCCGCGCCGGTCGAGCTGCCTTCGGAAAAACATCTGCGCAACGTGCGGCAGTTGACCAACGGCGGCGAGAACGCGGAGGCGTACTTCTCCGGCAAGGGCGACCGCCTCATCTTCCAGTCGAAGCGCGAGGGGCGGCAGTGCGATCAGATTTACACGATGCGCGCCGACGGCTCCGACGTGCGTATGGTCTCGACCGGCGCGGGCGCGACCACCTGCTCGTACATCTTCCCCGACGGCAGGCGGATTCTCTACGCCTCGACGCACCTCGCCTCCGCGGACTGCCCGCCCGCGCCCGACCGCTCGCGCGGCTACGTGTGGGCCGTCCACCCCGGCTTCGACATCTTCGCGGCCGACGCCGACGGCAAGAACCCCAAACGCCTGACCTCGACGCCCGGCTACGACGCGGAGGCGACGATGTCAACGGACGGCCGTCGCATCGTCTTCACCTCGTTGCGCGACGGCGACCTCGACATCTACTCGATGGACGCCGACGGGAAGAACGTCAAGAGGCTGACGAGCGAGCTGGGCTACGACGGCGGCCCTTTCTTCTCGCGCGACGGAAGGCAGATCGTCTACCGCTCGTACCACCCGAAGACGGCGGAACAGGTCGCGCGCTACCGCGCCCTGCTCGCCGAGCACGTCATCGAGCCGAACACCTTCGAGCTGTGGGTGATGGACGCTGACGGGCGGAACAAGCGGCAGGTGACTAAACTCGGCGTCGCCAGCTTCGCGCCGTATTTCCTGCCCGACGGCAAGCGCATCATCTTCTCGTCGAACCACCCGAACCCGCGCGGGCGCGACTTCAACCTCTTCGTCGTCGGCCTCGACGGGTCGGGGCTCGAACAGGTGACTTTTAACGACACCTTCGACGGCTTCCCGATGTTCTCGCCCGACGGGCGCAGGCTCGTCTTCGCCTCGAACCGCAACGCCGCCGCGCGCGGCGACACAAACGTCTTCATCGCCGACTGGGTCGAATAAACGCCATGCAGTACAAAAGATTTTTCAGCCTTCTCCTCGCCGTCGCCCTCCTCGCGCCCGCCGCTTCGGCGCAGACCGGCGCGGGGCCGGCCGAGCCCGACGCGTCGCGTCTCAAGGCGCACGTCTCCTACCTCGCCTCCGAGAAGCTCGAAGGCCGGCGCACGGGCACGAACGGCGCGCGGGAGGCCGCCGGTTACGTCGCGCGCGAGTTCATGCGGCTGCGCCTTCGTCCCGGCGGCAACGCCCCGACCGACGACCTTTCGGAGAAGAGCTACCTGCAAGAGTTCCCCTACGTCGCGTCCGTGTCCTTAGGCGCGGGCAACGCTCTGACGGCCACGCGGCGCGTCGAGGCCGGGACGGCGGGCACGCCTCTGGCGATTGACTTCAAAGTCGGCGAGGACTGGATGCCGCTCGGCTTCGGCTCGAACGCGAAGGTCGAGGGCGGAGTCGTCTTCGTCGGCCACGGCATCACGGACGCCGCGCAGAACCACGACGACTACAAGGGCGCCGCCGTGAAGGACAAGGTCGCGGTCGCCTTCGCGGGCACGCCCGACGGCGACAACCCGCACGGGCGCTTCACGCGCGCGGGCGAGCCGCGCTTCAAGGCCGCCGCCGCGCGCGCCGCCGGTGCTCGCGCGCTCGTCCTCATCGCCGCCGAGGAGAAGTTCGCCGACGACAAACTCTCGCGCCTGCGCTACGACAACTCGGGCGGCGACGCGGGGCTCCCCGTCGCGGCCGTCTCGCGGCGGGCGGCGGCGAAGGTGTTGGGGCTGGCCGATGCGTCGGTGCTCGCGGAGTTCGAGAAGGCCGTGCGCTCCGCCGGTCAGACGGCGACGGCGTTCGTTCTCGACGAGGCGGCGGTCAGGCAGGTCGTCGTCAACCTCAAGACCGACGTGGAGCGTAAGAACGCGCCGGCCGCCAACGTCGTCGGCGTGCTCGAAGGCTCAGACCCGGCGTTGAAGTCGGAGGTCGTCGTCGTCGGCGCGCACTACGACCACCTCGGGCGCGGAGGCGTGGGGAGCGGGAGCCTCGGGCGCGAGGGTGACGTGCACTACGGCGCGGACGACAACGCCTCTGGCACCGCCGGCCTGATCGAGCTGGCGCGCCTCTTCTCGCGCGAGCCGGAACTGATGAGGCGCACCGTCGTCTTCGTCGCCTTCGGCGGCGAGGAGGAGGGGCTCATCGGTTCGAGCTACTACGTGCAGAACCCCGCGCGCCCGCTCGGGCAGACCGTCGCCATGCTCAACATGGACATGATCGGGCGGCTGCGCGGCGACGTGCTCAACGTCGGCGGCGTCGGAACCGCGTCCGAGTGGCGCTCCATCATAGAGGCGGAGAACAAGGGCTACGCGGTCACGCTCGACTCTTCGATCACGGGCGTCCCTCCGGGGACGAAAAGGGAAGAGTCGAAGCCGGGCGGCGGCGGCAACGTCAAAGTCGGCGGGGAGGGCAAGCCCGACGGCCCCGTCCCCGTCGTCGTCACCGGCGCGAACGGCCGCGCGGCCGTCACCGCGACGCCGGCCGAACGTTTCGCGCTCCGGCTGAACGATGACGGCTACGGCCCGAGCGACCACTCGGCCTTCTACGCGCGCCGCGTCCCCGTCCTCTTCTTCTTCACGGGCTCGCACGAGGACTACCACAAGCCCACGGACACGGCCGAGCGCGTCAACTACGACGGCGAGGCGCGCGTCCTCGCGTTCGTGCGCGACCTGGTCTACGAAATCCAGTCGCGCGACCGGCGCCCGACCTACGCCGTGGCGAAGTCGGAGGCGAACACGCGCTCGACCGGCTTCAAGGTCTCGCTCGGCACCGTCCCGTCTTACGGCGACTCGACCGACGGCCTCAAGCTCGACGCGGTGCGCGAGAACTCGCCGGCTGCGGCGGCGGGTCTCAGGGCCGGCGACAAGATCGTCAGGCTCGCCGGGCGCGACGTGCGCAACGTCTACGACTACACGCAGGCGCTCTCCGAGATGAAGGCCGGACAGGAGTACGACCTCGAAGTCATGCGCGACGGCCAGCGCCTCTCCATGAAGATCACGCCCGCCGCGCGGAGATGAGTAGGCGTTAGGCGGAGGGCGGCAGGCATTTAAGAGAAGAAAGCCTCCCGAACCGACCGCCCGAAAAAAGTGGGGGCGTCGAGGGTTAACAACTCGACGCCCCCACCTCGTTTCAGGCGGCAGGTTTGTCTTAACCGCCTGCCGCCCTCCGCCTTGCGCCTAACGCTTTTCACCGGCGGGGCTCGCGCCCGCCGACGCGCACGCGCGGGCGTCTTCCTTCTTGAAAAGGCCACGGCTTTAGCGCAGAATACCCGCGCGCCGTCGAAACTCTTTGAAGGCGCGCGGCCCGCCGCGTTACTCACGGCCGCGCGTCTCGGTTCCTGAAGCCCCCGTGAACGCGCCGTCCCTCGGCGCCGCCCCTGAACCGATGAGATGATCGGCAAGACCATTTCGCACTACCGCATACTCGGCCAAGCCGGCGAGGGCGGGATGGGTGTGGTCTACGTCGCCGAAGACCTCCACCTCGGCCGCCGCGTCGCCATCAAAATCCCGCACGCCGGGCGCGACGAGAGCCACTACCGCGCGCGCTTCCTGCGCGAGGCGCGCTCCGTCTCCAAGCTCCAACACCCCAACATCGCCGCCGTCCACGACTACGGCGAGACGGAAGAGGGGCAGCCCTTCATCGTCATGGAGCTGGTCTCGGGGCAGACGCTCGGCGACGTGCTCGCGGGGCCCGGGCTCTCCATCGCGCGCTCGGTCGAGGTCGCCTGCCAGACCGCCGAGGCGCTCTCCGAGGCGCACCGCCGCGGCGTCGTCCACCGCGACATCAAGCCCTCGAACGTCGTCATCGACGAGCAGGGCGAGGTCAAGGTGCTCGACTTCGGGCTCGCCAAGCAGCTCCACGAGGACGGCGCGGGCGGCCCCGACGCCGCGACGCTCATGTCGGCGCGCACGCGCTCGGACGTGGTCATCGGCACGCCGCTCTACCTGAGCCCCGAGCAGGCGCGCGGCTCGAAGGTCGACGGGCGCAGCGACCTCTTCGCGCTGGGCGCGCTGCTCTACGAGTGCCTGACGGGGCGGCCCGCCTTCTCCGGCTCGAACGTCATTGAGATCGGCGCGCAGGTGCTCCACATCGACCCGCCGCCGCCCTCGCGCTTCAACCCGCGCGTGCCCGCGGAGCTGGACCGCCTGACGCTCAAGGCGCTCGCGAAGAAGCCCGAAGACCGCTTCCAGTCGGCGGCCGAGTTCGCCGCCGAGCTGGCGCGCGTGCGCTCGCGCCTGCCGGAGTCCGACACGACGACGCGTCGGCTCGCGGGCGTCGAGGTCGGCCACCGCTCAAGCGCGCTCATCACGATGGCCGAGGCGCTGCGCCGCCCGAAGTTCTCGCCGCTGACCCTCCTCGCCTCGCTCGCCGCGCTGGTGCTCGTCGTCTTCGTCGTCACGTACGCGCGCCGCCCTTCGCCGCACAAGCCCGAGCCGCGGGCCGCCGTGCTCTACCGGCAGGGCGTGGAGGCGATGCGCGAGGGCTCATACTACAAGGCGAGCCTGCTGCTCTCCGAGGCCGTCGAAAAGGACGCCGAGTTCGCGCTCGCCCGCGCGCGCCTCGCCGAGGCGCTGACGGAGATGGACTTCGTCGACCGCGCCAGGGACGAGATGTTCTACGTCCGCCGGCACCTGCCCGACTTCTCCATCTACCCGCGCGCCGACGCGCTCTACCTCGAAGCCGTCAGCTCGACGATGGGCAGGGACTACGCCGGCGCCATCCGCGCCCACCAGGAGATCGTAAAACTCGACCCCGCCAGCCCGGAGGCGCACCTCAACCTCGGGCGCGCCTACGAGAGGGACAACCAGGCCGACAAGGCCGCCCAGCAGTTCACCGAGGCGAACAGACTCGACCCCTCGTACGCGGCCGCGTTCCTGCGCCTGGGCGCGCTCCACGCGCGGCAGGGCAATCAGGCCGGCGCGGCGGCCGCCTTCGAGACCGCGCAGAGGCTCTACGAGCGGGCGAACAACAAAGAGGGCGAGGCGGCGGTGCATTACCAGCGGGGCCGGCTCTTCCACATCTACCAGCAGAAGTCGGCCGAGGCCAAGGCGGAATTCGACCTGGCGCTGGCGCTCGCGCTCGAAACGGAGAACACATACCAGCAGGTGCAGGCGCTCCTCCTGATCGCGCAGACGCTGCCCGACGGCGACGAGGGGCTGAAGACCGCGCGGCGCGGGCTCGACATGGCGCACGCCAACAGCATGAACGACCAGGTGGCCAACGGCCACATCGCGCAGGGCAACATCTTCTTCACGCGGCTGAGCAACTACGACGAGGCCGAGGCCGCCTACACGCGCGCCCTCCAGTTCGCGAACGGTAACAAGCTGCGGCGCTACCAGGCGCTGGCCTCCACCAGCCTGGCGAGCCTGTGCGCGAGGCGGGGACGCCTCGACGAGGCCGAGAAGTACGCGGTCGCCGCGCGCGAGTTCTACCACCAGGGCGGCTACCGCAGCGAGGTGGATCGCTCGGCGATGCTCATCGCCCGGCTCAAGAAGAGCAGGGGCGACTACGGCGGCGCGCTCGTGGTCTTCGAAGAACTGCTCCGCTCGGCCGATCAGTCGGGCGACGTGATGCAGGCGGCCGGCCTCCACCGCGAGTGCGGCGTGGTGCTCACCGCCATGGAGAGGTACAAGGAGGCGCTTGAGCACTACAATGAGAGCATGGCCGCCGCCCGCGTGCTCCACAACAAGTCGCTCCTCCCCTTCCTGCTGCTCAACCAGGCGAACGCGCTGTGGCCGCTCGGGCGCTACGACGAGGCCGCCGAAAACTTCAGGCAGTTGGCCGAGGCCGACCCGCAGGCGCCCAGCGCGAGCAGCGACCTGATGATCAACACCCACCTCGCCGAGGCCGAGATGGAGTTGAGCCGGCACCACCTCCCAGAGGCGGCCGCCGCGGCCGAGCGCGCGCTCGCCCTGCTGAAGGAGTCGAAGAGCCCGCCGAACGACTCGCTCTCGCTGGCCGACGCGACGCTCGGGCAGGCGGAGGGCCAGTCCCGCAAGGCGGCGCGCGCCCGCGCGCTCTGCGAGGAGGCGGCGC
>DASWNR010000495.1:0-3257 GCA_036399155.1 Pyrinomonadaceae bacterium
ACCATCTCGGCGCGGATGTAGTCGCCGTTGAACTCATCGAGCTTGCCGAGCCAGAAGTTGTAGCCGTCCGCGTCGGGGTCGCGCCTCAGGTATCCGAAGTACTGCATCAGCACGAACGCGCGGTTCAGCTCGGCGTTCTTGAAGTCCGCGTCCTCGACGACGCGCGTGAGCACGGCGGCGCGGCCGGCCGGAGTGTTGCCGGCGGCGGTCAGGTCGGCCACCGCCTGGTCGCGCTCATCCTGCGAGAGCGGATTGAGGGCCGTCGCGTTCAGGGCGTCCACGAACTGCGCGGGCGTCTGCGACGCGGGGTAGCGGAGCAGGAACTCGGGCCGCGTCACGAACTCGGCCGCGTACGCCTGCTTGTTCGCGGCGAGCTGCGCCTCCCAACCCGTCCGCCCGACGACCACGTCGCGCCCTATCTGCTGCGCGTCGCGCCAAAGCTCGCGGTAGAGCGGGAAGCCGCGCAGCCGCGAGGGGCTGCCGGGGAACGCGGCCTTGTAGGCGCGGTAAGCGAAGTAGCCCGTGTCCTGAAACTCTATCGACAGGAAGAAGGCCGCGCTGACGTTGACGCGCTTGACCTCGCGGCACTGCGCGTCCGCGCCGCAGATGTCGATGTCGTTCGTCCAGAAGAGACGTCCCGTCTCGTCGGGCACGCGCGAGAGGAAGTCGGCGTAGTGCTGGCGGACGAAGAAGTCGGTCGTGTCGATGGGGTTCGCGCCCGAGGTCGCGTCGTTGTCGTTGATGGTCAGACGCATGATGTGGCGCGTGTCGAGCACGACGCCGTTCGTCGGGTAGTTGAGGGCGAGGGTCAGCGTCGAGCCGGGCTCGGGGAGCGCGTCGTCGGTGACGAGGACGCGGAAGCTCTTGCTCGTCTCGCCCGCCGCGAAGTCGAGCGTGCCGAGCGTCGTCGTGAAGTCGTCGCGCTCGGAGGAGACACTGCCGGCACCGAATTGCGCGGAGCCGGCCGTGGCGTACTGGACGGAGGTGGGGCCGGTCGCGCCCGCGCGCGTGACGAGGATTTCGGCGAAGCCCGCGCCCTCACTCACCGAGGCGGCCGAGACCGCGAACTGCACGGTGCCGGTCGCCGCGGGGAAGGTGCAGAGGCGCTGCGGCGTCGAGGTGTTGCGCGGGTTCGGGGCGGCCGTCGTGAAGTCGGCGACGTTATTTTCCGTGTCGTCGCAGCCGTCGGTGTTCCTCACGGCGGCGGTCGTCTGCGAAGGCGCGGGGAAGTTCGCGCCGCCCTCGACGCAGGTCGTCGCGCCGTAGGAGAAGAAGTCGGCGAGCGCCGCGTCCACGCCGACCGCGCAGCCGTACTGAGTGTAGGGGTGCATGGCGAGCCCTTTGACGATTGCGACGCGGCCGGTCGTGCTCGGGAGATTTAAGTCGGAGGGGAAGGAGCCGCCGCCGGTGTCGGGCGTCGGGAGCGTGGCGCCGTTGTTGCCGCTCCCGGCGAACTGGTAGAGGTAATACTTGCCGGGGTCTAGGTTGAGCGTGCTGCCCGACGAGACGACGACGATGCTGACGGAGACGAGGCCGCCGGGAAAGCCCGGCGAGGGCGGCGCGTTCACAAGCACCTGGAGCGAGTAGTCCCCGAGGTTCACGGGCACGTTGCCGCGGTTGAAGATTTCGACGAAGTCGTTCCGGAAGGTCGCGCCCGGCTCGCCGCCGCGCGTGTAGACCTGGCTGATGACGAGGTCGCGCGAGCCGGTGGCGGGCTGCGCCGACGCGACGCGCGCCGACCCGGCGACGAACGCGAGGCAGAGGCCGGCGAAGAGCGCGAGCGTCGGAAGTCGGCGCCGCGCGGGCGCGGTTACTTCGAGAGGCGTTCGGGGCATGGCGAGCTTTCTCCTGTGGCAGAAGTGAAAGGGCGAACCGGCGTCCTCGGTCGGGCGAGATGCGGCTTGTGTTGAAGGGCGGGCGCGGGGAGAGTCCGAGCGCCCTCGCGAAATTTTTTGCCCGCGAATCTTACACGCGCCTGGGCGCCGATGGCAATCGCCAGCGCCTCGCGGCGGCGGCGAGATTGGGCGGGTTCGCGTCCCGGCTGCGCGGAATCATGTTTCGACGACGCGTGTGGAGATGCCCAGCCAATTCCCGCGCGCGCTCCTGCCGAGCGCGTAGACGGCGATGTTAACGTCGCCGATTCGGTAGACCCGTACGTCCGTGAGGTTCTCCACGAGCGCACGCAGGACGCCCCCGAAACTCGCGGGAGTCGGCCGCGCGCCGGCCCTCACCGCCGCGGCGTCGCGGAAGAAACCTTCGAGGCTCCGCTCCTCGACGCGCGCGTCCGCGCCCGCGCCCGCGAGTTCACGAAGGCGGCCCTCGCTCGGCTCGCCCGGCCCTTCCAGCCGCACCGGCTCAAGCGGGTAGTCCGACTCGCTCATGTACCAGAGCCCGTCGGCCGCACGCGCCAGCTCCGTCAGTATCTCCTCGTCACTCTTCATGCCGGAAGCCCCCCACGCCGCGAAGGCCGGCGAGAAAAAGAGGGCGGGACTCTTTACCGTCGAGTCCCGCCCTGTAATTGTCAGTCGGCCGGCGCGGGGATTTACTTCCCGTTGTTCACGAACTGGATGCAGTCACCCTGATTCTTGAACGTCCGCGGCGTGTCGAATCGCTGCCAGCCGCCATCCTTGCACTGCTCCTTATCCGTGGGCGCGCCGGTCGCAGTGTCGCAGGTGTCGCCGACGCCGTCGTTATCGAAGTCCGCCTGATCGGGGTTAGACCTGAGCGGGCAGTTGTCCACGCCGTCGAGCACCCCGTCGTTGTCGTCGTCAAAGTCGGCGTTGTTACCGATGCCGTCGCCGTCCGTGTCAACCGACTCACTCGGGTTAAGCGGGAAGGCGTCCTGCGCGTCGGGCGTGCCATCGTTATCGTCGTCGGCGTCAACACAGTTGGCCTGCGCGTCACCGTCGCTGTTGGTGAAGCCCTCGTCTACGCCGTCGTTAAGGTCGTTATCAACCCCGTCGCAGACTTCGGGGGTGGATGTCGCGTTCAGCGGGTCACTGCCCGCGGCGATTTCAGCCGCGTCCGAGACGCCGTCGTTGTCGTCGTCCGCGTCGACACAGTCGGCCTGCGTATCGTTGTCGTTGTTGGCGAAGCCTTCGTCCACGCCGTCGTTCAAGTCGTTGTCTGCGCCGTCGCAGACTTCGGGCGTCGAGTTGGCGTTGAGTGGGTCGCTGCCCGCGTCGACCTCGGCGATGTCCGAGACGCCGTCTCCGTCGTCGTCGGTGTCAACACAGTCGGCCTGGCCGTCGGTGTTG
>DASWNR010000496.1:0-9667 GCA_036399155.1 Pyrinomonadaceae bacterium
CTTTCGCTGGCCGGCGAAGTGGAGGGGATTTTCCTTTGCCTTCAAAGAGCGGGTCAAAGCTCAACTAGCAACTTGGATTAATTAGCCCCGCAGCTGTGTCAATGTCGCACCATCGCATTTTGAGCAGTTCTCCGATTCTGCATCCTGTGTCCAGCGCTGCGATGATGATTGGACGAAGGTGCGCTTTACGTCCGACGCAAGCTGCGAGCAAGTTAGCCTCCTCTTCCCGGGTGATAATGCGCTCACGCTTCACCTCGTCGGAGACATGAATCAAAGAGTCTCCCGTCTTGAAAGGATTTTTGGGAATCCAGCCATTACGTTCCGCGATATTCAAGAGGCGTCGGAGGTATGCCATCTCACGATTCACCGTCGTAAGACTTCTTAGCTCGCTCTGATGCGTGGGAGTCTTTAGACGCCTGTTGCGGAAGGTGCGTATGTCTTCGTAAGTGAGGGATTTTAGTTTCTGCTTTCCGAAATATTCACGGAAGACCTTAATGTAACCGCCTACCTGTACGTGAGAGCGTAGACCTGCGACCTTTCTGCCGTTCGCGTACTGGGGCGGCTTTAGGTAGTGTTCGCTGTAGAAGTCGCACAGGTCTTTGAGCGTCATGCGCTCGGCGTCTATGCTCGCGTGCTGATTATTCTCGACCTGCTCAATCAGAGTTCCAAGAATCTTATAGCCCTCTGGCTTGCTCTCTACGCGGCGCTTCACATCTCGACGCTTGCCGGTCTTCTCCGTGTAGGTGATTCGTGCGTACCAGAAGCCCGTTTTCTTGTCTCTGTAGACGTAGCCTGATGTTTCCCTCACCTTCCTGCTCCTTTTGACACTCAGTGCGGAGCGTGGAATTTCCACATACGTTTCCACACTGAGCCGAAAAGGGCATTAAGGGGCAGTAAAAATGTGCTATTTCATTGGAGTTTATGTAGGTGGGCGGCGGTTTTAGAGACTCAAAATCTCGCGTCCGCAAGGGCATGGGGGTTCGATTCCCCCCTCCGGCATTCTTTCCCACAAACTACTTACCACTTTCCCTTAGTCCAGTTCCTTAACCAAAGAGCGTCAGGGTGGGGGCTTCGGGAACTACAGCCCGACCCAGCGGCTGAAGTTGCCCGCGAAGAGGCGCTCGGCGTCGCGCGCGATCTCGTCGCGCGTCACCGCGCGGCCGTCCCTGAGCAGCGCGTCGTAAGCCTCGTAGAGCGCGTCGGCGATGACGCGGCGCGAGTGTCCCCATTTGTAAATCAGTTGGTCGAGGACGCGCGCGTCCGAGTGCTGCGCGATGAAGCTCGTGCCGAGCAGCTTTATACGCTCGCGCGTGACCTCGGAGATGATCGAGGGGTTGTTGAGGAACCACCAGCAGCCGAAGGGCATCAGGTTCGAGAACTTGCGCGCCGAGACGCACAGCTCGTGATGGTTCTCGCGCGAGAGGAAGGTGACGAGGAAGCGGTTGTCTGGGTGCGCGGCGCAGAGCCGTTCGACCGCACTCACGTCTGTGCGGCCGAGCCCGTCGCCCGCCGAGCGGAGCCGCGGGTTCACACCGCGCCGCACGCCTATCATCAGCGCGAGCGGAAGATTGTGCTCGCGGCACGTCGGCAGTATTGTCTCGCGCAGCACGCGCGCGCGGACGGGGTCGGCGTCCGCCGGGAAGTTGAAGTCGGCCGGGAGGGAGACGGCCATGTAGAGCGGCCCGATGCGCCCGACCCACACTACCGGCCGGAGGCCGCCGGCGACTACGACCTCTGGCGGCCGCGCGCGCGGCGTCGGACGCGCCGGCGGAGGGACTTCACCGTCGCGCGACAGCGTGCGCTCAACTGGGGGGCCCCGGCCGGCCGGGCCGGGTCAGTTTTTCCACGAGCACTTCCAGCCGTTTGAAGTCTATCGGCTTGCTGAGGTAGTGGTCGAAGCCGGCCGCCTCGGCGCCGTCCCTCGCGTCCGCGCGGTCGAAGGCCGTGACGGCGATGATGGGGAGTCTGGAGAACTCCTCCCGGCTACGGATGGAGCGGATGGCCTCGTAGCCGTCGGAGACCGGCATCGACAAATCCATCACGACGAGGTCCGGGCGGTGCTCGACCGTCTTCTCAAGAGCCTCACGCCCGTCGGACGCTTCGAGCACACGACAGCCCCAACGCTCCAGCATCCAACGCACCACGACGCGCGTGTCCGCGTGGTCGTCCACGATTAAAATCGTCGGCTTATGCCCGCCCCTCATACTCGCTGCAACCTCACCCCGACCTTAGCAGGCGCGGGCGTACAACTTCAAGAGACGGCCTGACGGACGCGTGGGAGTTGGCCGGTCGTGCCGATGGGTTCGGGGGCTTCCCCGGACTCGGGACGGCGGACTGTTCGAGCCGCTCGCGGAAGCGGGACTCGCCGCCCTCGACCGTCCGGAGTAGCGGCTCCCCCTCGAAGCGCGCGGTTATGTCTACCGGCAATTCTTTCCCTCCGGCCTTTCCGTCAACGCAAACCGGCGCAGGCGAATCATCTCGGTCTCACAACAAAATCGCAACCAAGCGCGCGGCCGGCCGCGCTAGTATCTTCTCACCTTAACGGGCGTTCCTTCTGAGAACGAGTGAAACTTTGGGGCAGGCCACGCGAGTGGCCGTAGGCGTCGGGGGTGGGGGCCCCCGGCGCCTTTTCTTTTGCGCCCCGCGTTCAATAGACTAGCCGAATGAAATCGGATTCGACGGTCGGGGGGGCGGTCGAGGCGGTCGTCGCCACGCGCGCGCGCGACCTCGTCGAGGGCTTCAAGGTGCGGCGCGTCCTGCCCTCCGTCAAGAGGCGCATGGTCGGCCCCTTCATCTTCCTAGACCAGATGGGGCCGGAGGTTCTGCGCGCGGGGCGCGGGCTCGACGTGGCCCCGCACCCGCACATCGGCCTCGCCACCGTCACCTACCTCTTCGACGGCGAACTCCTACACCGCGACGGCCTCGGCACCGTGAGAGTAATCCGCCCCGGCGAGGTCAACTGGATGACCGCCGGACGCGGCATCGCGCACTCGGAGCGCACGCCGCCGGAGGCGCGGCGGGGCGGCTCGGGGCTGTTCGGCGTGCAGTCGTGGGTAGCGCTGCCGCTGCGTGAAGAGGAGTCGGAGCCGGACTTCGCGCACCACGACGCGGAGGAACTGCCCGTCGTCGAGGGCGAGGGCAAGCGCGTGCGTATCATCGCCGGCTCGCTCTACGGCGCTCGCTCGCCCGTGCGCACGACCTCCGAGATGTTCTACGCAGACGTCTTGCTCGGCCCCGACGCCGTCATCGAAGTGCCGGCCGGGCAGGAGGAGCGCGCCGCCTACGTCGTCGAGGGCTCAATCGAGCTGCTCCCCGTGCGCGAGGTCTACGTCGCCGGGCAGCTCCTCATCTTCAAGCCGGGCGCGCAAATTCTGTTGAAGGGCGCGGCGGCAAAACCGGCGCGCCTGATGCTGCTCGGCGGCGAGCCGCTCGAAGGCCCGCGGCACATCTGGTGGAACTTCGTCTCAAGCTCGCCCGAGCGCATCGAGCAGGCCAAGCTCGACTGGCGCGAAGGCCGCTTCGCACCCGTCCCCGGCGAGACCGAGCGCATCCCGCTCCCGGCCTCTTCCGGCCCCGTCGTCGTGCGCTACCCCTGACGCGGCGTCTCACTTCAAAACTTCTATCGCGGTGACGGGGTGCAGCTCCCACGCGGTCGCGCGCCAGTTGCCGCGCGCGCCGTGCGCCGTGTTCTCCGACTCGCCGGCGTGCTCGCGGTCGAAGAGCAGCCAGCCCTCGAAACGGCAGCGCCGCCCGGCCAGCTCGCGCCCGAGCGCCTCCGCAGACCAGTCCAGTCCCCTCGCCCTCGCGCGCGCTCTCACGCGCGGCGTGACTTCGAGCACGACCCACTCCGAACGCGGCGCGTCCGCGCGCGGCGCGACGTGGATGTGCGTGTCGCGCTCGCGGTACGAGTAACAGTTGGCCGCCTCGACTCCGCCCCCGACGACCTCGACGACGTAAGCCTCGACCCTCGCCGCGCGCGACTCCGTCCAGCGCGGGCGGTCTTCGCCCGGGCGCAGCAGGGCTTCGAGCGTCACGCGTTCGTCGAAGTCCGACGGCCCCGGCTCCGCTTCGCGATTCTTGAGACGCATGAACTCGCGCCCGGCCGGCGAGAGCGCCGCGCCCGCCGGCGGGCAGTAGTTTCGCGGAAGGCCGAAGAGCACGCCGGCCGTCAGCGCGAAGAGCGCGAAGAGAATCAGCCCCGTTTTCCTCATGCGTCCGAACCGCCTCGACACTCAGGGCCGGTAGTCGTAATGCCACGGCTCGCGCGGCGAGGCGAGCGGGCCGGAGAACTTCGTGCTCGCGGCGCGCACGGCCTCTTGCAGCTTCGCCGTCCACCCGTCCGAGTCCCATGCGGAAGGCGACGAGGGGCCGGCGATTAACTGCCCGCCGCGCATCACCTGAAAGTCGAACGCGCGCGCCTGCCCGTGCGGCGAGAGCCCGGGCACGGCCAGCGTTGGCGTCGCGCGCGTGGACGCGCCGCGCAGAAAGCCCTCGAAGCGCCGCACGTCGGCCTCGGCCGCGCCGTCGCCGTAAGACGCCGACGCCACCTCCGCACGCGCGCGCGCCAGCAGCTCCTCGCCGGCGCGCGCGACCGAGTCGGCCTCGTTCCACTTCTCCAGTTGCTCGTCCAGGCTCCGCACATTCGTGTTGACGCGCAGCGTGTAGCCGGGGTTCGCGCCCTCGAACGCGCGCCTCACGCCCTCTATCTCAGCCAGCGCCGCCGCGTACTCGGGGGACTTCTCATAACTCTCGATGTGCTCGCGCGACCAAGCCCAGCGCGCCACCGCGCCGGCGCCCGCGCGCAGATACGCCCGCAGCGCAAGCAGGCGTCGCCCCTCCCCATCGACCCGACTCAAAGCCTCGCGCTGCTCCTGCGAGAGCCCGGCCGCGGCCGCGCGCGCGTAAGCCCCCAGCTTGCCGCCCGCCTCCGGCGCCGACGTGGACGTTGACGTTGACGGGAACGCGGACGCCTCCGGGCTCGCGAGGCCCTCGGGACTCGGACGACTCTCGGTGCTCGCCGCCGTGCCCTGCGCGGCGCGGTTCTCGGGCGCACCCGCACCGCCCGCGTTCGAGTTCGGCGAGGGCTCGACCAGACAGCCGACGAGCGGCGGGAGCAGGGCGGAGAACACGAGCGCGCGTAAAAAGCGTCGGTAGGACATTCTCTTTCCCTTCGGAAAGTGTTAAACACGCGGGGGTGGCTGTGGTCATAATAAACGTCGGTACCTTCTAAAACCAGCCCCGGCGTCGCGTCTTGCAAACCTTCACATTTCCGGCACAACTCGACGCTTTTTAAAGATTCGTCTTAAATTTTTACGGTCAAATAGACTCCAATATGTGTTTAACATCGTGTTGACAATTTGGCCTCATTTGTTAAAATTCAGGTTCACCAGAACCCCCATTCTGGGCTTGCAGTATCGCCCCGGAGTCGCTTTAGAGACGGAACCCGACCGAACGAAACCCCCGTTGGCCTTTTCCGCTGGAAGCTGATTCGGCACTCATGTTTTGGCAGGCCCGCCACGGCCTCTTTTATACAAGGATTAATTTCATGTGTCGTACCGCCGTCTGGCTCGCCCTCGTGCTGATTCTGTCCGCGTCCGTCCCGCCCGCGACGCCGACGCGCGCGCAGCTCCTACAGAGCCTTCTGAAACCCGGCCACAAGGCTTCGGCCGAAATCGTCCGCAAGGTCAACGGCGGGCAGGGGGCCGAGCGCGTGCGCGTCATCGTCCAGCCGCGCGCCGACTGGTCGGGCGACCTCGACCAGGCGCTGCTGCTGGGCGGCGCGAGCGACGTGCGCCGGTTCCAGAACTTCAACTTCCGCGTCCTCAACCTGCCGGCGGGCGCGGCCGCCAACCTCGCGCTCCGCGGCGACGTGGCCTACGTCTCCATCAACAAGGAGTTGCGCACGCTCGGCCACGTCTCTACGACGACGGGCGCCGACGCCGTGCGCGCGACGGCCGGGACCAACGGCTCGAGGCTCGACGGCACGGGCATCGGCGTCGCCGTCATCGACTCCGGCATCGACACGAACCACAAGGCTTTCCTCGACAAGAGCAACGGCCTGCGCGTCGTCGCGAGCGTCGACTTCACGGGCGAGGGTCGCACCGACGACCCGTACGGGCACGGGACGCACGTCGCCTCAATCGCCGCGGGCAACGGTCGCATCTCGAACGCCTCTTACACGGGCGTCGCGCCGAACGCCAACGTCGTCAACCTGCGGGTGCTTGGTTCACAGGGGACGGGCACGACCGCGTACCTCCTGCGCGCGCTCGACTGGGTGCTGACCAACCGCGCCGCCTACAACATACGCGTCGTCAACTTGAGTTTGGGGATGCCGGCCATCGAGTCTTACCGCAACGACCCGGCGTGTCAGGCCGTGAGGCGTCTTGCCGACGCGGGCGTCGTCGTCGTGGCCGCCTCCGGCAACAACGGTAAGGACTCCTCCGGCAACAAGGTCTACGGACACGTCCACTCGCCCGGCAACGAGCCTTCGGCGCTGACGGTCGGGGCGTCGAACAGCTTCGGCACGGACGGGCGCGGCGACGACGCGGTCGCCACCTACAGCTCGCGCGGGCCGACGCGCAGCTACCACACGGACTCCGAAGGCGTGCGCCGCTACGACAACCTCGTCAAGCCCGACCTCGTCGCGCCCGGCAACAAGATCGTCAACGCGCAGGCCGTCGCCAACCACCTCGTCACGCAGAACCCCGCGCTCGACGCGGGCGTGAGCCCGGTCGATAACCGGAAGCAGATGTACCTGAACGGCACGTCGATGGCGACGCCGGCGGTCGCGGGCGCGGCGGCGCTGATGCTTCAGGCGAATCCCAAGCTGACGCCCAACCTCGTCAAGGCGCTTTTGATGTACACGGCGCAGCCGCTCGCCGGCTTCAACTACTTCGAGCAGGGCGCCGGGCAGCTCAACGTCGAGGGCGCTGTCCGACTCGCGAAGCTCGTCCGCACAGACCTCTCGAACTCGACGCCGCTCGGCGACCCGCTGCTCACCTCGGCGCCGCCCACGCCGCAGACGACCATCGCGGGGCACACCTTCCATTGGTCGCGCGGGCTCGTCCTCAACTACACCTACGTGACGGGCGTCGAGCTGATCACAAAGTTCCAGAAGGTCTACGGCACTGGCAGATTGCTCGGCGACGGCGTCATCACGGGCGACGGGGTTATCACCGGCGACGGCGTCATCACCGGCGACAGGACTCTAATCTCGGACGGGGTCATCACCGGCGACGGCGTCATGTCGAGCGACGGCGTCATCACGGGCGACGGCGTGCTCTTCCTGAGCGCGTGGTCGCTCCTCGGCGGCGGGACGCGGCTGGACGACGGCGACCTCCTCGGCGACGGCGTCATCACGGGCGACGGCGTGATAACAGGCGACGGCGTCATCACCGGCGACCTCTTCCTGCAAGCGCAGTCGGCCGCCGTGAACGGCGACGAGACCGGGGCCATGGACGCCGCGCCCGACGACGGCGTAGACTGTCTCGACTACTGATTCGACCTCACTAAGACTCCGAGCCTCACACGTACTGCTCCTCTCCCCGTTCAGCAGACAGCGCCGCCGCGTCCTCGGCGGCGCACCGAACAGATAAAACGAAGTCGCGCGGGGCACGTGAGAGGCGTGCGCCGCGCGAAGCCTGGAGGAGCCGTGGGAAGAGTAGCAGCCGTGGAGGGTGGTGCCGTGGGAAGGGTTAATAAGGTTAATCCGGCGAGGCCGTTCATGTGGGGCGTCGTCGCGCTGGGGACGGGGGCGCTCGTCCTCTCGGCGTGGACGCTGCCCGTCGCGCGGCTCGACTGGCGGTTCCTGCTCCTCGGGCTGCTGGTCTGCGTCAGCTCGCACGTGGCGGTGCGCATCCCGCGCGTGAGCGGGCGCATCACGGTCTCTGACACGCTCATCTTCCTGACGCTGCTGCTCTACGGCGGGGCGGCGGCCGTGATGCTCTCGGCGCTCGAAGGCGTCTACGCCTCCCTACGCATCAGCCGCAAGCCGCTCACCATCCTCTTCAACTCGGCCGTCCTGGCGCTCTCGACCTTCCTCACGGCCGCCGTGCTCCGCGCGCTCTTCGGCGCGGCCGACCTCGCGGGCGCGAACGACTACTCGGCCTATTCGCTCGCCGCGGTCTTCGTCATGGCGCTCGTGCAGTACGTCGCCAACACCGGCCTCATCGCCGCCGAGAAGTCGCTCAAGCTCGGCGAGAGCTTCTGGCCGACGTGGAAGACCTACTACCTCTGGACTTCCGTGACCTACCTGGCCGGGGCCTCGGCCGCCGGCGCGACCGCGCGGCTCGTCCAGTCGGTCGGCTTCTACGCGGTGCTCGCCACGCTCCCCATCATCGCCATCATCTACTTCACGTACCTGACCTACCTGAAAAACATCGAAGTCTCAGAGGCGCACGTCGAGGAGCTTTCGCGCTACCTGCGCGAGCTGAAGCAGGGCGAGGCCGAGCGCGAGCGGATACTGCTGCGCGAGAAGAAGGCGCGCGCCGAGGCGGAGGCCGCCAACCGCGTCAAGGACGAGTTCCTCTCGACGCTCTCGCACGAGCTGCGCACGCCGCTCACGGCCATCATCGGGTGGACGAGCCTGATGCGCGCCGGCCAGGTGAGGGGCGAGGTGCAGGCGCAGGCGCTTGAGACCGTCGAGCGCAACGCCCGGGTTCAGTCGCGGCTCATCGACGACCTGCTCGACCTGTCGCGCATCATCTCGGGCAAGCTCCTTCTCGACGCGCGCGAGGTCGAGTTGGACTCGGTAGTCTCTAATTCGATTGACGTGGTGCGGCCGGCGGCCAACGCGAAGAACATCCTGCTCACCTACGAGTGCGAGCCGGGCGCGAAGACCATCACGGGCGACTCCGCGCGTCTGCAACAGGTGGCGTGGAACCTGCTGTCGAACGCGGTGAAGTTCACGCCGCAGGGCGGCGAGGTCTCCGTGCGGCTCGCGCGCGACGGCGCGCGCGTCAGGCTCACGGTGAGCGACACGGGCAAGGGCATCCCGGCGGAGTTTCTGCCGCACGTCTTCGACCGCTTCCGGCAGGCCGACAGCGCGACGACGCGCGCCTACGGCGGGCTCGGGCTGGGCTTGGCCATCGTCCGCCACCTCGTCGAGCTGCACGGCGGCGACGCGCACGCCGAGAGCGAGGGCGAGGGGCGCGGCTCGACCTTCACCGTCACCTTCCCGCTCGCGCAGGCGCAGACCCCTTGCGCCTGCAAGACGGACGCGCCGCCAATCGCGCGCGTCGAGGGGCTGGCCGGCGTGCGCGTGCTCGTCGTAGACGACGAACTCGACACGCGCAAGCTCATCAGCGCGGTCATCGAGCAGTCGGGCGCGGAGGTCACGGCCTGCGCGTCGGCGGGCGAGGCTCTTGAGAAGCTGAAGAGCTGGCGGCCGCACATCCTGATGAGCGACATCGGGATGCCGGGCGAAGACGGCTACGCGCTCATACGGCAGGTGCGCGCGCTCCCGCCCGAGCGTGGCGGACGCACGCCCGCCGCCGCGCTCACCGCCTACGCGCGCGACGAAGACCGCACGCGCGCCCTCGCCGCCGGCTACCAGCTACACATCGCCAAGCCCTTCAGCCCCGGCGACCTCATCGCCGCCGTCTCCGACCTACAGTCGCAAGTAGTAGTCGGTAGTCAGTAGTTAAGAAGCAAGAGGCGGGGGGGGGGG
>DASWNR010000497.1:0-1863 GCA_036399155.1 Pyrinomonadaceae bacterium
GAAGCGCTATAACTCAAGGTTGAGTTATAGCGCTTCTTCTTCTTCGCGCCTGCGGCGCTCAAGCGGGCCGGTGTGCCCGCGCCCCCGGCTTTAAGCGCCGGGTTTCTAAATGAACGCGAAGTCGAACTGCTCCTGGTGTACGTGCTCGTCGGCGGTCACGTCCACGGGCCCGAGGTAGGCTTCGATCTCGCCGAGCACGTCGCGCTCGGTCGAACGCAGCGCGCGCGCCACCTCCGGGTTGAGCCGGAGCGTCGTCTGCTTGAAGCTCTCGCCCTCGTTGGCGCGGGCGAGGCTGCGCGCCTCTTCGAGTATCTCGTAGCAGATCGTCTGCGCCGACTTCACCAGCCCGGCGCCCGTGCAGTACGGGCAGGGGCTACAGAGCGTGCGTTCGAGCGACTGCTTGACGCGCTTGCGCGTCATGATGACGAGCCCGAAGTCGTTGAAGGAGAGAACCTTCGTCGGCGACTTGTCTTGGCGCAGCGCGTCCTGCAAGGCTTGCAGCACGCGCGCGCGGTTGCGGCGCTCCTCCATGTCGATGAGGTCGAGGACGAGGATGCCGCCCAGGTCGCGAAGCCTGACCTGCCGCGCGATCTCCTCGACCGCCTCCATGTTGGTGCGCGTGATGGTGTCTTCGAGCCGCGAGCCGCCGCGCCCGACGTACTTGCCCGTGTTCACGTCGATGGCGACGAGCGCCTCGGTCTGGTTGATGACGAGGTAGCCGCCCGACTTGAGCCACACGCGCGGCTTGATGGCCTTGTCGATCTCGGCCTGCACGCCGTAGGTCTCCAGTATCGGCTCGTCGCGCGTGTGGAGCTTGACGCGGTTGACGAGGCGCGGCTGGATGCGGTTGATGAACTCGACCACCTCCTGGTACTCCTCCTCGGAGTCGACGCGGATGGCCGTGAACTCCTCGGAGAGTTGGTCGCGCAGCAGCCGCTGCACGAGGTCGAGGTCTTTGTGGACGATGGTCGCGGGCTTCGCCTTCTCGGCGCTCTTGCGGATGTCGCGCCACGTGCGGATGAGGTAGCGCGCGTCGTCGCGCAGGTCCTGCTCGGAGATGCCGACGCCCGCCGTGCGGACGATGAAGCCGCCCGAGGGCACGTCCTCCTCCTTGACGATGGCCTGGATGAGCTTGCGGAGCCGCACGCGCTCCTGGTCGGACTCGATCTTGCGCGAGACGCCGACGTGGTCGACGGTCGGCATGTAGACGAGGAAGCGGCCGGGCAGGGCGATGTGCGACGTGATGCGCGCGCCCTTCGCGGCGATGGGCTCCTTAGCTATCTGGACGATGATCTCCTGCCCCTCGCGGAGCAGGTCGGTGATGGTCGGCTGTCGGTCGCGCCTCCCGCGACCCGCCTCGCGCGGCGCTCGCTCGCCGCTACGCCCGCCCTCGCGACCGCCTTCACGTCCGCCTTCGCGACCGGCTTCGCGACCGGCTTCGCGCCCGCCGCCCTCTCGCGCGGCGTCGCGTCCGCCGCCTTCGCGACCCGCGTCGCGTCCGCCGCTGTCACGTACGCCGTCACGCCCGGCATCGCGGCTGCCTGAGCGGCTTCCGCCGTCACGACCGTCGCGGCCGCGCTCTCCGCCGCGCTCTCCGCCGCGTTCGCCGCCACGCTCTCCGCCCCTGCCGGCGTCGCGTTCGCGTCCGCGCCCGCCGCGCTCTCCGCGCTCGCGGCGCTCCGGCCTCTCGGGCCGCTCCGCGCGCTCGGCCTGCGGGGCGGGGGACTGTGCCGCCGCCGCCGCCGGGGCCGCCGGGGCCGCCGGCGCCTCCGCCTCGACGATTACTTCGGCCCCGCCGTTGTCGTCCGACTCGCCGTCGGGGGCGTTCCCGTTGCCATTCTCCTGCTCGGAGCCGGGCTCGCC
>DASWNR010000498.1:0-5677 GCA_036399155.1 Pyrinomonadaceae bacterium
CCCCCGAGGTTGTCGAAGATGCTCCCGTCGTGGTCGGTGTTAACCGCCTCGTGGAGTTGCTTCGCGCCTTCGGGTTGGGCGGCGTTGCGTGCCAGCGCCGCGAGGATGAGCGGGATTGCTATGACCACGGCGCGCTCGGCCGTCGCCTCGCTCACGCCGAGCCGCCCCGCCAGCACGCGCGCCGCGACGCCCGCGATTTTTTGCGTGATCATTTGTGTGATGAAGTTCATTACCGTTCTCCTTGTTTCTGGCGCGTCAGTCCGGCGTCGGAGTCATTAAGGGATTCGAGCCGCGAAATCATGCGGACGAACACGGGCGGGAATGTGGGCCTCGTGTCGTCTCGAATGACTTCGCGGCTCGAAGGTTTCCGTCACGGACTAAGCAACGTCCGTCTGGTCGTCTTCGTCAAGGACGAAAGTAATCATCAGGTTGACCTGATACTCGACGATCTTGCCGTCTTCGATTTTAATCTGCTGCTCTTTGACCCACGCGCCGCGTACGTTGCGCAGCGTCTTCGTGGCGCGGGTGACCGCGCTCTGGATGGCGTCCTCAAAACTCTTCTGCGAAGTGGAGCTTATTTCCGTGATGCGTGCGATCGACATGAAGTGCGTCCTTTCTAAAAAGCCGAACCATATGATGGCGCGGGGCGAAGGTCGAAGGGGCCGCTCTTTGCTGGGGAGCGGCCTCGGCAGTTCCGCGTTAGGAACCGGAGGTATGTTTGTGGTGTTTAGCAAGGGCGTTGTAGCCCAGGCGACCGGGGAAAGTCAAAGGACGACCCGTCGCGCGTCTCACAACTCGGAGAGCGTGCGGAGGAAGAGTCCGGTGTCGGTGAGGTCTGGGAGGACGGCGTCGGGCGAGTGCGCGGCGAGGTCTTCGGCGGTGTAGGCGCGGCCGGTGGCGACGGCGACGGCGCGCGCGCCGAAGTGGCGCGCGCAGGCGATGTCGTTGGGCGTGTCGCCGACGACGACGAACTGGTCGGGGCGGAGTTCGAGGCGGAGGTGTTCGTTGATGCGCTCGCGCGCGAGGGCGGGCAGGTCGCGCCGGTCGTGCGAGTCCTCGCCGAAGGCCCCGGGCAGCCGGAAGAAGTCCGCGAGGCCGACCAAGGAGAGCTTGAGCCGCGCGGCCGGCAGCACGTTCCCCGTCAGAAGCGAGTTGAGGTAGCGCGGCGAGCCTTCCAACGCTTCGAGCGCCTCGCGCGCGCCGGGCAGCGCGTAGAAGATCTCCTCGGCGCGCGTCAGCCGCTCCAGCCCTTCGAGGCAGAGCGGCGTCAATTCGGCCGCGCGCTCGCGCACTTGCTCGGGCGTGAAGCCTTCGTCGCGCAGCGCCTCCGAGACTATCTGCAAGTCGGTCATCCCCGACGCGCCGATCTCTTCGAGCCGCCCGGCGGTGCCGAACACGCGCAGCAGCACCGGCGTCATGTAGTCCTTGAAGAACCCGTGGCGGTGCGAACGCACCAGCGTCCCGTCGATGTCCCAGAGGATGACGCGCAGGTCTTCGGTCTTCATTCGATGACGGCGAGCACGTCGCCGGCGTTGACGGTCGAGCCGGGCTCCGCGCGGAGTTCGACGACGGTGCCGGACTTGGGCGACTTCAGCTCGTTCTGCATCTTCATCGCCTCGACGACGACGACCGGCTGACCCGCCTCGACCGCCTGGCCCATTTCGACCAGCACGCGCACGACCTTGCCGGGCATCGGAGCTTTAATCTGCGCCCGCCCGCCGTGCGCGTCGCCGGCCGCGCCCGCGGCGCGCAGGTGCTTCGGGTCGGTCAACGTCACGCCGTACTCGCGCGCGCCCACCGACACGCGCAAACTCCCGCCCCCGCCCGCCTCGGCCCCGACGCGGCACTCGTAGACGCGCCCCCCGTGCGTCAGAAGGTACTCGCCCTCCCCCACACGACGCGCCTCCAACTCGTACCGGCGCCCGCCCACCTCCGCGAACACGCGCCCGCCCTCGCGCCTCACTTCGAGCGCGACCTTCTCGCCGTCAATCTCCGCGTTGAGTCTCATACAAGGCAGCGCCGTCACGCTTGGCAGTCGGTCATGAACGTGCGAAACGCACACGCGCGTCCGTGACCACGACGAACCTGTCCGTCAATTTGTCTGCGTATCCGCTCAGCAAGCGCCGGAGGACTTCAATCTTATTAGCGGCTCGCTCGTCCCCGAGACGCATGAAAATGACGCCCCTGTGCGGGCGTCGTTCCCGGTACACCTTCTCGCCAAAATCCTTATCGTTTGTGACGAGTATCCAGCCCTCGGCGTGTGCCTTGCTGATGACCTCGTCGTCTTCCGCTCCCCGTGCCTCTTCAAACACCGAGAAGACTTCGTGTCCCTGACCGCGCAGCCACGCGGCCACCCTCGGCCCCGTGCATTCGTCCACAAGAAAGCGCACCCTAAGCGGCCTCGACCGTCAGCGGCATGAAGTCCGTCTCGCCCAGCGATTTCATTGCGAACAGGAAGCAGGCGCGGATGTCTTCCGGCGTGAGCCCCTCGTACTCGCTTAGGATTTCTTCGCTCGTCGCCCCGTGAGCCAGGAGATTAAGCACGTATTCGACGGACAGGCGGGTGCCTTTGATAACCGGCTTGCCGGCCAACACTTTCGGGTTGAGGGTGATTCGCTCCAGCAGTTCCTGATCGCTCATGCCCGCTCCTCCGGCGCAAGTTTCTCACAAGGGCGTTTTCGTGCAAACCGCCCGCCTTAAAACCTCGACCCGTGCAGCGCGGCGCGGCCGGCGAGTTTCCAGCGGCTGGGGGCGGCGGGCTGTGTGTGTGTTTGGGGGTTGTTGCGCGCGGGCTCGGCGTAGGCGAGCGCGGCGGCGATGAGGGCCGCGTCGCGGCGCGCGGTCTCTTCGGGGTCGGCTTCGGTCTTTGTGTCGGCGGCGGCGGCGCGGCGCTCGTTGAAGCGGGAGATGAAGCCCGTGTCGAGTCGCCCGGCGATGAACTCCTCGTCGCGCATCACCTCGCGGAAGAAGGGGAGCGTGGTCTTGATGCCGCCGACCGCGTACTCGTCTAGCGCGCGCCGCATCCGCTCGACGGCCTCCGCGCGCGTGCGCCCCCACGTGGCGAGCTTCGAGATCATCGGGTCGTAGTAGATGGAGACCTCCGCGCCCTCGTAGACGCCGCCGTCGTCGCGCACCGAAGGCCCCGAGGGCACGCGCAGTGCCGTGATGAGTCCCGGGCTCGGCATGAAGTTCTGCTCCGGGTCTTCGGCGTAGACGCGGCACTCGACGGCGTGACCCGTCAGACGCACCTCCCCTTGCGTGAAAGAGAGCGGCAGCCCGGCCGCGACGCGTATCTGCTCGCGCACGAGGTCGAAGCCGGTGACGAGTTCGGTCACGGGGTGCTCGACCTGCAAGCGCGTGTTCATCTCAAGGAAGAAGAAGTCGCGCGTCACGTCCGAGACGAGGAACTCGACGGTGCCCGCGCCGACGTAATTCGCGGAGCGCGCGATGCGGACGGCGGCCTCGCCCATCGCCTCGCGCAAGCTGGCGTCGTTGATGGGCGAGGGGCACTCCTCGATGACCTTCTGGTGTCTGCGCTGGATGGAGCACTCGCGCTCGCCGAGGTGGACTGTGTTGCCGTGCGTGTCGGCAAAGACCTGTATCTCGATGTGGCGCGGACGCTCGACCGCCTTCTCGATGTAGACAGACGGGTCGCCGAAGGCCGAGGCGGCCTCGGAGCGCGCCGTCTCGAAGGCCGAAGGCATCTCCGCCTCGGACGCGACGAGGCGCATCCCCTTGCCGCCGCCGCCGGCCGCCGCCTTGAGCATGACGGGGTAGCCGACGCGCGCGGCCGTCTCGCGCGCCTCGTCTACCGAGTCGAGCGGCGTGTTCGTGCCCGGCACGACGGGAGCGCCCGCCGCCTCCGCCGCGCGGCGCGCGCTCGTCTTCGAGCCCATCAGCTCCATCGACTCGGGGCCGGGGCCGATGAAGACCAGCCCGGCCCCGACGACCGCGCGCGCGAACGCGGCGTTCTCCGACAGGAAGCCGTAGCCCGGGTGGATGGCCTCCGCCCCGCAGCGCAGCGCAATCTCGATGACGCGATCCATCCGCAGGTAGCTCTCGGCCGACGGCGCGGGCCCCAACAGGTAAGCCTCGTCGGCGAGCCGGACGTGCAGCGCCGCCGCGTCCGCCTCCGAGTAGACAGCGACCGGCGAGATGTCCATCTCGCGGCACGCGCGCAGAACCCGCACCGCTATCTCGCCCCGGTTGGCGATGAGAATCTTTTTGAACATAAGCAGAGTAGTCGGTAGACAGTAGTCAGTAGATAGTAGTTTTGCAAGTGACTGCTGCCGCCCGTGCCCGCGTGAGGCGAGCGAAGATTCTTCTACTGACTACTGGTTTACACGACGACCGAGTTGCCGGGCTGGCGTGGGTTGAAGCGGACGGTGACGCGCGCGCCGGGGAAGTAGTCGCCCGCGCGCGTGCGTTGTTCTGTGTCGAGCGGCTGCGAGGACTCGTACTCGACGCCGTTGATCTCGTAGTTGTAGAAGACGTGTGTGATGCCGCCGCCCTCGTCCGTGATGACGTCGAAGATGGAGCCCTCCGTGATGCGGCCGGCGCGCAGGAGAGCCGTGCGGCGTTCGGCCTCGCCGTCGGGCTTCTTGCGCTTGAAGATGTCGCGGAGTCCCATAAACTTCGTAAAGGGGTCGTGCGCGCCGGCTCAGTTCGCGCGCCGCAGCGCGGGCGTCGGCGAGGCGGCGATGACCGCCCCCGCGCTCGCGGCCGGCGTCGGTGCCGCGTCGAGGATGCGCCCGTCGCGTATGTAGAGGTCGTCGGCCGTGCCGAGCACGAGGTCGCGGCCGGGCAGCGCCAGCGCGTAGTTGGTCAGGACGAGCCCCGCGTCGGGCGAGTCCACCGCGGACGACGCGCGCACCGCGCTGACGCGACGCCGGCCACGCGACTTCCCGCGCGCGGTCGTGAGCGAGGCGACGTCCGTCTCCGGCTTGTACTCGCCGGGCGCGACGACCGCGAGCAGGCGCGCGATTGAGCCGTCGGGGTCTTCGAGCCTTCGCAGGTCCGTGAGCGCGGCCGGGTAGCTGCCGAAGCGCTTGCGGTAGCGCGTCAGCGCGAGGTCCGTCTCGTAGAGCAAGGCGTTCTCGGCCGAGCGGCGCGCGAGTTCACGCATGTGAAGGCGCTCGGGGACGGTCACGCCGACGAGCGCGGGCAGCAGCAGCGAGACGGCGAAGGTCAACGCCAGCCCCGCGCGAGCGTGCGCGTGGCCGACGAAGCGCGCCGGCTCGCGGCGCATCCGCGCGTGAAGCCAGAGGCATAAGGCCGAGAGCGCGAGGCCGCCCGGGAGCGCCGTCCACTTCAGACGCCACGCGGCGGTCTCGGCCGCGCGCAGAAGCGTCTTCGCGTCGAGCGAGAACTCGTCGAACCGGAGCAGCGAGTCGGCGGCCGAGCCCGCGAACGCGCACGTCAACAGGAGCCCGGCGGCCGAGATGGCCAGCGCGTGGCCGTAGCCCGGCAGCACGCGCTCGGGTCGCGCCAGCGGCGGCCCGACCGCGCGCGCGCCGCACGCGCCGCACCCTTCGCCGAACCCGCCCTCACAACTCGCGCCGCAGCATGGACAGATGGTCAAGGCGCTCACTCCTCGGAAGGGAGTACTGAGTGCTGAGGACTGAGTGTTAAGAAGTCTCTTGTCTTCACTCAGTCCTCAGTCCTCAGCACTCAGTAC
>DASWNR010000499.1:0-14396 GCA_036399155.1 Pyrinomonadaceae bacterium
CGCCCGCCCCCTCCCACCCCGGCCCACCTCTGCACCTCCTGCAGAGGGCTGTACTCGTACTGCCGCCCCTCGGCCTGCGCCTCCTGCACCCCGCGCAGCCACTCGCCCACCCCCCAATCGGGCTCGACATGCACCCGCGCCGGCAGGCTGTTGATGAAGAGCCCGACCATCTCGCCCACGCCTTCCAGCTCCGCAGGCCGCCCGCTCACCGTCACCCCGTAGATAACTTCGGCCTCGCCGCTCAAACGCGACAGCAGCAAGGCCCAGGCGCCCTGCACGAGTGTGTTGACGGTGACCTGCATGGCCTGCGCCGCGCGCCGCACCACCTCGCTCTCCTCCGCCGTCAGCCTCACACGCCGCTCGCCCGCGCCCGCGCGCCCCGTGCCCTGCGCCCAACTGAGGCCAAGTCGGGTCGCGCCCGAGACGCCCGCCAGCGTCCGCTCCCAGTAGCCGCGCGCCGCCGCCATGTCCTGCCGCCCCAGCCACGCGATGTAATCGCGGTAGGGTCGCGCCTCGGGCCACGCCGGAGTCACCCCACGCCGGAACGACTCGTAGCCGCCCAGCACCTCGCGCATCACGAGCGGCACAGACCAGCCGTCGAGCAGCAGGTGGTGGTGACTCCAGACGAAGTGGTGCAGCCCCTCGCCCAGCCGTATCAGGCGCAGCCGCATCAGGGGGGCGCGCGCGAGTTTGAAACCCTCCGCGCGGTCGGCCTGTTGCAGCTCTTCGAGTCTCGATTGCTGTTGCCCGTCCGACAGCCCGCTCCAGTCCAGCACCTCGAACGGAAGCTTGACGCGCTTGACGACGACCTGCATCAGCTCGCCCTGACTCTCGCCGACGAAAGCCGTCCGCAGGATGGCGTGACGGTCAACCACCGCCTGACACGCCATTCGGAAAGCCTCCGCGTCGAGTTCGCCGTGGAAGCGGCAGTTCAGTTGTTCGATGTAGACGCCCGAGCCGGGGGCAAAGAGGCTGTGAAAGATCATGCCCTGCTGCAAAGGTGACAGCGGGTAGACGGCCTCGATGTTTTGCGCCTTTTCGCTCGCCGGTGTTTTCACGTTAAAGACCCCTTGACTTCAGCGCAGTGCGATTTATTTCGGTGGGTAGACCCGGGGGGTTGGAAGCTCATGCCCGGGCGGTTTCGCCGGCCGGGGCCGAGAGCCGTTGGTCGGCCATGGCGACCAGCACGCGGCGCGCGCCCTGAAAGGCGTTGCGGCCGTGCGCGGTCAGGAGGTTGTTGACCAGCAGCACGTCGCCGCGCTGCCACGGGAACGCCACGGCGCACTCCGCGTAGGCGCGGCGAATCTCTTCGAGCGTCTCTTCGGCGATGGGCGAGCCGTCGCCGTAAAATGCGTTCCGCGTGAGGTCTTCCTCGGCCGTGGTTCGCAGGAGGTCTTCGCGCACCTCTTTGTCCAGACCGGAGACGTGGAAGAGGTGTGCCTGATTGAACCACACGGGCTCGCCCGTCTCCGGCGCGACCTGAACCGCCGGGCGCACCTGACGAGTCCGCAGACGCTCGCCGCCCCCCCACTCGAACTCGATGCCGGCCCCGCGGCAGTACTCTTCGACGGCGGCGCGCGAGGAGGTCTGGAAGACGGTCTGCCAATCGAGGTCGATGCCCTGACCGTAGTTCCTCACGTACATCACGCCCGCCTCGACGAAGCGCGCCGTGACCTGCGGCCTGAGGCGGCGCAGGACTTCGCGGCTGTCCGCGAGCGGCGTCTCCCCGCCCCGCTCCGCGGGCTGTAGGCAACAGAACCAGAGCCGGCGCGGGAAGGCGTGCGAGTAAGAGTTCTCGTTGTGCAGGGGAATCTGCCGGTCGGCCGGGTACTCGGTCGCCGTGTAAATATCCCCGCCGACGGCGGTGCGCGGCGTCGAGCGTTCGGTGTACGTGAGCAGACGCGGCGTGACGGCCCTGACGACCTCGCCGAAGAGTTCGGGCGTGTTGATGCCGAAGCCGCGGAAGAGCACCGCGCCCGCCCGCCCGAGGTGGTCTTCGATGAAATCGACGCTCTGCGCCGCCCACTCCGCGAGCCTCACGTCCGGCTGCGACGGAATCAGCGCCACGGGCAACGCCCTCCCGTCTTCGAGCTGTCTCGCCTGCACCAGCTCGCCCAGCGAGAGCCGGACGGGGCGCGGCTTGAATTTCCGAAAGTCCATAAACACCTCCCGCCGCGCCTTCAGTATTCAAACTCGACTTCCTCGACCAGCTCGTCCCACTGCTGCTGGTTCAACTGCGCGAGCGACTCGCCGCGCGCCGGCTCTTCGCCCGCGCCCGGCGTGACTTCGCCGCGCGACGCCACCACCTGCCGCAGCGCCGACACGTAGGCCGCGGCCAGCGCCTCCATGCGCTCTGCGCCGTAGCGTTCGCCGCCGTAGGCGAGGGTGATTTCCAGCTCGTCTTTGACGACGACGAGCGTGACATCCAACTCGTAACGGCGAGCCCCGCGCTCGCTGCGCCCGGCCCCGACGCTCTCCTCCGCGACGGCCCACTCGCGCTCGCCGCGGCCCATCGCCTTCACCTGGCCGAGATAGTTGAGGCTCACGGCGGGCTCCCATTCGAGCCGCAGGCGCTCGGCCTCGCCACCCGCCGGGTCGAGGTACCGGAGGCGTCTGAAACTCCAACCGGCTTCGACCGCGCCGCGCAGGCCCGCGCCGCCGCGGCGGACTCTCTCCCACAACGCATCGGCCCCGCTCACGTCCACGAGCAGCGGGGTGACGGTCGTGAACCAGCCGACCGTGCGCGTCAGGTCGAGCCCCGCCCCCGGCTCGTCGCGCCCGTGATTCTCGACCGCGACCAGCACGCGCCCGGCCCCGCCCCACGCGCGCACGGCCTCGCCGAACGCCGCGAGCAGGACTTCCGTAATCTGCAACCCGTAAGCCTGCGGCACGTCTTTTAAGAGCGACGCGGTTTCGGCCGCGTCCAGCCTGCGCCGGACGCGCGCGACCTGCGCCTCTTCGTTACGACCGTCCGGCCGCTCGACCGGCCACGGGGACTGGCTGAGCCCGCCCTGCCGCAACCAGTACGCGGCCGCCTCGCGCACCTCGGCCGTCGGACGCGCCTCGCGCAGCTTCGCGGCCCACTGCCGGTAAGAGCTGGTCTTCCGGCCGAGGTCTACGGCCTCGCCGCGCGCCGCCTGCTGGTATGCGTTCCACAAGTCGTCGGCCGCCACGCGCCACGAGACGCCGTCCACGACAAGGTGGTGTGCGACGAGCAACAGACGCCAGCCCTTGTCAGCACCGAGTTTGAACAGCGCCGCGCGGAAGAGCGGCCCCGCCTCAAGGTCGAGGCTGCGCTGGGCCGCGTCCACGAGTTCGGCGAACGTCGCCGCGCCGGTCTCGGCCGGCGCGTCGCTCAAATCGTGGAAGGCGAACACGTCGTGCTCTTCGGCCGCGGCGTAGGACTGTTGCCAGCCGTCTCCGGTCTGGCGGAAGCGCATGCGCAGGGCGTCGTGGAAGGCGAGCAAAGCCTCCACCGCGCGCCTCGCCGCGGCCACGTCAACCTCCGCGCCGGGGTCGATCATCAACGCCTGCGTGAAGTGGTGCTGTTCGGGCAGCCGGCGCTCGAAGAAATCGAGCTGAATCGGGAGCAGAGGCACGGGGCCGCTCAAGGTTCCCTGCTCGGCGCTGACCGGCGGGTTGAAGGACGTGACGGTCGCCAGCTCGGCTATCGTCTGGTGCTGAAACATCTGCCGCGGGTTGAAGTGCAGCCCGACCTCTTTGGCGCGCACCACGATCTGGATGCTGAGAATCGAATCGCCGCCGAGGGCGAAGTAGTTGTCGCGGACGCCGACGCGCTCGATGTTAAGGACGCTGGCCCAGACTTCCGCCAGCCGCTCCTCCACCTCGTTGGTCGGCGGCGCGTAGCCTTCGCCGAGTTCGGCCCCGCCGCCGCCACCCGGCGCGGGCAGCGCGTTGCGATCCAGTTTCCCGCTCGGCAGCAGCGGCATCGCCTCCATGCGGACGAAGGCGGCGGGAATCATGTGGTCGGGCAGGCTCCGGCCGAGGTCTTCGCGCAGTTGCATGACGTTGAAGTCGTGGCCCGGCCGCGGCACGACGTAAGCCACCACGCGCCGCTCGCCGCCCGGCTCTTCGCGAAAGAGCACGGCGGCCTCGGCGACGGCCGCGCACTCCGCGAGCGCGGCCTCTATCTCGCCCAGCTCGATGCGGAAGCCGCGCACCTTGACCTGATGGTCAACCCGGCCCAGAAACTCCAGCGCGCCGTCCTGCACGAAGCGCGCGAGGTCGCCCGTGCGGTACATCCGCGCGCCGGGCTCCGAGCCGTACGGGTCGGGCAGGAACTTCTCGGCCGTCAGCCCGGGGCGCGACCAGTAGCCGCGACCTACGCCCGCGCCGCCGATGTACAACTCGCCGCCGACGCCGACCGGCACCGGCTGCAAGTGCCGGTCTAAGACGTAGACGCGGTTGTTGGCGTTGGGGCGCCCGATGGGCACCCTGCGCGTCTGCGAATCCCGCTCGCAGTCCCAGAAGGTCACGTCGATGGACGCCTCGGTCGGCCCGTACTGGTTGACCAGCTTCGCCGGCAGCGACGCGAAGAACCTCTCCTGAAGCTCGAACGGCAGCGCCTCGCCGCCGGCCAGCACGAGCCGCAGGCCGCGGCACTGCCCGACGCCCTCCTGCGCGAGAAAGGCGTTGAGGAGCGAAGGGACGAAGTGAATGACGGTGACGCCCGCGCTCTGAATCAGCGAGACGAGCCGCGCCGGGTCGCGCTGGATGCCGGGCTCGGGAATCACGAGCCGCGCGCCCGCGGCCAGTGTGCCGAGTATCTCCCAGACCGAGAAATCGAAACCGAACGAGGCCAACTGCAAGAGGCTGTCCGAGGCTACCAACGAGTACTGCCGCTGCTTCCAGAACTGCCGGTTGCACACGCCGCGGTGCGTGTTCATCGCGCCCTTCGGCCGCCCCGTCGAGCCGGAGGTGTAAATCATGTAGAGCAGGTTGTCGGGCGCGGTCAGGTTCGGCGGGTCTTCACACGACTCGGCGGCGATCTCCGCGGCGGCCGCGTCCAGTCGGATGAGGTTCGTCTTGACGGAGGCGAATTTGGCGGCCACGCCCTCGGTCGTGAGCAGGGCCTTGACGCCCGCGTCGACCGCCACGTAGTTCAGTCGCGCCTCCGGGTACTCCGGGTCGAGCGGCACATACGCGCCGCCCGCCTTCAACACGCCGAGCAGGGCGACGACCATCTGCGGAGACCTCTCCAGCGAGATGCCGACCAGCACCTCCGGGCCGACGCCGGCCCTGCGCAGGTAGTGCGCGAGGCGGTTGGCGCTCTCGTTGAGCGCGCGATAGCTGAGGGTCTGCTCCCCGAAGACGAGCGCGGTCGCGTCGGGCGTGCGCCGCGCCTGAAGCTCGAAGAACTGGTGCGCGCACAAGTCCGCCGGGTAGTCGGCCGCCGTCCGATTCCAGCCGTAGAGCACGGCGGCGCGCTCGGCCTCGGTCAGCAGCGGCAGGTGCTCGATGCGCTCGCCCGGCTCTCTGACGACGCTTTCGAGGAGCCGGCCGAAGTTTGCGATCAGCCGCTCGATGGTCTGCGGCGCGAAGAGGTTGGTGTTGAACTCGATGGTGCCAGACATGCCGTCGGGCCGCTCGCCGAGGATTACGGACATGTCGAACTTCGAGAAGCTATTCTCGACCGCCAGCGGCTGGAGCGTGAGCCCGGCCTCGGCCAGCCCGCCGGCCGTGGCGGCGATGTCCTGCGAGCGCTCGGCGAAGCTGAGCCAGTTGAACATGATCTCGAAGAGCGGCACGCGGCTCAGGTCGCGCGTCGGTTGCAGGATGCTCACCAGCTCCTCGAACGGCAAATCCTGGTGCGCGTAAGCCTCAAGGCAGACCTTCTTGACGCGCCGCAGGGCTTCGGCGAAAGGCGGGTTGTGGTCGAGCGACGTGCGCAGGACGAGTGTGTTGACGAACATCCCGACGAGCGACTCGGTCTCGGGCGCGGTGCGCCCGGCGACGGGCGTCCCGACGACGATCTCGGTCTGCCCGCAGTACCTTGCGAGCAGGACTTTCCAAGCCGTCAGCACCGTCATGAAGAGCGTGCTGCCGAGCTGCTGACTCAGCCGCCGGAGGCCGTCGGTCAGCTCCTGCGAGAAGCTCAGGCTCAGGTGCGCGCCGCGGAACGTCATCTCGGAAGAGCGCGGGTAGTCGAGCGGGAGGTTGAGCGCGATGAAGTCTTCGCCGAGTTGCGCCTTCCAGTACTCGACCTCCGTCTTGAGCGCCTCGTCGCTGAGCCAGCGGCTCTGCCAGACGGCGAAGTCGGCGTACTGAATCGGCAGGGCCGGGAGCTGTCGCGTGAGCCCCGCGACGCGCGCCGAGTAGAGGCTCGTCAGCTCGCGGATGATGACGCCCAGCGACCACCCGTCGCAGATGATGTGGTGAAGCGTGAGCCAGAGGAAGTGTCGCTCGGCGTCGAGGCTCACGACCAGGTGGCGGAAGAGCGGCCCGGCCGCGAGGTCGAAGGGTTGGCCCACCTCCCGCCTGATGATTTCGCGGGCCGCGGCTTCCCTCTCCTCTTCGGGCGCGTCGCCCAGCCTCACGACGTTGAGCGACAGCGTCGCGGGCTCGCCGACGGACTGGAAGGGGCGCCCGCCGTCCGTGCCGATGGTCGTCCGCAGAGTCTCGTGGCGCACGACGAGCTGGTTCAGAGACCATTCGAGCGCGCCCTCGTCGAGACGGCCCGTCAGGCGGAACCCCATCGCCATGTTGTAGGCCGGGTTGCCCGGCTCCAACTGGTTGATAAACCAGAGCCGCTTCTGCGCGTTCGCCAGCGGCAACTGCCCCTCGCGCGACACCCTCTGGATGGGCTCGACGTGGCCGCGCGTCTTCAGGCGGTGAAGCTCCAGAACCCTCTCGGCGAGCTGCGCGATGGTCGGGCGCTCGAAGACTTCGCGCAGTTCGAGGTGGACGCCGAAATTGCGGGCCGCGCGGCTGACCACCTGCGTCGCCAGCAGCGAGTGGCCGCCGATGGCGAAGAAGTCCTCGTTGATGCCGACGCTCTCGCGGCGCAGCACGTCGCGCCAGACGCCGGCCAGAATCTCTTCGATGGGCGTGCGCGGGGCGGCGAGGGCCTGCTCGCTCTCGCGCCGTTCGAGGTCGACGGGCGGCAGGGCCTTGCGGTTGACTTTGCCCGTCCCCGTCAGCGGCAACTGTTCGAGGACGACGAAGGCTCTGGGAATCATGAACTCCGGCAGCGTGTCGCGCAGCGACTGGCGGATGAGCGCGGTTTGCAGCTCGGCGTCGGGCGCCCCGACGAGGTAGGCGACGAGGTGATGCTCGCCGGCCGCGTCGGTCTGCGGGACGACGGCCGCCGCCTGTACTTCCGGCAGCGCGCTCAGCCGCGCCTCGATCTCGCCGAAGACGACCCGCTGCCCGTGAATCTTAATCTGGAAGTCCTTCCGCCCGAGGAACTCGACGCTCTGGTCGCCGAGCCGGCGGCCGATGTCGCCCGTGCGGTAGAGGCGCTTCAGGGGAGCGCCTTCGGCCGGCAGGAAGGCTTCGGCCGTCAGCTCCGGCTGTCGCCAATAGCCGAGCGCGAGGTGCGCGCTGCGGATGGCAATCTCGCCGATGCCGTAGAGCCCCGACTCTTCCCCCTCTTCGTCGAGCAGCAGCAGCTCCGTGTCGGCCACGGGGTACCCGACCGGGATGGTCTGCCGGCGCAGCTCCGAGTCGTGATCGAGAAAGTATTGGAGCGCGAGGGTCGACTCGGTCGGGCCTAAGCCGTTGACCATCAGGCAGCCTTCGGCGAAGTGCTTTTTGAAGGCCGCGAAGTCTTCCGCGTGGGACTGCTCGCCGCCGAGCACGAGCAGCCGCACGCCCTCCAGACGCTCGCCGTCCGCGAGGTGCGCGACGAAATGTCGGAAGACGGTCGGAGTGCAGTGCAGGACCGTGATGCCGCTCTCGCGCACGTAGCCCGCCATCGCCTCGAAGCCCTCGCGCTTCAGGTCGTAGAGGTAGAGGGTCGCGCCGTTGAGCAGCGCGCCGTAGATGTCCATCACGGCGGCGTCGAACGTGTAAGAGGCGATGAGCAGCAGCCTGTCTTCCGCGCCGAGGTGGAGCGCGTTGGTGTAGGCGCGCGTGTGGTGCAGCACGTTGCGGTGGTTCTGCATCACGCCTTTGGGCGCGCCCGTCGAGCCCGAGGTGTAGAGCAGGTAGGCGAGGGCTTCGGGCCAGACCTTCGGCGCGGGCTCGATGATCGCCAGCGTCTCCCCGAGCCGCTCGACGTTGAGCACGCGCAGGGGCCGCGCGCCACGCGCGGCGAGCCTCCGCGCGAGCAGCTCGGCGCGCGGGAGGTTCGCCTCCTCGGTCAGCAGCGCCTCGCAGTCGGCGTCGGCCAGGATATCGACCAGCCGCTGCGCCGGGTGCGTCGGGTCGAGCGGCACGTACTGCTTGCCGGCCTTCAGCGCGCCGAGTATGGCCGCGACCAGCGGGGCCTCGTGGTTGAAGAGCAGCGCGACGCCGTCGCCCGCCTGCCCGCCCTCCTGCCGCAGCACCGAGGCGACGCGCGCGGCCTCCAGGCTCAACTCCTGGTAGGTCAGCTCGTGCCGGCTCGACTTGAGCGCGACCTTTTGCGGGTAGAGTTCGGCCTGCGTCTCGAAGCGCTCGGGGATGGACTGCTCGACGGCCTGCGGCACGAACTCCGTGAACGCCTGTCGCGGGCGGACGCGGTTGCCCTGCTCGCGCGCCACCGTCTCTTCGGCCGTCAGGAACGAGACGGAGTCGAGAGACTGTTCGGGCCGCTCGGCGACCGAGCCCAGCAGGTTGACGTAATGTTTGAGCAGCCGCCGGATGGTCTCGGCCGCGTAGAGGTCGCGGTTGTAGACGGCGTTGAGGAACAGCACGCCGTCGCGCTCGCCCGCGTAGAGCGTGAGGTCGAACCTCGACCACTGGTCTTCGGGGGCGACGCCCTCGATCGTCAGGCCGGGCAGTTGCGCCTGCTCCTCGGCCAGGTTGAGCATGTTGAAGATGACCTGGACGAGCGGCGAGCGGCTCTGCTCGCGCTCCGGCTGTAGCTCCTCGATCAGACGCTCGAAGGAGACGTTCTGGTGCGCGTAGGCCCCGAGGCAGACCTCGCGCACGCGACGCAGCACGGTGCGGAAGTCGGGCTTACCCGAAAGGTCCGTGCGCAGCACCAGCGTGTTGAGGAAGAAGCCGATGAGCGACTCCGTCTCGGTCTGCTGCCTGCCGGCGACCGGCGTCCCGACGACGATGTCGTCCCGCCGCAGGTAGCGGTAGATGAGCGACTTGAAGGCGGCCAGCAGGACCATGAAGAGCGTGGCGCCTTCCTGCCGCGCGAGCCTCTTGAGCGCGGCGAGCAGTTCCGGCTCAAGCTCGACCAGCTCCTGCGCCCCGGCGTAGGTCTGACGCGGCGGGCGCGGGAAGTCCGGCGGGAGTTCCAGAATGGGCGGCGCCCCCTCCAACTGCCCGCGCCAGTAAGCCAGCTCGCTTTCGAGCGCCTGCTCGACCAGCCACTTCCTTTGCCACAGCGCGTAGTCGGCGTACTGCACGGGCAGGGGCGCGACGGCCGCCGGGCGGCCTTCGACCAGCGCGTGGTACTGCGCCACGACCTCGCGGATGAGGACGCCGACCGACCAGCCGTCGCTGACGATGTGGTGCATGGTCAGAATCAGCGTGTGGTGGCCTTCGTCGAAGCCGAGCAGCGTCGCGCGCACCAGCGGCTCGGCCGCGAGGTCGAAGGGGCGCGCGGCCTCGTCCTGAATCGACTGCCGCACGACGGCCTGCCGCTCGCCGCCCGTCGCCGCCTCCGACGGCGTGAAGGCCACCGAGATGGGCCGCTCGTCGAGCACGATTTGCACGGGCACGCCGTCGACCGCGCCGAACTTCGTGCGCAAAGACTCGTGCCGCTCGATGACGCGGTTCAGGCTCTGCTCAAGCGCGGCGGTGTCGAGTCGGCCCGTGAGGTTGACGACGCCCATGAGGTTGAAGATGGGCGTGCCGCCCTCCAACTGCTCGATGAACCAAAGTCGCTCCTGCGCGTATGAGAGCGGCAGGCGGGCCGGGCGCGGCTCGCGCTGCAAGGGCGGCGCGCCCTGCTGCCCGCCGCCGCGCTGCAAAGCCTCCTGCACGACGCGCCCCAGCTCGGCCACCGTCGGCTGCTCGAACAGGGAGGACAGCGGCACCTCGACGTGGAACACGTCGCGCACGCGGGAGATGAGCTGCGTGGCGATCAGCGAGTGGCCGCCGAGCGCGAAGAAATTATCGTGCGCGCCCACGCGCTCGGCCTTGAGCACGTCGCGCCAGACGGCCGCGAGCGTCTCTTCGACGGCCGTGCGCGGCGCGACGTAGTCGTTCGACAATCCCGGGTCGGCCGGGGCCATCTCAAGCAGCTTCTGCTTGTCAATCTTGCCGTTCGGCGTGAGCGGCATCTCGGCCAGCACGACGAAGGCCGTCGGCACCATGTGCTCGGGCAGCCGCTTCCTGTAGAACTGCCGCAGCGAGGCCGGCGTCGGCGTCTCCTCCGCGTCGAGCGTCAGGTAACCGACCAGATGCTTGTCGCCCGCGCCGTCGGAGCCGACGAGCGCCACGCACTCCCTGACCGACGGGTGCTCCTTCAGCGCGGCCTCGACCTCGCCCAGCTCGATGCGCGCGCCCCTGATCTTGACCTGCTGGTCTATACGGCCGAGGAACTCCAGCTCGCCGCCGGGCCGCGGGCGCACCAGGTCGCCCGTCCGATACAGGCGCCCGCCGGGCTCGCCGCCGAAGGGGTCGGGCACGAATTTTTCCGCCGTCAGGGCCGGCGCGTTGAGGTAGTTTCTGGTCACGCCCGCGCCGCCGATGAACAGCTCGCCCGGCACGCCCGCGGGGACGGGACGCCAGTCCCGCGGGTCGAGGACGTAGACGCGCGTGTTCGCCAGCGGCCGGCCCATGCTCACGTCGCTCGCCTGACCGTTGAGGACTTCGTCGCGCGTCGTGGTGAAGAGCGTCGTCCCGACCGTGCCCTCGGTCGGCCCGTAGGAGGAGATGAAGAGCGCGTTGGCCTGCGACATCGAGGCCCACTTGTGGAGCGTCTGCGGCGAGGTCTTGTCGCCGCCCGTCATGTAGACCTCGAACTGCGCGCGCAGCTTCCGGTTATGCGCCAGCACCTCTTCGACCCACTGCTGCCAGAAGCCCGCCGGCAGGTCTAGAACCGTGACGCCCTTCTCCTCGCAGTACGCGAGCAGGTCGAGGTTGGGGATTTCGGCCGGGGCGCGGTGCGTCACCAGCGTCGCGCCGCTCAACAGCGTGGGGTAGATCTGCACGACCGAGGCGTCGAAACTGAGCGAGGCGAATTGCAGGAAGCGGCTCGCTTCGTTGAGCCCGATCCGCTCGATCATCACGGACGTGTAGTTGACCACGCCCTGATGCCTGACGGCGACGCCCTTCGGGTTGCCCGTCGAGCCGGAGGTGTAGATGACGTAGGCCAGGTTGTCCGGCACGGCGCGGGGCGCGGGGTCGTCGGCCGGCTGCGACGCGCAGCCCGACTCCTCGTCGTCCAGAAGGACGAGCGCGGCCCCGTGCGGGACGGGCAGAGAGTCGGCGAACAGCCGCTGCGTGACGAGCAGGTGAACGTCGCTGTCGGCGAGCATGTAGGCCAGCCGCTCGGCGGGGTATTTGGGGTCGAGCGGCACGTAAGCCCCGCCGGCCTTGAGCACGCCCAGCAGGCCGACGAGCATCAGCGGCGACCTTTCCAGACACACCCCGACGCGCGTCTCCGCCCCGACGCCCGAAGAGATCAGCAGGTGCGCCAGCTGGTTGGCGCGGCGGTTAAGCTCGCTGTAGGTCAACTGCTCGGTTTCTGAGACGACCGCGAGCTGGCTCGGGATTCTGGCGGCCTGCTCCTCGAAGAGTTGGTGGACGCACCTGTCGGCCGGGTAGGGGCGCGCCCCGCCGCTCCAATCCGAAAGCAGTTGCCGCCCCTCTTCCGCGGTTAGGAGCCGCAGGTCGCCGACGGCGGAGGCGGCCTCGTCGGCGATGCTTTCGAGCGCCGTCGCCCAGTGGCGCAGGATGCGCCGGCTCGCGTCCGCGTCGAAGCGCCGCGTGTCGGAGGAGAGCAGGAGCGTCAGCTCCGCGCCGGGAACCGCGACGGCCGTAAGCGGGTAGTTGGTGTGCTCGACGAGCTGCACCTGCTCGACGGCAAGGCCGAGGAGGTCCGCCCGCGCGGCCTCGCCGACGGGCAGGTTCTCGAAGACGAGAATCGTCTCGAACAGGGGCGTGCCGCGCGGCACCGCGCTCCAGCCCTGTATGTCCGCCAGCGTGTTATATGCGTAAAGCTCGCTCTCGCCCTGCTGGCGCTGGATGTCCCGCAGCCATTCGACGAGCGGCGCGCGCGGGTCGAAGCCGACGCGCAGGGGCAGCGTGTTGATGAACAGCCCGACCATCTCGGCCGCGCCCGCGAGGTCGGTCGGCCGTCCGTTGACGGTCGTGCCGTAGACGGCCTCGGCCTGCCCGCTGTAGCGGCTCAGGAGGTAAGCCCACGCCCCCTGCGCCAGCGTGTTGAGGGTCAGACGGTGCCGCTTGGCGTACTCGTTCAGACGCCGCGTCGCGTCGGCCGTCAGCCTGAGCTGCAACTCGACGTAGTCGGACTCGGCGGGGGCGGCCGACGAAGCCTGCGGGGGCGACTCGACGGGCAGCTTCGTCGGCCCTTCGACGCCTTCCAGACGCTCGCGCCAGTAACGCTCGGCGGCGCCCGCGTCCTGCCGCTTGATCCATTGGATGTAATCGCGGAAGGGGCGCGGCGCGGGAAGTCGCGCCTCGGCGCCGGCGCGCTCGGCCCCGTAGAGCGTGAACAACTCGCCGAGCAGGAGCGGCAGCGACCAGCCGTCGAGCAGCATGTGATGGTGCGTCCAGACCATCACGCGCTCGGTCTCGCCGAGGCGCAGCAGGCTGACGCGCATCAGCGGCGCGCGGGTGGCGACGAAATCGCGGGCGCGGTCGGCGGCCAGGTAGCGCGCGAGCTTCTCACCTTGCAGCGCCTCGTCCTCGCCGCCCCAGTCGTCCCTCTCGATGTCGAGCCGCACCTTCCGGTGCACGACCTGCATCGGGTTCTCTAGCCCCTTCCAGACGAAGGCCGTGCGGAGGACGGAGTGGCGTTCGACCACCCGCTGCCAGGCACGCTCGAAGGCCGCCTCGTCGAGCGGGCCGCGCAGGCGGCAGCAGAACTGCTGCACGTAGACCCCCGACTCCGGAGCCGTCAGCGTGTGGAAGTGCATCCCCTGCTGCATCGGCGAGAGGGCGTAGATGGCTTCGATGTTGTTTTTCGACATGGAAAGGCGTCCACCCTGTGTTCGGAAACCCGGAGGTCTTTGCGGGGTTGGGCCCGGAGCTTTGCGTCAGATGAAGCGGCCGGCGTTAGAACGATAGCCGCACGGAGAGATTGATGCGGCGGTTGTTGTTCGGGCTGGCCGCGCCGGCCTCGGTCGCGCTGGCGTTCGAGAGCCCGAAGAGGGGTGACGACAGGTTGCCGATGGGCACGGCCGGGTTGTTGCGGTTGAAGAGGTTCTGGAAAGACACGGAGAACGTCAGGGTGTAAGGCTTGTCGCCCCTCTTGGCGGGCTGGCCCTGCGCGCCCTGTATGAGCGGCGCGTCGCCGAAGCTGTGATTCTTCGTGACCCGCAGGTTGACGGCGAGGAAGGCCGGCCCCGTCGCGTAGTTGAGCGGGATGAGCGGCTGGCCCGGTTCGGGCGCGATGTTGAAGCTGCCGTACTCGGTGTGGACGACGTCCGGCCCCGAGACGGAGGTGGCGAAGGCCGGGCGCTCGTTAAAGATCGTGTCGCCGTTGAGGTCTCGCCCGAGCGTGACGTTGAAGGGCAGGCCGGAGCGCGCGACGACGAGCGGGTTGAAGGCCAGCCCCCACGGGCCGTCGTAATTCCCGCCCAGGGTGAAGCGCTGGCGCACGTCGAGCTGCGACCGCCCGTACTCGCCGCTCAGGTCGTAGCTGTCGGCGGGGAACCACCCCGAGCCGTTCGTGTCCGCGCGCGAACGGTTCAGCGTGTAGTTGGCGAAGACGGAGAACTTCGGGTTGAGCCGGCTGTTGAGGCTGAAGATCAGTTGCGTCTGGTTCAGCCAGCCGCTCGACTCGAAGCCGAAGATGTTGCCGCCCGCGAACGGGCGGACGCCGCTGTCGGGGTCTTCGGGGTCGAAGGTGCCGGGCAGCGGGGCGTTGAGGTTGCGCGAGCGGAGCAGGTGGATGTAACGCGCGCTGACGAGCGTGGCCGAGAAGGTTGTGTTGCGCAGCAGCTGCCGCTCGATGCTGAGCGCGGCCTGGTACGAGTACGGCGCGCGCAGATCCTGCTCGATGGCCCTCGTCGTCTGCGGGATGTTCAAAGCCTGGAGGGCGGAGACCGACGGGACGGCCGGGAAGAGGTCGAGGATGGCCGGGT
>DASWNR010000500.1:0-2202 GCA_036399155.1 Pyrinomonadaceae bacterium
AGGCTGGAAGAGGGCGACGCAGCGCCGGACGCGCACCTTGAAGGCGAATACGAGGACAGGACGGCGGCCGAGGACTGAGGGGAGCATCGGGCGTTCGTGGGGCGCACTGGCGGCCCCCGCCCGACCCCGGAGAACCCGTAGATGAGTCTGACGCAGGTGAAACAGTTGGCCGGGAGGTTGAGCCTCAAGGATCTCCGCGCGCTCGGCGATTGGATTCACGACCGTCTCGACTCAGTTGAGGACCCGGCGCCGGCGAAGAGGGCGGGCAGGCGGGAGGTAGTGCCGGGGACTTCACGCCAGTCGGGGGAGTGGACGTACCGGCTTGAGTACGTCAGGTGCGGGACCAAGACCTGCAAATGCTCGCGCGGCCAGGGGCACGGCCCCTATTGGTACGGCTACCAGGCCGGAGGCCGGAGGGGGAAAACGGTCTCCAAATACTTCGGCAAGCAGCTGCCGGGGGCTGAACCCGCCGCCGCCGACAGGAAAAGTGACGGCCGGAGCGCCGGGGGGAGAAAAAGAGTTTGACAATTATACTCCCTAGCGCGTATATTGCGAACGGTTCGGTTTTCGGTGCGGCCGGGTGGCCGCGAGCGCCGGGCCAGTCCCCTTCCCCGCGAGCGCCGCCAGGCGGGGGCGCGGAGCGGGAGGCGGGGCTTGTGGAATGCGGGCATTAAAGTGTATTTGTCTAACGCTTTATCCCACACTCCACCTTGAAGGCAAATGTGATGGCAGCAACCAAGCAGAGAAAGCAGAAGCCGATGAGTATAGAAGCAATGACGCCGCGACCGGGCGAGATTCCGGGCAGCGCAGCGCAGGCGATCTTGGGCTTTACGACCCTCGCCGCCGTGCGGAAGCTGCTCGGCCTCGGTCACATCAAGGGGCGTAAGATCGGCAGCGATTTGTGGTACGACCGCGAGAGCGTCGAGACTTACGCCGAGACCCGTAACCCGCGTGGCCGTCGCCCCATCGAGGGCGGGGGCGACGACCTGACCGCCTACAACCGCCTCGCCAAGCGCGTGAACCGCGAGGGCGGGAGCCTGCGCGACGTGAAGAAGAAGCCGCGGCCGTGGGCGAAGAAGGCGGCGAAGTCGAAGAAGGGCGCTGCCAGGAAGGGCGGGCGAGCGGCAAAGGGCGGCTCCGCATCGAAGGCAGGCCGTTCGAGCAAGAAGTCCGCCCGGAGCGCCGGGAAGAAGAAGTAGCGCCAGGCACCGGCAGGGGGACACTTCCCTTCCCCTCCGAGGAGTCACCCGAGACGTGTCTATCAGGCAGTTCACATTCACGGCGGTTCAGGGCGCACAGCCGGGCATCGAGTCCGTCACGCGCGTCGGCCCCGACGTGCTGCTACTGCTAATCAACGACGAGCGGACGGCGCTCGGCATCATCGAGCTACTGGCGTCCGAGTTGCGCAAGGGGGAAGTCAGCGAGGACAACCCGATCAAGGTCGGGTTCTCACACGGCGAGATGGAGGCGGACTTTGAGGCCGAGCCGGTCGAGGAGGGCGCTTCGAGTTTCTAGGTTCAATCTAAGGCTGGTTAATCAGCAACCTTAGAACTTAAGAGGTACGTGATGGACAATCTAAACTCACTCGAATTCTTCCGCACGGCGCTTGAACTGTGCGTGAAGTGGGGTCGCTCGCCGATGCTGGCGCGCGTTGAGTCAGGCAGGCGTCTCACGCTTCGCCAGGTCATGCTTCAGCTGAGCGAGGGCAACGTCCCTCCGGCGATCACTCCGGCCGAAGCCCGGACTCTCGCCGTCGAGTTCCCTTTCACCTACACCGAAATCCTCAAGGGGCTTTCCGCGCGCTCGGCGAGCGGGAGGGCTACCAGGACGACCGGGCGCCGCGGCCGAGGCCAGCTGGCGACGCAGACGGCGTAATCACACGGAGGGTGATGTTGGACTTCAAGTACAACGACGGCGGACGAGGCGAGGCCGGTTTCAAAGGCTTGGTAGACGATTGCGTTACCAGGGCGATAGCCATAGCGACGGGTAAGCCCTACCGCGAGGTTTACGACGCCCTCAACCTACTCGCCAAGAGCGAGCGCATCGGCAAGAGGAAGAAGAAGATTTCGAGCGCGCGGAACGGCGTCTATAAGCAGACCGAGAGGCGCTACATCGAATCTCTCGGCTGGCGTTGGACGCCCACGATGCAGATAGGTTCTGGCTGCAAGGTCCACCTCCGGGCGGACGAGCTACCGGCAGGCA
>DASWNR010000501.1:0-20782 GCA_036399155.1 Pyrinomonadaceae bacterium
CTGCGCGGCGTCACCTCGAACCCGACCATCTTCGAGAAGGCCATCACGGGCTCGACCGACTACGACGAGCAGCTCCGCCGGCTCGTGCAGGCCGGCAAGGGCGTGAGCGAGATTTACGAAGACCTCGTCGTCGAGGACATCGCCAACGCCGCCGACACGCTCAAACCCGTCTACGACAAGACCGACGGGCTCGACGGCTACATCAGCCTCGAAGTCAGCCCCAAGCTCGCCTACGACACGCGCGGGACGATTGAAGAGGCGTCGCGCCTCTTCAATCGGGTCGGGCGCAAGAACGTGATGATAAAAATCCCGGCGTCGCAGGAGGGGCTTCCCGCCATCGAGGAGTCAATCTACCGGGGCATCAACATCAACATCACGATGATCTTCTCCATCGAGAACTACGTGCAGGTGGCCGAGGCTTTCATCAAGGGTCTCGAACGCCGCGCGGCCGAGGGGAAGAACGTCGACCACATCGCTTCGGTCGCCAGCTTCTTCGTCTCGCGCGTGGACACGGCGATTGACGCAGACCTCGAATACAAGGCGCGCCACGCCTCGACGCCTGAAGAGAAGGCGCGGCTCGAAGGCTTGTGCGGCCGCGCGGCCGTCGCCAACGCGAAGCTCGCCTACGAGAAGTACAAGGAGATTTTCCACGGCGAGCGCTTCGCCGCGCTCAAGGGGAAGGGCGCGCAGGTGCAGCGCTGCCTGTGGGCCTCGACGGGGACGAAGAACCCGAAGTATTCGGACGTGCTCTACGTCGATAACCTCATCGGCCCCGAGACGGTCAACACCGTCCCGCCCGCGACCTACACGGCCATACGCGACCACGGCAAGGTCGCGCTCACGCTCGAAGAGGGCTTAGACGAGTGCCGCACGCTCATCGCTGAGCTGGCCGAGGTGGGGATTGATTTGAAGGCCGTGACCGAGAAGCTCCAGAGGGACGGACTCGCGGCCTTCGTCGGCTCGTTCGACACGCTGGTCGAGTCGATAGAGTCGAAGCGCGACGCGCTGCTTTCGGGAATCAACGAGAGGGTGAGCGCGTCCCTGGGAAAATACGCTGACGCGGTGAGTGCGGCCATCAGGGAAGCCGAAAAGGGCGACGTGATGCGCCGCGTCTGGCGTAAGGATGCCGCACTCTGGAAGTCCGAAGAGGAGCACCAGAAGATAATCAGGAACTCGCTCGGCTGGCTCAACGTCGCCGACGTGGTCATCGGCGTCGAGGACGACCTCGTCGCCTTCGCAGACCGACTGCGCGAGAAGGGTTACAAACACGTCGTCCTGAACGGCATGGGCGGCTCGTCGCTCGCGCCCGAAGTCCTGCGCCGCACGTTCGGGAGGCAGGAAGGTTTTCCCGAACTGCTCGTGCTCGACTCGACCGACCCGGACACGGTCGCCGAATTCCGCGACAAGATTGACCCGGCGCAGACGCTCTTCGTCGTCTCGTCGAAGTCGGGGACGACGACCGAGCCGCTGATGTTCTACCGCTACTGGTACGGCGAGGTCTCGAAGGTCAAGGAGAACCCGGGCGAGAACTTCCTCGCCGTCACAGACCCCGGCACGAAGATGGAAGCGGACGCGACGCGCGACAAGTTCAAGCGCGTCTTCCTCAACCCTTCGGACATCGGCGGGCGCTACTCTGCGCTCTCCTACTTCGGGATGGTGCCGGCGGCGCTGATGGGCGTGGACATCAGGAAGCTGCTCGACCGCGCCGAGCGGGTCGTGCACGCCTGCTCGCAGGTCGTCCCGGCCGGCGAGAACCCGGGCGCGCGGCTCGGGGTCATCATCGGCGAGTGCGCGAAGGCCGGCCGCGACAAGCTGACCATCGTCGCCGACCCGAAGGTCGAATCTTTCGGCCTCTGGGTCGAACAGCTCATCGCCGAGAGCACGGGCAAGGAGGGCAAGGGCGTCGTCCCCGTCGCGGGCGAGCCGCTGGCCGCGCCGTCCCACTACGGCGACGACCGCCTGTTCGTCTCAATCGCCGTCTGCCGCCCCGACAGCGAGACCGAGTCGAAGCTCAAGGCGCTCGAAGCCGCCGGGCACCCGGTCGTCTACCGCACGCTCAACGACGCCTACGACCTCGGCGAAGAGTTCTTCCTCTGGGAGATTGCGGCGGCGGTCGCCGGCTGGCGTCTCGGCATCAACCCATTCGACCAGCCCAACGTGCAGGAGTCGAAGGACGCGACGAAGGAACTGCTCGACGCCTTCAAGCGGGACGGCAGGCTGCAAGAGCAGACGGTCTTAGCATCCGGCGGCGGGCTCACCATCTACGGCGACGACGCGACGCGCGCGGCGCTCGGCGCGGAGGGCGTCCCCGGCCTCTTCAAAGCCCACCTGGGGCGCGTGAAGGCCGGCGACTACGTCGCGCTGCTCGACTACTTCGAGGAGTCGGAGGACGTTGAAGGCGTCGTCCAGCAGATACGCACGCACCTGAGAGACGCGACGCGCTGCGCGACGACTACGGGGTACGGCCCGCGCTTCCTCCACTCGACGGGGCAGCTACACAAGGGCGGCCCCGACAGCGGCGTCTTCATACAGGTCACGGCCGCCGACGCGCGCGACGTTGAGATTCCCGGCGAGCCGTTCACCTTCTCGACGCTCAAGCAGGCGCAGGCGCTCGGCGACTTCCGCTCGCTCTCGACACGGGGCCGCCGCGCCGTCCGCGTCGAGATAGGCTCGGACGTGACGGCGGGGCTGCGCCGCCTCTTTGAGATCATCCGCGAGGCCGTCCCCGTCTCCGGCGCGACCGCCGGGTGAATACATTTCACGCAAGGAAGAGAACATGGCCACCCCTGAACAGACACCGAAGACCGCGAACATCGGCATGATCGGCCTCGCCGTGATGGGCGAGAACCTCGCGCGCAACATCGAGCGCAACGGCTACACGGTGGCCGTCTACAACCGCCCGCCGAGCAAGGACGAGCCCGACCGCGTGACCACCTTCATGAGTGAGAACGCTTCGGGGAAGTTCGTCGGCACGCGCACGCCCGAGGAGTTCGTCAAGTCGCTCGAACGCCCGCGCAAGATTATTCTGCTCGTCAAGGCCGGCGACCCCGTGGACTGGACTATCGACCAGATTAAGCCCTACCTCGACCCCGGCGACATCATCATCGACGGCGGCAACTCCTACTTCATGGACACCGAGCGGCGCGAGAAGGCTCTGAAGGCCGAGGGCTTCAACTTCATCGGCTCGGGCGTCTCGGGCGGCGAGAAGGGCGCGCTCTGGGGCCCCAGCCTGATGCCGGGCGGCGACCGGGGGGCTTACGACCACATCCGACCCATCTGGGAGGCCATCGCGGCGAAGGTCGACGATGGCCCTTGTGTCACGTACATCGGCCCGGGCGGCGCCGGCCACTTCGTCAAGATGGTTCACAACGGCATCGAGTACGGCGACATGCAGCTCATCGCCGAGTCTTATGACATCATGCGCCGCGTGCTCGGCATGTCAGCCGACGAGATGGCAGAGGTCTTCGACGAGTGGAACCGCGGCGACCTCGAATCGTTCCTCATCGAGATAACCGCCCAAATCCTGCGCGTCAAAGACCCGGAGACGGGCAGGCCCCTGGTCGACCTCGTGCTCGACAAGGCCGGGCAGAAGGGAACCGGCAAGTGGACGAGCGCCGTCGCGCTCGACCTCGGCGTCCCCATCCCGACCATCAACGCGGCCGTTGACGGGCGCAACATCTCCTCGCGCAAGGACGAGCGCGTCGAGGCCAGCAGGCAGATCGGCGGCCCCGCCGGCTCGGGCTTCTCGGGCGACCGCGCCGGGATGATTCAGGCGATTCACGACGCGCTCTACGCGTCGAAGATTTGCTCTTACGCGCAGGGGATGAACCTCATCCGGGCGGGCTCCGAGAACTGGAACTGGGGCATCGACCTCGGCGAGACGGCGCGCATCTGGAAGGGCGGCTGCATCATCCGCGCGCGCTTCCTCGGCAAGATTTCCAACGCCTACCGGCGGCGCGCGGACTTGCCGAACCTGCTGCTCGACCCGGACTTCAACGCATACATGCAGGGCGCGCAGACGAACTGGCGGCGCGCGGTGGGCGCGGCCGTCCAGGCCGGCATCGCCGTCCCGGCCTTCTCGGCCTCGCTCGCCTACTTCGACTCCTACCGCACGGCGGAATCGCCGCTCAACCTCACGCAGGCGCAGCGCGACTTCTTCGGCTCGCACACGTACCAGCGAACCGACCGCCCCGACGCCGGCTTCGTCCACTCGGAGTGGGAGGAACTGTTGGAGAAACAGGCGGACAGCAGTCAGTAGACAGAAGGCCCCGCCCGTCGGACGTTGACCCCGACGTGCCGACGATTCGCTGGCGACTGTTTTTCTACCGACTGCTGACTGCCGGCTACTGACTACCGACCACTATGAACGAAGCGACAGTCGTCGAGAACCCCATGCGGGTGGGGATGCGTCTGGGGCGTGCGGCGGAGCCGTGCGCGGTCGTCATCTTCGGCGCGTCGGGCGACCTCGCGCGGCGCAAGCTCATCCCGGCGCTCTACAGGCTCGTGCAGGAGCGCGTGCTCCCGGCCGAGTTCGCCATCGTCGGGCTCGGGCGCACGCCGATGACCGACGAAGAGTTCCGCGAGAAGATGAAGGCCGCCGTCGCCGAGTTCTCCGAGTCGAAGTCCGTGGACGAGGAGGTCTGGCGCTCGTTCGCCGCCAAGCTCCAGTTCCTCCCCTCGGACATCGGCCGCCCGGAGTGCTACGCCGAGCTCGCGAAGCGGCTCGAACAGGTTGACGCCGAGCACGGCACGCAGGGCAACCGCCTCTTCTACCTCTCGGTCGCGCCCGAGTTCTACGCCGAGGCCGTCAAGCAGTTGGGTGAGGCGGGACTCACGCGGCAGGGGAAGGGCTGGGTGCGCGTCATCGTCGAGAAGCCGTTCGGGACGAGCCTTGAGAGCGCTCGCGAGCTGAACAGCCAGATCCTCAAGCACCTCGAAGAGTCGCAGGTCTACCGCATCGACCACTACCTCGGCAAGGAGACCGTCCAGAACCTTCTGGTCTTCCGCTTCGCCAACGGCATCTTCGAGCCGATGTGGAACCGCCAGTACATCGACCACGTCCAGGTGACCAACGCCGAGACCGTGGGCGTCGAGGGGCGCGGCGGCTACTACGAAAAGTCCGGCGTGGTCAGGGACATGATTCAGAACCACGTCTTCCAGGTGCTCTCGCTCGTCGCGATGGAGCCGCCCTCGTCGCTCTCGGCCGAGGACGTGCGCGACGAGAAGATCAAGGCGATGAACTCGGCGCGCGAGTTCACGCCGGAGCGCGTGCGGCTTGAGTGCGTGCGCGGGCAGTACGGCGCGGGGAGCATCGGCGGCAAGCCCGTCGCCGGCTACCGCGAGGAGAAGGATGTCGCGCCCGCCTCCGCGACCGAAACCTTCGCGATGGTCACGATGTGGTTCGACAACTGGCGCTGGTCGGGCGTGCCCTTCTACATCCGCTCTGGCAAGCGCCTCGCCAAGCGGGTCACCGAGATCGCCATCCAGTTCCGCGCCGCGCCGCACGCGCTCTTCGGCAAGGCGCAGGATGAACTCGCCCCGAACCAGCTCGTCATACGCATCCAGCCCGACGAAGGGATAACGCTCCGCGTCGCGGCAAAGGTGCCGGGGCAGCTCACGCGCATACGCGACGTGAACATGGACTTCCGCTACGGCGCGTCGTTCGGCGTCCAGCTCGCCGAAGCCTACGAGCGTCTGATACTCGACTGCATCCTCGGCGACTCGACGCTCTACGCGCGCAAGGACATGACCGAGCGCGGCTGGGAGCTGGTCATGCCCGTCCTCGACGAGTGGCGCGCGCGCGCGGCCGAAGCCGACTTCCCGAACTACGAGGCCGGCTCGTGGGGGCCGGAAGAGTCTTTCAAGCTCCTCGAACAACACGGCCGGCGCTGGCGCCGGCCGTAGACGAAGATGGAAACGCAGGCGACGACACAGGTCTCTCTGGCGAAGGGCATCGACGCCGCCGGGCTCGAACGCGAGCTGAACGCGATGTGGGCGGAGATGTCCGCGCCCGCCGAAGGCGCGGACGGCGCGGCGGGCGTCGTGCGCGCGTGCGTGCTGAACCTCGTCGTCTACGCCGAGGGCGCGGAGGCGCGCGCGGAGGTTGAGGACCTGCTGGGCGCCGTCGTCGAGCGCCACCCGTGCCGCGCCATCGTGCTCGCGGCCGAGCGCGCCGCCGACGCGCCGCGGCTCGAAGCCTTCGTCTCGACGCGCTGCCAGCTCTCGGCGCGCGGGTCGAAGCGCATCTGCGGCGAGCAGATAACGGTCGAGGCCGCCGGCGCGGCGGTCGAGACGGCTTCGACGGCGGTCGCGCCGCTGCTCGTCCCCGACGTGCCGGTCTTCCTCTGGTGGAAGGACATCCCGCACTACGAGGACAAACTCTTCACGCGGCTCGCCGGGATGGCCGACCGCGTCGTCATCGACTCGGCATCGTTCGACGAGCCGCACGAAGACCTTCTAAGGCTCTCGCGGCTGCTGGAGGGCGGCCGGCTCCGCCTGAGCGATTTGAACTGGGGGCGTCTGACTTCGTGGCGCTCGCTCGTCGCGGGCTTCTGGGACGTGGCCGACTACCGCGACTCGCTCGAACAGATTGAACGGGTCGTCATCGAGTACGACCCGCCCGACCGCACGCGCGGGCGGGTCGCGCCGAAGGCCATGCTCGCGCTCGGCTGGATGGCCTCGTGCCTCGGCTGGGAGCCGGCGGGGGGCGGCTCGGCGCTCTCGGAGGGGCGGGCGCAGTTCCACCTGCGCGACCCCCGAGGCCGCGAAATCGAGGCCGCGCTCGCGGCGACGAAGGACGCGGCCGGGCGCGACGGCTGGCTCACCTCGCTGACCATCTCGACCGCCGCCGGCGACGAGTTCTGCGTCGAGCTGCTCCACGAAGAGCGCAAGCTGAGGACGGGCGCGCGGCTGAAGGGCGCGGGGCACGCGGTCGGGCGCGTGCTCGGCTACGAGGCGCGCACCGAAGGCCAGCGCCTGAGCGGCGAATTAGACATCCTCGACCGGGACGATGTATACGAGAAGGCCGTCGCGTCGGCGGCGCGCATGCTCGGAGCGGCGGCGCGCTAGGGAGGCGCGCGAATCGGGGGAGATGCCATCGCTAAACAGATGATAATCGCCGGAGACATCGGGGGGACGAAGACCAACGTCGCGCTGTTCGAGGCCGAAGGCGCGCGCGTCGGCCGCCCCGTCGTGCAGCAGTCGTTCCCGAGCGCCCGCTACGACTCGCTCGAAGACATACTCCGTGAGTTCGTCGCCGCGCAGAAGCCCGGCGCCATCACGCACGCCTGCTTCGGCGTCGCCGGCCCTGTCGTGCGCGGCCGCGCCGAAGGCACCAACCTCGCCTGGACGATGAGCGAGGAGACAATCGCCGCCTCGCTCGGGCTCGCGCGCGTGCTGCTCATCAACGACCTCGAAGCGACCGCGCACGGCATCGGCGAGCTTTCGCCCGAACAGCTCTACACGCTCAACGCGGGCGAGGGCGGGCGCGACGGCCACCGCGGGCTCATCGCCGCCGGGACGGGGCTCGGCATGGCCGCCATCTACTTCGACGGCGCGCGCTATCACCCGATGCCTTCGGAGGGCGGCCACGTCGATTTCGCGCCGCGCGACCGGCGCGAGTTCGAGATGCTCGAATACCTGCGCGAACAGCTCGGCGGGCGCGTCTCCTACGAGCGCGTGCTCTCGGGGATGGGGCTTTTTAACATCTACTCGTTCCTGCGCGACCGCGGGCACTTCGAGGAGCCCGCGTGGCTGGCCGACGAGATACGCGCGGGCGACGACGCCGCCGCCATCTCGCGCGCCGCGCTCGCCGGCCGCAGCCCTCTGGCCGAGACGGCGCTCCAGATTTTCGTCGAGATTTACGGCGCGATGGCCGGCAACCTCGCGCTGCTTTTGAAGTCGGTCGGCGGGCTCTACGTCGGCGGCGGCATCGCGCCGAAGATAATGGAGAAGCTCAAGGATGGCACCTTCATGCGACACTACGGCGACAAGGGGCGCATGTCGGGGCTCGTCCGGTCAATCCCCGTCCGCGTCATCCTCGACGACAAGACCGCGCTCTACGGCGCGGCGCGCCACGCGCTCTCGGCCGACTGAAAGGCTATGGATGAGCCGACGCACGAACCGGAGGTGAAAGTCTTCGACGACCCCGAGCGTGTGGCACGCGCGGCGGCCGCGCGCTTCGCGGAGCTGGCGCGCGTGGCGGCCTCCGAGCGCGGCATCTTCACGGCCGCGCTCGCCGGCGGCTCGACGCCGCGCAGGGTCTACGAGCTGCTGGCGGGCGAGGAGTTCCGCGAACGAATCGACTGGGGCAGCGTCCACCTCTTCTTCGGCGACGAGCGCGCCGTGCCCTTCGACCACGCGGAGAGCAACTACCGCATGGCGTTCGAGTCGCTACTCTCGCGCGTGCCCGTGCCTGAAAGAAACATCCACCGCATCGAGGGGCTCGGCGACGCGGCCGCGAACGCGAGCGAATACGAGTCGGAGCTGCGCGGCCTCTTCGGCGGCGCGGAGTGGCCCCGGCTCGACCTCGTCATGCTCGGCATGGGCGACGACGGCCACACGGCGTCGCTCTTCCCGAACACGTCTGCTTTAGACGAGAGCCGCGCGTGGGTCGCCGCCAACTGGGTCGAGAAGCTGGGCGCGTGGCGCGTCACGCTGACCGCGCCGGCGATAAACGCCGCGCGCCACGTCCTCTTTCTCGTGGGCGGCGCGGGCAAGGCCGAACGCCTGCGCGAAGTCCTGCGGGGCGAGCGCGACCCCGCGCGGCTCCCTTCGCAGTTGATACGGCCGCAGGACGGCGCGCTCGAATGGTTCGTCGACCGCGCCGCCGCCGCGCGACTTGATTGAGCGTGCGCCACACGCTTTTAACCCCTCACCCCTTTGCCGCCTGATGCCGAACAGAGAACAGGAAAGGCTCCGCGAGGAGCACGACTCGCCCGTACACCCCTGGCGCAAGTGGGGGCCGTACGTGTCGGAGCGCGCGTGGGGGACGGTGCGCGAGGACTACTCGGCGGACGGCAACGCGTGGGCCTACTTCCCGCACGACCACGCGCGTTCGCGCGCTTACCGCTGGGGCGAGGACGGGCTGGCCGGCATCTGCGACCGCTACCAGGTGCTCTGCTTCGCGCTCGCGCTGTGGAACGGGCGCGACCCCATTTTGAAGGAGCGTCTGTTCGGCTGCGTCGGCTCGGAGGCGAACCACGGCGAGGACGTGAAGGAGTACTACTTCTACCTCGACTCGACGCCGACGCACTCCTACATGAAGTTTCTCTACAAGTACCCGCAAGGGCCGTACCCCTACGAGAAACTCATCGGCGAGAACCGCGCGCGCGGGCAGCACGCCCCGGAGTACGAGCTGCTCGACACGGGCGTCTTCGACGAAGACCGCTACTTCGACGTCTTCGTCGAGTACGCGAAGGCCGGCCCCGAGGACATGGTCGTCCGCGTCGAGGCGTTCAACCGCGGCCCCGCGGACGCGACGCTCCACCTCCTGCCGCAGCTCTGGTTCCGCAACACATGGGCTTGGGGGCCCGACGCGCGCCCCGAGCCGTCCATCACGCTCGGCCATTCGGGCGCGGACTTCACGCGCCTCGAAGCGACGGACGAGCCCGTGGGGGCCGTGCCCGGCCTCGCACACGAGTACCAGCTCGGCAGGCGCTACCTTTACGCCGAAGGCGGCGGGCGGCCGCTCTTCACCTTCAACGAGACCAACAACCCGCGCGTCTGGGGCGCGCAGGCGCGAAGCCGCAAGCCCTACGTCAAGGACGCCTTTCACCGCTACGTCGTCGCGGGCGAGCGCGCGGCCGTCAACCCCGAGTCGCACGGAACGAAAGCGTGCGTGCATTACGAGAATCTTAACGTCCCGGCCGGCGGCTCGGTCGTCGTGCGGCTGCGCCTGACCGACGTGTTGACGGACGAGCCGCTGCGGGACGTTGACGAAGTTGTCGCCCGACGCCGTGAGGAGGCCGACGAGTTCTACGCGGAGATTCACCCGCCCGCCGCGTCCGAGGACGAAAAGCGTGTGCAGCGGCAGGCGCTGGCGGGGATGCTTTGGACGAAGCAGATTTATCTCTACGACGTGAACGTCTGGCTCGACGGCGACAACCCGGCGTGGCCCCCGCCCGAGTCGCGCCGGCAGATTCGCAACGCGCACTGGAAGCACCTCAACTCGATGCGCGTCCTCTCGATGCCGGACAAGTGGGAGTACCCTTGGTTCGCCGCGTGGGACTTAGCATTCCACTGCGTCCCGCTCGCGCTCGTGGACGCGGAGTTCGCCAAGGAGCAGCTCTGGCTCCTCCTCTTCGAGCAGTTCCAGCACCCGAACGGACAACTGCCCGCCTACGAGTGGGAGTTCTCAGACCTCAACCCGCCCGTCCACGCGTGGGCCGTCTGGCGCGTCTACAACATGGACAGGCTTCGCTCGGGCGTGGCCGACCGCGAGTTTCTTGAGAAGTGCTTCCACAAGCTGCTCATCAACTTCGCCTGGTGGGTCAACAAGGTGGACGGCGAGGGCAACAACGTCTTCGAGGGCGGCTTCCTCGGGCTCGACAACATCACGCTCGTAGACCGCAGCCGGCCGCTCCCCGACGGCTCGCGCCTTGAGCAGTCGGACGCGACGGGCTGGATGGGGATGTTCTGCCTCAACCTGATGCGCATCGCGCTGGAGCTGGCGAAGGAGAACCGCGTCTACGAGGCGCTGGCGACCAAGTTCTTCCAGCACTACGCGTACATCGGCGCGGCGATGAAGCAGATGGGGCCGGGCGGCTTCGAGCTTTGGGACGAGCACGACAAGTTCTTCTACGACGTTCTGAGCCACCGCGGCGGCTCGTTCCAGAAGTTCCGCGTCCGCTCGCTCGTCGGCCTCATCCCGCTCTACGCGGTCGAGCGGCTTGAAGAAGATTGGATGGAGCCCTTCGAGGAGTTCCGCCGGAGCTTCTACTGGTTCCTTGAGAACCGGCAGGACATCGTCCAGCGCTGCGTGACGACGGTCGAGCACGACGGCAAGCGCGTACACGTCCTCGCCATCGTCAACCCCGAGCAGATGCGCGGCCTGTTGGAGCGCGTCTGGGACCCCTCGGAGTTCCGCTCCGAGTACGGCCTGCGCAGCCTCTCGAAGTTTCACGAGCGCGAGCCCTTCCGGCTCGGAGGCGCGCAGGTCGGCTACGAGCCGGCAGAAAGTCGGGAGATGCTGAAGGGCGGCAACTCCAACTGGCGCGGCCCCGTCTGGTTCCCGACCACCTTCATGATGATCGAATCCCTCCGCAAGCTCGGCAAGGCTTACGGCCAGCAGTTCGCGGTCGAGAGCCCCGTCCGGGGCGAGCCGCCCGTCAAGCTCGACGAGATGGCGCGCGGCTTCGCGGAGCGCCTGATACGCATCTTCACGCGCGACGAGGCGGGACGCCGGCCCGCCCACGGCTGGTACGAGAAGTTCCAGCGCGACCCGCACTGGCGCGACCTCCTGCTCTTCTACGAATACTTCCACGGCGACACCGGCATGGGGCTCGGCGCCTCGCACCAGACCGGCTGGTCGGGTCTCGTCGCCTCGCTGATTGACGAGTGGAGGAAGTGACCCGCCCGCGCTCCCGGCAAAATTACCCCGCGGGAGAGGTTCTAAAGCACAAACTCTCAACAGTTTAGCCCTACAACCCTGTCGCCGGATGTGGCGTCTAATCAATCTTGACAAAAAAGTCAGGTATGTCCTAGTATGGCTTTCGCGTTAGAGGATTTCCGGCCGGTTTACGGGTATTTTATGAAGGTCTCGGCACAGGAAGAGTACGGTCTGCGGTGCCTTGTGCAGTTGGCGACGCTGGGGGCGGGCGAGTTCCTGACCCTCGGGCAGATCGCCGAGCGCGAGGGGATGTCGCAGGCCAACGCGGGGAAGGTGCTCTGGCTCCTGAACAAGGCCGGGCTCGTCACCTCAATCCGCGGGACGAAGGGCGGCTACATGCTGGCGCGCCCTGCGGGCGAGGTTCGTCTGAGCGAGGTCATCAAGGTGCTCGACTCGGGCGAGATCGACGGGCACTGCAAGACCTACCCGGGCGTGCTCGACTCGTGCGTACACACGGGCGACTGCGGCATCCGCTCGGTCATCGTCAACGTCCACGAGGTGGTCGAGCGCGCGCTGTCGGGCATCACGCTGGCGCAGTTGGTCGGGCCGGAGCAGAAGTCGGACGAGACGCTCCACCAGATTCGAGGTCTGCACCCCGACGCGCAGGCGTCCGGGCGCACGCAGTAGAAAATTTGAGGAAGATTAGGCGGAGAGGCTTTTAGGGGGCGGCTATCAGATGAGCACAATCGAGTTACTTACAAACAAAGAGTACAAGTACGGTTTCGTGACCGACATCGAGTCGGACATGATACCGAGGGGTCTGACGGAGGATACCGTCCGCCTCATCTCGGAGAAGAAGGGCGAGCCGGAGTGGATGCTTGAGTTCCGCCTCAAGGCGTACCGCCAGTTCCTCAAGATGAGCGAGCCGAAGCACTGGCCGAACATCAAGTACCCCGAGGTCGATTACCAGGACATCATCTACTACAGCGCGCCCAAGCAGAAGGCGTCGAAGGCGAGCCTCGACGAGGTCGACCCCGAGCTCCTTCGCACCTTCGAGAAGCTGGGCATCCCCCTGAACGAGCAGAAGCAGCTCGCCAACGTCGCGGTGGACGCCGTCTTCGACTCGGTCTCGGTGGCGACGACCTACAAGGAGAAGCTCAAGAAGCACGGCGTCATCTTCTGCTCGTTCACGGAGGCGATTAAGGACTACCCCGACCTCGTCAAGAAGTACCTCGGCTCGGTCGTCCCCGTCGGCGACAACTTCTTCGCGGCCTTGAACAGCGCGGTCTTCTCCGACGGCTCGTTCGTCTTCGTGCCGAAGGGCGTGCGCTGCCCGATGGAGCTTTCGACCTACTTCCGCATCAACAACCAGGAGTCGGGGCAGTTCGAGCGCACGCTCGTCGTCGCGGAGGAGGGCGCGTACGTCTCCTACCTCGAAGGCTGCACCGCGCCGAAGTTCGACAAGAACCAGTTGCACGCGGCCGTCGTCGAGCTGGTCGCCCTGGACGACGCGGAGATTAAATACTCGACGGTGCAGAACTGGTACGCGGGCGACGAGGAGGGCGTGGGCGGCATTTACAACTTCGTCACCAAGCGCGGCGCGTGCCGCGGGCGCAACTCGAAGATTTCGTGGACGCAGGTCGAGACCGGGTCGGCGATTACGTGGAAGTACCCCTCGTGCATCTTGCAGGGCGACAACTCCATCGGCGAGTTCTACTCGGTGGCGCTGACGAACCACGCGCAGCAGGCCGACACCGGCACGAAGATGATCCACATCGGGAAGAACACGCGCTCGACCATCATCTCGAAGGGCATCTCGGCGGGCAGGTCGAACAACTCCTACCGCGGGCTCGTCAAGGTGCTCGCGGGCGCGGAGGGCGCGCGCAACTACACGCAGTGCGACTCGATGCTCATCGGCCAGCGTTGCAGCGCGAACACGTTCCCCTACATCGAGGTGATGAACAACACCGCGCGCGTCGAGCACGAGGCGACGACCTCGCGCATCAGCGAGGAGCAGCTCTTCTACCTCCAGCAGCGCGGCATCTCGCAGGAGGACGCCGTCTCGCTCATCATCAACGGCTTCTGCAAAGACGTGTTCCGCGAGCTGCCGATGGAGTTCGCCGTCGAGGCGCAGCGCCTGCTCGGCATGAAGCTTGAGAACAGCGTCGGCTAAGAAATTATCGGAGAAAACTTACTGTGTTAGAGATTCGAGATTTGCACGCGACGGTTGAGGGCAAGGAGATACTGCGCGGCATCAACTTGACGGTCAACAGGGGCGAGATTCACGCCATCATGGGGCCGAACGGCTCGGGGAAGTCCACGCTGGCCAAGATTCTCGCCGGCCACCCGGCCTACGTGGTGACGAAGGGCGAGGTGCTTTTCGAGGGGCGCGACCTTCTGGAACTCGCGCCGGACGAGCGGGCGCGCGAGGGCGTCTTCCTCGCGTTCCAGTACCCCGTCGAGGTGCCGGGCGTCTCGAACGCGCAGTTCCTCCGCCTCGCCTACAACGAGAAGCGCAAGCACCGTGGCGAGGAGGAGCTCGACCCGCTTGAGTTCAAAGACCTCCTGACGGAGCGCGCGAAGGTCGTCGAGATGGACGCCGGGCTGATGTCCCGCTCGGTCAACGAGGGCTTCTCGGGCGGCGAGAAGAAGCGCAACGAGATTTTGCAGATGGCCGTGCTCGAGCCGAAGCTCGCCGTGCTCGACGAGACCGACTCGGGGCTCGACATCGACGCGCTGCGCATCGTCTCCGAGGGCGTCAACAAGCTGCGCACGCCCGAGAACGCGGTCGTCCTCGTCACGCACTACCAGCGCCTCCTCAACTACATCGTGCCCGACCACGTCCACGTCTTATACAAGGGGCGCATCGTGCGCACCGGCGGCAAGGAGCTGGCGCTGGCGCTTGAGGAGAAGGGCTACGACTGGATCAAGGACGAGGCCGGCGCCCAGCAGACGGCCATCGGCGCGTGAGCGAAGAGTCAAAGTTAATGTCAACAGCAGTCAAGGAAAAGAGCATCTACGCGGACGTGTTCCGCGAGTTCTTAGCCGGGCGCGAGCGGGAGTCCTCCTGGGTCGCGCGCCTGCGCGAGAGCGCGTTCGGGCGCTTCGAGGAGTCCGGATTCCCGACGACCGACGACGAGGACTGGAAGTACACGAACGTCGCGCCCATCGCGCGGAAGGCGTTTCGGCCGACCGTCGAGAAGGCCGGGCTTGATGGTGACGCGGTGGGGCGTCTCGTCTCGGCGGAGGCGCGCCAAAGCCGCCTCGTCTTCGTCAACGGCGTCTACAGCCCCGAACACTCCCTGCACCAGGCGATACCGGCGGAGGTCTCGTTGGTCGATCTCGACTCGGCGATTGTCGGGGACGGGGAAAACCTTACGGACGAGGGCGCCGAAGCCCTGCGCGGATATCTTGGCCGCCTCTCGGGCGTGGAAAGCGACGCCTTCTCCGCGCTCAACACGGCTTTCTTCGGGGACGGCGTTCTGCTGAGGATTCCGAAGGGCTTCGTGGTCGAGTCGCCGGTGCAACTGCTCTTTCTGACTGCGCCGGGCGAGAGGGAGGCGGCGACCTTTCCTCGCGTGCTCGTCGTCGCCGAAGCCAACAGCCGGCTCGACCTCATCGAGACTTACGCGTCGGCGGGCGGCGACGCCGAATACTTCACCGACGCGGTCGTCGAGGTCTTCGTCGGCGAGGGCGCGCGCGTCACGCACTACAAGGTGCAGGACGAGGGCGCCGGGGCCTTCCACGTCGCCTCGACCCGCGCCGACGTTGCGCGCGACGGCACTTACGAGCTGACGACCGTCACGCTCGGCGCGCAGCTCTCGCGCCACGGCATCGAGGTTCTGCTCGCGAGCGAGGGCGCGTCGTGCCGCGTGGACGGGCTCTACATCGTCGGCACGGGGCAGCACGCCGACACGCACTCGGTCATCGACCACCGCGTGCCGCGCTGCACCAGCCGACAGAACTACAAGGGCATCCTCGACGGACGCTCGCGCGCAGTCTTCAACGGCCGCGTCTTCGTACGCGAGGGCGCGCACCAGACCGACGCCCGGCAGAGCAACAAGAACCTCCTGCTCTCTTCCGAGGCGCGCGTGGACACCAAGCCGCAGCTCGAAATCTTCAACGACGACGTGAAGTGCTCGCACGGCGCGACCGTCGGCCAGCTCGAAGAGGAGGAGCTGTTCTACCTCCTCAGCCGCGGCCTCCACCCCGACCTCGCGCGCAACCTCCTGACCTACGGCTTCGCCGAGGAGATCGTCGCGAGCATCAAGTTCGAGTCTATCCGCGCGCAGCTCGACGGGGCCATTTTGAACCGCCTGCACGCGCGGCTTGAGGCGTGAGAGTTTTGAAGGCGTGAGCCGAGAGTTGAAAAGATGATAGCGACAGAGAAGACAATCGAAGAGGGAACTGCGGCGCCGCTGGGCGCGGCGTGGGACGTGGCGCGCGTGCGCGAGGACTTCCCCGTGCTCGGGCAGACGGTCAACGGCAAGCCGCTCGTCTACCTCGACAACGCGGCGTCGGCGCAGGTGCCGCGCATCGTCATCGAGCGCGGCAGCAAGTACCTTCGCGAGGAGCACTCGAACATACACCGCGGCGTCCACTACCTGAGCCAGCGCGCCACCTCCGCCTACGAGGGCGCGCGCGAGAAGGTCAGGCGCTTCCTCAACGCCAAGGAGGCGCGCGAGTGCATCTTCGTGCGCGGCGTCACGGAGGGCGTCAACCTCGTCATGCACGGCTACGGGCGCAAGTTCGTCGGCCCCGGCGACGAGATAATCGTCTCCGAGATGGAGCACCACTCGAACATCGTCCCCTGGCAGATGCTCTGCGAGGAGAAGGGCGCGCGGCTGCGCGTCATCCCGATGAACGACCGAGGCGAGCTGATACTCGAAGAGTTCGACGCGCTCCTGAACGAGCGCACCAGGCTCGTCTGCGTCGGCCACGTCTCGAACTCTTTGGGCACCGTCAACCCGGTCAAGGAGATTACCGCGCGCGCGCACGGGCAGGGAGTCCCCGTGCTCGTGGACGGGGCGCAGGGCGCGCCGCACCTGAAGGTGGACGTGCAGGATTTGGGCTGCGACTTCTACGCCGTCTCCGGCCACAAGATGTTCGCGCCGACGGGCAGCGGCGTCCTCTACGGCCGCGCGGAACTTCTGGAGAAGATGAACCCGTTCCTCGGCGGCGGCTCGATGATACGCACCGTCGCCTTCGAGCGGAGCACGTACGCGGCCATCCCCGACAAGTTCGAGGCGGGGACGCCGGCCATCGCCTCGGCCATCGGGCTCGGCGCGGCCATCGACTACCTGAACGGCATCGACCGCGAGGCGGCGCACGCGCACGAGCAGGAGCTTCTGCGTTACGCGACCGAGCGGCTCTCGTCGGTCGAGGGCGTCCGCATCATCGGGACGGCGCGCGAGAAGGCGAGCGTGCTCGCCTTCGTCCTCGACGAGGTTCACCCGCACGACGTGGGCACCATCCTCGACCAGGAGGGCATCGCCATCCGCGCCGGCCACCACTGCGCGCAGCCCGTCATGCAGCACTTCGGCGTGCCGGCCACGGCGCGCGCCTCCTTCGCCTTCTACAACACGAAGGAAGAAGTCGACCAACTCGTCGCGGCCGTGCAAAAAGTCATCGAGGTCTTCGCGTAGATGTCAGAACTGAGCGAGCTTTACCAGCAGGTCATCCTCGACCACAACAAGAAGCCGCGGAACTTCCAGAAGCTCGAAGGCGCGAACCGCGTCTCCGAAGGCTTCAACCCGCTGTGCGGCGACCAGCTCACCGTCTACATGCTGATGGACGAGGGGGTCGTGCGCGAGCTGAGCTTCGTCGGGACGGGGTGCGCCATCTCGAAGGCGGCGGCGTCGATGATGACGCAGGCGGTGAAGGGGATGACGCGCGAGGAGGCGCAAGTCCTCTTCCACGAGTTTCACCGGATGGTGACGGGCGAGCTAGACGAGGAGTCGGAGCCCAACCACCTCGGCCGGCTAAAAATCTTCGCCGGCGTCCGCGACTACCCCGCGCGCGTCAAATGCGCGAGCCTCGCCTGGCACACCATGCACGCGGCGCTCGAAGGCGCGGAGAAGGCCACGACCGAAAACCTCGGCCCAGACATCACGCAGGCCGCCGCCTCCGACTAAGATTCGCCCGGCGGCGGGATGAATTAACGGGGGTGGGCAGGATTGACGGGGTAGGGAATTAAGATTTGAAATCTGAAATTTCTTCACCCCGCCAATCCTGCCCGCCCCTGTAAATTTTCTCCACTGCCGCCGGCCCCCTCGCCGGTTATCGCGCCCCCGCCCTGTTTTGAGTTCGCGCCGGACTCGCGCTAATATCTCCCGCATCAACCGCACTTCGGAGTCTTGGCCCGCATGAACATCCGTCTGATAGAGCTGCGCGAGATACGCCTGCGCCTCGTCCACTTCTTCGAGACGAGCTTCGGGCGCACCGTCGAGCGCCGCATCATGCTCGTCCGCGCGGTGGACGCCGACGGCGCCGAAGGCTGGGGCGAGTGCACGGCCGGCGAGGGCCCCTTCTACAGCGAGGAGTGGATAGACTCGGCCTGGGAGGTGACGCGCCTCTTCCTCGCGCCGATGGTGCTCGGCCGCGAGGTCGAAGGCGCGGCGGAGGTCGGCGCCCTGATGCGGCGCGCGCGCGGCAACCGCATGGCGAAGGCCTCTATCGAGACGGCCTGTTTCGACTTTGAGGCGAAGCGCGCGGGCGTCCCGCTCTGGCGACACCTCGGCGGCGCGCGGCGCGAGATTCCCTGCGGCGTCTCCATCGGCATACAGGACACGCACGCGCAACTGCTCGAAAAGATCGAGACGGAACTCGCCGCCGGCTACCAGCGCATCAAGATAAAGATTAAGCCCGGTTGGGACAGGGAGGCCGTCGAAAAAGTTCGCGGGCGCTTCCCCGACATACGGCTGATGGTCGACGCCAACTCCGCCTACACGCTCGACGACGCGCCGACGCTTCGCGCGCTCGACGAGTTCGGCCTGATGATGATCGAGCAGCCGCTCGCCTACGACGACCGCGAAGACCACGCGAAGCTGCAACGCCAGATAAAGACGCCCGTCTGCCTGGACGAGTCGGTGCGCTCGGCCGAGGACGCGCGCAAGGCGATAGAGCTGGGCGCGTGCCGCATCGTCAACGTCAAGCTCGGCCGCGTCGGCGGGCACGCCGAGGCCGCGCGCGTCGAGTCGGTCTGCCGCGAGGCGGGCCTACCCGTCTGGTGCGGCGGGATGCTTGAGTCGGGGATAGGCCGCGCGCACAACATCGCGATGGCGACGCTCGGCGGCTTCACGCTCCCGGGCGACGTGTCGGCCAGCTCTCGCTACTGGGCCGAGGACATCATCGAGCCCGAGGTCACGGTCACGCCGCAGGGCACCATCGTCGCTTCGGACGCGCCGGGGCTCGGCTTTGAAATCAAGCGCGACCTCGTCGAAGCCCTGACGGTGCGCTCCGAAAAACTCTCCGCCGCCTGAAGCCTGAACATGCCCTTCGAGCCGAACAGCCCAAACGCGGGGCGTCTACTCCGTCACTTCGAGACGCGTCGCGGCGAGATTCTGTCGCTCGCGCGCCGGCTCTGCGAGATAGAGTCGCCCTCCGGCGACGGTGAGGGCAGCTCGTCGGCCGTCGACCTGCTCGAAGCGGCGGCGCGCGACCTCGGCGTCGCCGACTCAATCGAGCGGACGACCGCGCCCGACGGTTACGGCGAGCACTTCGTCCTGCGCGCCTTCGGCGACGCGGCCGACTCCGGCAAAGTGGGCGCGCGCCCGCTCGTCCTGCTCGGCCACACAGACACAGTCCACCCGCGCGGCACGCTGGCCGAGCGGCCTTGGCGCGAGACCGAAGGGCGCATACACGCCCCCGGCGTCTACGACATGAAGGCCGCCTGCGCCGCCGCGCTTGAAGCCCTGGCCGCGTGCCGCGCGCTCGGGATGGCGCCGCGCCGACCCGTCGTACTGCTGCTGACGTGCGACGAGGAGTCGGGCAGCTTCAGCGGGCGCGCGCTGGTCGAGCGCGAGGCGCGCGGGGCCGAGTGCGTGCTCGTGCTTGAGCCGCCCGCGCCGGGCGGCCGCGCGAAGACCGCGCGCAAGGGGACGGGCATCTTCACGCTCTCGGTCGAGGGGCGCGCGGCGCACGCCGGGCTTGAGCCCGAGAAGGGCGTGAGCGCCGTCCTCGAAATCGCGCGGCAGATAGAGCGCGTCCACACGCTCGCGCGCCCCGAAACTGGCACGACCGTCAACGTCGGCACCGTCAAGGGCGGCACGCACGCCAACGTCGTCCCCGCCGAGGCGTCGGCCGAGATAGACGTTCGTTTCAGCACCGCCGAAGAGGCGGGCCGGCTCGACGAGGCGATCCGCGGCCTCGCGCCGTTCGACTCGCGCGCGCGGCTCCGCGTCGGCGGCGGCATCAACCGCCCGCCGATGGAGCGCACGCCGGCCGTCGGCGAACTCTTCCTGAAGGCGCGACACGTCGCCGCGTCGCTGGGGCTGGAGCTCGGCGAGGCGAGCGTCGGCGGCGCGTCGGACGGCAACTTCGCCGCCGCCAGCGGAGCGGCCGTGCTCGACGGGCTCGGCATAGACGGCGACGGCGCGCACGCCGCGCACGAACACATACGCGCGGACGCGGTCGTGCCCCGCGCCGCCCTTCTGGCCGCGCTCGTCGCGAGCCTTTGAGTGGAGACCGGCCGTGAGACTCTGCCGGGCCGAAACCGACGAACGGATCGACGAGGCGCGCCGTCTCTTCAAAGAGTACGAGGAGGCGACCGGCGTTGACCTCTGCTTCCAGAACTTCGCGGAGGAGCTTGCCGCACTCCCCGGCGTCTACGCGCCGCCGACGGGGCGTCTGATTCTCGGCTACGTTGACGACGAGGCGGCCGGCTGCGTCGCGCTGCGGAGGCTTGAGGAGGGCGTCTGCGAGATGAAGCGGCTCTACGTGCGGCGGGTCTTCCGCGGGACGGGGCTCGGCCGCAAACTCGCGGAGGCCGCCATCGGCGAGGGGGTCGAGATCGGCTACGAACGAATGCGCCTCGACACGCTCCCGCAGATGAGCGCCGCCATCGCGATGTATCGCACGCTCGGCTTCCGGGAGATAGAGCCGTACCGCTTCAACCCCGTCGGCGGCGCGCTCTTCATGGAGCTGAGCCTGCGCTGACCCGGCCGCCCGACAGAACGCGAGAGCAAAACTTATGACCGCCAGACAAACCTTCGCCAGACTGCTGCTCGTCCTGCT
>DASWNR010000502.1:0-8770 GCA_036399155.1 Pyrinomonadaceae bacterium
CTACCTCCGCACGCTCCGCAGGGAGGCGTACATCAAGCCGGCCGAGAACTACAAGGCGATCATCCAGCCCGTCCTCGACAAGGACAAGTCCGAGACGGCCAACGCCGCCGGCAACACCGCCGCGCAGCCCGCCGAGAAGAAGGACAAGGCGAAGAAGCAGTAAGAACGCGCGAGCCGAAAACCGCGAACCGTGACGGGAGGGAGACTTCCTGTCACGGTTCACGATTTACGGCTCGCCTTTCCCGTCACGGTTGACGGCCTACGGTTCAGGGCTCTCATGCGTCTCGACCAGTTCCTGCGCGCCAGCCGCATCGTCGTCCGCCGCACGTCGGCGCAGGAGTTGTGCGAGGCCGGGGCCGTCTCCGTCAACGGCGCGGCTGCTCGCTCGTCGCGCACCGTCCGCGAGGGCGACGAGATAACCGTCCGCCGCCGCGCCAGCGCCCTCACCGTGCGCGTCCTGACAGTCCCGCAGACCAAGCAGGTCTCCCGCGCGGACGCCGCCTCGCTCTACCACGTCGTCAGCGACATCGAAATCAGGGACGAAGAGTAAAGGCGGGGGATGAAATGTAAGTCATCTGACTTACGGCTCATCTTTCTGACCTGTGGTCGGTCTTTCGTCCCGCACCCTTCCGCCGTCACCCTTGTCTTTTTTCCGTTCGCCTTCCGCGCGCCGGGTTCGGGTTCCGCGCGGGGTTCGTCTTGAAACGAAACGCGGGGGGCGCGCCGGTTTTTGGAAATGCGGCCTTTATCCGCGTCTGTTCAGGTGGAACGCTACTTGCCCAACCTCAGTTGACCTCGGCGAAGAATGTCCAACAAAGAAGCATCGGAACCAGTGGGGGAGCTATGAACATCCTGAGCAGTATCTTTACGGACGACCTGGCGATCGATCTCGGCACCGTCAACACGCTGATTTTCGCGCCCGGCCGCGGCGTCGTCCTCAACGAGCCTTCGGCCGTCGCCATCCACAAGTACACGGGGGAGGTTCTGGACGTGGGCGCGGAAGCCTACAAGATGCTCGGCCGCGAGCCGAAGGACGTGGAGGTCTTCCGGCCCGTGCGCGGCGGCACCATCGAGAACTTCGACGCGGTCGAGAAGATGCTCAAGGCATTCATCGCGCGCGTCAACGGCGGCGGCCACCGCCGCAGCCACGTCGTCATCGGCGTGCCCGGCTCCTCGACGACGCTTGAGCAGCGCTCGATCCGCGACGCGGCGCGCGACGCCAGGGCCACGCGCGTGGACCTGGTCGACGAGGGGCTCTGCGCCGGCTTCGGCGCGGGACTCAGGCAGGACGACGAGCGCGCGCACTTAGTCGTCGACATCGGCGGCGGCACGACGAACGTCGCCATCATCGCCTCGGGCGCGGTCGTCTCCTCGCACTCGATGCCCGCGGCCGGCAACGCGATGGATCAGGCCATCTGCGACTACGTCCGCTCCAAGTACGAGATGCAGATCGGCGAGCGGACGGCCGAGAGCATCAAGAGGCAACTGGGCAACGCCGGCGCCGACTCCGGCGGTCGGATGGAGGTCGTCGGCAAGCAGGTGACCGACGGGCTGGCGAAGGTCGTCGAGATCGAGGCCGCAGAGGTGAGCGAGGCCCTGAACCCGGTCGTCTCCGACATAGTGGCGGGCGCGCGCCGCGCCATCGAAGAGTCGAAGCCCGAGGTGACGGCCGACATCTACCAGACCGGCCTCATCCTGACGGGGGGCGGCGCGCTCCTCGGCGGGCTCGCCGAGCGTTTGCAGAAAGACCTGCGGCTCCACGTCGCCGTGGCCGACGAGCCGCTGGCGGCGGTCGCGCGGGGCGCCGGAATGCTTCTGACGGACAAGGCGCGGCTCCACCGCGTCGCCATCCGCGAGGACATCCCCGTCTGGGAGGCCGAGCAGGCGCTCGTCGTCAACTGGTAAGTTTTCCTTTGCGAAGGGGAGGAAGAAAAGAGGGCGGGGGCTTATTCAGCCCCGCCCTCTTTCTCTGTCTCTCGCGCGAACTCTTCGATGACGAGGGCGCGCTCGCGCGCGGGGAGCAGTTGCAGGTCGCGTGCGAGTTCGGCGGCGCGGCCGTCCGCCTCGCCGTCGGTCTCGACGGAGGGCGAAGGCGGGGTGAGCGCGAGGCCGCAGACGTAGAGCGCGAGCGCGAAGAAGGAGACGTAGCCGGTCGAGGCGGCGTAGGCCGGCCCCGAGAGCGTGCCGAGCGTGACGCCTTCGAGCGCCGCCGCCGCCAGACGGCTGAGCCACCCGCCCGCCGGCGCGCTCAAAGATGCGAGCAGGAGGTGCTTGACGAGGAAGGCCGTGCCGAAGAGCGCGGCGAGGCTCCGCAGCAGGCGGCGCGGGTCGAAGTTCGAGAACTGGTTCTGCCAGAGCGTCCAGAGGAAGAAGCACGAGAGCACGAGGCGCGGCAGCCCCGCCTCCGGGAGCACCGAGTTGAACGCCTGCGCCGACGCGAAGAAGAGCGCGCCGAGCGTGAGCGCGTGCGAGACGTTCTCCGCCGTCCCGTTGTCCGCCGAGAGCCAGCGGCCGGCCTTCAACGCCCCGACGCGCGCGTACAGCGCGAGCAGCATCACGGCCAGCAGGAGCGTCACGAGCGGCGGCGCGACGAAGACGAGGGCGCGCGACTCGGCCGCCACGCGCAGGCCGCCGAGCAGCGCCACCGTCAGAAAGAGCGTCGGCAGCACGAGGTGTCGCAGCAGCGCGCGGTTCCTTGCGCGGTTCGTCGTCAAAGTCGGTCGGTCGGGCGTGGCTTCAGTCACTTGCGTCACCCGGGTCGCCTCCGTCACTTCCGCTCGCGGAAGACCTTCATCGGGTTGAAGTCGTCGGCCGTGCGTTCGAGACCTTGTTCAAGCTCGGCCTTCAGCTCCGCGGGCGAGTGGATTTTCAGCTCCGGGTCCTCGACCGCGAGCGGCGCGTCCGGCGAGAGCGCGGCGGCGAGGCCGGCGGCTTCGAGCCCGCGCCGGAAGAGGGCGTCGTCGTTGTAGACGCGCCCCCAGCCTTCGCGGTAGAACGAGTAGGCGACGTAGAACTGCGTGCGCGCGTCGCGCCGCGCGGGGTCTGCGCGCTCCCACTCGCCGCGCGCCGCCGCGTACTGCTCGCGCAGGAACAGCTCGCGCCCGGCGTCGAAGCGCGCGCGGTCGACCTCGTAGGTGCCGGCGGCGACGCTCGCCCGAGTGGCCACGTCGGCGACGCTCTGCGGCGCGGCGGCGTAGAGCCACACGACGAACGCGGCGAAGACGAGCGTCCAGACGATGCCCAGCCATTGGATGAGTCTGAGTCGCATTGTTATAATCCGTGCGTTCGGAACTTCAAACGTCTCCCGGCCGTCAACCCCTTGGCACGAAAGGATAACGCATTTCCACCATGAAAACATTCACCGCAGCTCTCCTGCTCGCCTTCTCCTGCACCGCCGCCGCCGCGCAGGACGCACACCACGGCGCGCACCCCAGGCAGGAGTCCACGGCCGCCGACTCTCAGGGCGTCATACGGCGCGGCGAGGCCATCGGGGCCGAGTCGAAGCGCTTGGCCTTCGCCGACGCACTGAAGGAGCCGCGCAAGTACGACGGCAAGAAGGTCGTCATCGAGGGCGTCGTCCGCCGCGTCTGCCAGGCCGAGGGCTGCTGGGTCGAGATCGGCCCGAAGGAGGGAGAGGGCGGCGTCCGCGTCACCTTCGACCACAAGTTCGTCGTGCCGAAGGACGCCGCCGAGATGAACTTCCGCGCCGAGGGCACGCTCAAGGTCAAGACGCTCAGCAAGGAGACGGTCGAGCACCTCGTCAAAGACGACGGCGCCAAAATCAAGGCCAACCCCGACGGCACGGCCGACGAGCTGACGTTCAGCGCCACCGGCGTCGAACTCTGGAAGTAGGGAAGCCGTTAGCTGTCGGCTATTAGCTTTTAGCTCACTGATGCGGGGCGCGCATTTGTATTAGCTGACGGCTAACAGCCAACGGCTAACAGCCGACGGCTCTTAACCATGAAGCCTTTCAAGATTCGAGACGTGGAGATTTCCCCGCCGCTCGTGCTGTCGCCGATGGCGGGGGTGACGGACGTGGCGTTCCGCGCGCTTTTGAAGCGGCGCGGCGGCATCGGCCTGACCGTGTCGGAGTTCGTCTCGGTCGAGGGGCTGACGCGCAACAACCCGAAGTCGAAGCGCCAGATGCGCTTCCACGCCTACGAGCGCCCCTTCGCCGTCCAGATCTTCGGCGGGCAGCCCACGCGGATGCGCATGGCCGCCGAGATGGCCGAGGAGGTCGGCGCGGACATCCTCGACGTTAACTGCGGCTGCCCCGCGCCGAAGGTCGTCAAGCACGGCGGCGGCTCGGGCCTTCTCCGCGACCTGCCGCGACTCGAAACCATCCTCACGGAAATTAAGAAGGCCATCCGCATCCCGCTCACCGTCAAGATTCGCGCGGGCTTCTACGACCACACGCGCAACGCGGTCGAGGTGGCGCGGCTCGCCGAAGCCTGCGGCGCCGAGCACATCGCGCTCCACGGGCGGACGAAGGAGCAGGCTTACAAGGGCTGGGCCGACTGGGATTTGGTGCGGCAGGTGAAGGAGACGGTCAAAGTCCCGGTCTCCGGGAGCGGCGATGTCGTCAGCGTCGAGGGCGCGTTCAAACGCTGGCGCGAGACCGGCTGCGACGGCATCCTCATCGGCCGCGGCGCGATGGCCAACCCGTGGATATTTCGTCAGATCGAAGACACGCTCGCCGGCCGCGAGCCCTTCGAGCCGACGCTCGACGACAAGCGCGAGGTGCTCATCGAGTACTTCGACCTTCTGCGCGCGGACATGCCCGAGTTCGCCGCCGTCGGGCGCATGAAGCAGCTCGCCGGACAGTTCACAAAGGGCCTGCACGGCGGCGCCCGATTCCGACAGGTCATCTACCACTCGCACACCGTCTCGGAAGTCCTCGAACGCATCGGCGAATACTTCGAGACGGTCGCCGCCGGCCGCACCTACCTCGGCGAGGGCGGCGCCGACGAGCCCGAGGAGGAAGCGCCCGCGCTCGACTCCTGCGAGGCCGCCACCACCCTGCCTTAGGCGCGACGGGGCCCCCGCGCCGAGAGCCTTGAAACGTTTCGGCGCCGCCGCTCATTCATAGGCGAGCGGCGGCCGCGCCGAACCCAATCCCGCAGAGGAGCACACAGATGCCACCTGTCAACATCAGAAAGAGCGTCGGCCTGGGAGGCGTGAACAACTCCGCCGACGTGAAGGCCGTCAAGGCGCGTCTCGTCGAGCTGGGCTTCGACTGGCTGACGGCCGACGACGTGATGGGCCCGACCACCGCCAAGACCATCAAGCTCTTTCAGGCGATCAAGAACGGGCGCAACCAGGTCAACATCATGGGCAACGACGGGCGCGTCGACCCGAACGGCGACACGCACAAGTGGCTCAGCGCCGACAACGCGCCGCGCTGGATGCAGATGCCGCCGGGCTCCGAGGCCGAGGGCTTCCACAACCACGAGCTGGCGCAGACCAACGACGCGCACGACTTCGGCACCAACTGGCTGGCCGACACGCTGCGCGCCGCGGGCGTGGCGTACAAGGAAGACTTTCTGAGCGTCCACCCGAACGCGGCGCTGCTCACGCTCAACGACTTCAGCCTGCCGCAGGGCGGCGACACGCCTATGCACGCGACGCACGAGTCGGGGCTCGCCTGCGACATCCGCCTGCCGCGCAAGAACGGGCAGACGGGCGGCGTCGTCGTCGGGCAGGCGGGCTACGACCGCAAGGCCATGCGCGCCATGATCATCGCCTTCCGCAAGCAGACGCTGGCGAGCCGCGTGCTGCTGAGCGACCAGGTGCTCGTCGCCGAAGGGCTCTGCATGGCCGCCCAGGGGCACCTCAACCACGCGCACTTCGAGGTCAAGCCCCCCGCGCGCATCCCTTCGTAAATCAGTAGACGGTAGACAGTAGCCAGTAGCCGGCAGGTAAGAAACGGGCGGCGCGTCCCGGTTGATGACCGGGACGCGCCGCCTTCGGTTTTTCTACTGACTCCTGACTACTGTCTACCGTCTACTCTCTTTCACGGCAGCAGGTTGATTATCTCGGCGGCGGGCCGGTCGGCGTTGAGGCGCAGGCGCGCGATGGTGACGGGGAGTTTGAAGCGGCGCGGGCCTGCGCTGCCCGGGTTGAGGTAGAGGACGCCGCGCCTCTCTTCGGCCGCGGGGCGGTGCGAGTGGCCGCTGACGACGACGCGGAAGCCCGCGGACGAAGGGCTGATGTCAATCTCGTTCAGGTCGTGCAGGACGTAGACGAGAGTCCCGCCCAGCTCGACCACCTCGTACTCCGCGAACGCCTCGGCCCACGCGCCGCGGTCGTTGTTGCCGCGCACCGCCACGACCGGCGCGATTCGCCGCAGAGCCTCTATCACTTCGGCCCCGCCGATGTCGCCCGCGTGAATGATCAGCTCCGAGCCCGCAAGCGCCTCCAACGCCTCCGGCCTCAACAGCCCGTGCGTGTCGGAGATGACGCCGACGAACCCGCCCGCCTTGTCGTCCCGCCTGCCCACACTCACCCCTTGATGATGTCGCCCTGAAGCCCGAGCGGGCGCGGCGACTTGCCGCCGAAGAACCAGGCCGCGCCGACGCGCAGGCGGTGGTGCCATGTCGGAAGCCGCGTCGTGTAGAGCGCGAACCGAGCCTGCCGCGCGATCTGGCCGCCGACGACGCGGCCGGCCGTCAGGACCGCCGCCTCGTCCACGCCGAGGCTGATGGCCTCGCCCAGCTCCTCGAAGTGTCCGGCCGAGGGCGCGCCGCCGTCGATCAGCTCCTGCACGTTGCGCGCGACGAGCTTCGACTGCTGGAAGGCGATCTGCGCCGTGCCCGCGAGGCTCGGGACGACGTGCGGGAAGTAGGCGATGTCTCCGAGCGCGAAGACCTCGGGGCGGCCGGGCAACTGCAATGTGCGCTCGACGACGAGCAGCCCGCCCTTCGTCTTCTCCGCGTCGAGCCGCCCGACGAGCGGGTTGACCCTCACGCCCGCCGTCCAGACGACGCCCGCCGCGGAAATCGTCTCGCGCTCGCCCGCGTGCTCCAAGACGACGCCGCGCTTTTGCACCTCGACCACCTTCGTCTCCGAGAAGATTTCGACGCGCTTCTCTTCGAGAACCCTTTCGACGGCCGCGCGAATCTCGTCGTCCATGCCGGGCACGACCTGCCGGCCCATCTCGACTAAGACGACGCGCGGCTCGCCGCGCAGCCCACGCCGCCCGAAGGCGTCGCGCAGGAGGTCGGACATCTTCGTCGAAAGCTCGACGCCCGAGGCCCCTCCGCCGACGACGACGAAGGTCGCGGCGCGGCGCGCGTCCTGCGGGGCGGCGTCGGGCGGGATTCGGTCGAGCGCGTCTATCATGCGACGGCGCAGGTCGTCGGCGTGCCGGAGTTTGCGGAAGGGGAGCGCGTAAGCCTCCGCGCCCTCGACGCCCCAGAAGTTCGTGACGCCGCCGACCGAGAGGACGAGGTAGTCGTAACCGAGGCGGCGTACGCGCCCCGCTACGGTCACCTCGCGGCGGTCGAAGTCAACGTCCGTGACCGCGCCCTGCACGAAGTTGACCTTATCCCTGTCGAGCAGTTCGCCGTAGTGCGGCGCGATGTGCCACGCCTCGACCTCACCGCTCAGGTACTCGTAGAGGAGCGGCGTGTGCAGGAAGTGGTCGTCGCCCGCGACCAGCGTCACCTCGCCCGCCCCCGCGAGTTCGAGCGCGGTGAAAAGCCCGCCGAACCCGCCGCCCACGACCAGAATGCGCGCCCTCTCCTCGACCGTCTCCTCGCTGGCGTCCATGAAGTGTTCCCCCGTCTAGCGTGCGTAAGCGAACGTGCCGCATGGTATCAGACAAGCCCGCCCCGACACATCCCCCTCGCGCGCGGCGGCGCCCCGAAGGCCGCCGGGCGGCCGGCGCGGTGAAGTATCCGGCGAGATTCTGCTATGTTATGCGCATGCCCGCAGGCGGAAGAGACTTCCCGGCTTACCTCGCGTGGGTCGTCGCGCTCATGGCGACGGTCGGCAGCCTCTTCTTCAGCGAGGTGATGGGGCTGCCGCCGTGCGTCCTGTGCTGGTATCAGCGCGTCGCGATGTACCCGCTGGTGCTGATCATCGCCACCGGCATCGCCACGCGTGACGGGCGGATGCGGGCCTACGCGCTGCCGCTCGCGCTGGCGGGGCTGGCGGTGTCGGTCTACCACAACCTGCTCTACTACGGCGTCATCCCCGAGACGCTCACGCCGTGCTCGGAGGGAGCGTCGTGCACCGAGCGGCAGATCGAGTGGCTCGGCTTCGTCACGATCCCGCTGATGGGGCTGGCGTCGTTCGTCGCGGTGGCGCTGTGCCTGTTCTTCTACAGGCCGGAAACTCAAACGGAGAAGGAGTAGCATGCGGAAAGAGGTCAAAGTCCTGGCCCTGATAGCCGTCGTCGTAGTCGTCGCCGCCGTGCTCGGCGCGGGCTATTACAGGAAGTCCGTGCAGGGCGTGCGCAAGGGGAACGTGAGCGCGGACGGCCCGCTGGTGCGCGCCGACAGCCCCGCGCTCGGCCCGGCCGACGCGCCCGTCACGCTCGTCGAATTCCTCGACCCCGAGTGCGAGTCCTGCGGCGCGTTCAGCCCCACGGTGAAAAAGATTCTGAAGGACTACGACGGCAAGGTCAGGCTGGTCGTCCGCTACATGCCCTTCCACCCGAACTCTGTACTGGCGGCGTCCGTGACCGAGGCGGCGGGCGAGCAGGGCAAATACTGGGAGATGCAGGAGATGCTCTTCCGACGCCAGTCGGAGTGGGGCGAGATACACG
>DASWNR010000503.1:0-9797 GCA_036399155.1 Pyrinomonadaceae bacterium
GGCCGCGTCTCCGTGATAACCTCTCGGTCACACCCAACTGCAATCCGCGACGGGCGGCCGTGACTAAAATCTACAAGCCGACGAAAGAGGAGGTGCAGGCGGCGGCGGGGCGGACGGTGCGGGACGTGATCGCGCCGGGGCTTCGTGTGCTGTTCTGCGGCATCAACCCGGGGCTGTACACGGCGGCGGTGGGGCGGCACTTCGCGCGGCCGGGCAACCGCTTCTGGCCGGCGCTCCACCGCTCGGGGTTCACGCCGCGCCGGCTCTCGCCGTTCGAGGAGCGCGTGCTGCTCTCCTACGGCTGCGGCATCACGAACGTCGTGGCGCGTGCGACCGTCGGGGCCGACGAGCTGTCGGCGGAGGAGTTCGCGCGCGGCGGACGGCTCTTGCGCGCGAAGGTGAGGCGGTACCGGCCGCGCTTCCTGGCCGTCCTCGGCGTCGGCGCGTACCGCGCGGCCTTCGCGCGCCCGAAGGCGTGCGTCGGGAGGCAGGACGAGAAGCTTGAGGCCGCGACGGTCTGGGTGCTCCCCAACCCGAGCGGCCTCAACGCCAACTACCGTCCCGAAGACCTCGCGCGCCTCTTCCGCGAACTGCGCGAGGCGGTCGAGGCCGAAGCGGGAGTTTAACGCGCGGCGAGCCAGTCTTCGCGCGTGACGGCGTAGACGAGGGCTTCGCCCCCTAGAAGGTCAACGCTCCCCTCAAGCTTCTCGCCCAGGCGCTCGGCGACGCGGACGGAGGGCGCGTTGTCGGGGCGTATGAGGCTGATGACGCGCTCGCGCCCGAGTTCGTTGAAGCCGTACTCCAGGGCGGCTCGTGCGCCCTCGGTCGCGTAGCCGCGCCCCCAGAACTCGCGCGCGAGCGTCCAGCCCAGCTCGAACCCGGGCCACCCTTCGGGCTTGAAGAAGCCTACGCGGCCGGCGAGCCTCCCCGTCGCCGACTCCTCGACCGCCCACATGCCGTAGCCCCTCAGTTGCCAGTGGCCGAGAATCATCGCCATCTGCCGCCACGCGTCGGCGCGCGAGAGCGGACGGCCGTCGCCGAGGTGCCGCGTCACCTCCGGGTCGGCCGTCATCGCGGCGTACCCGTCGAGGTCGTCCTCGCGAAACGTGCGCAGCACGAGGCGTTCGGTTCGCAGTGTCTTCATGGCCGCCTCCTACGCGCGCCGGCCGCGCACGGCTCCGCTCAAGCCTTCAGCCGCTCAAGAAAGTGCTTGCGGAACTTGGACACCTTCGGCGCGACGACCGCGCGGCAGTACGGCTGGAAGGGGTTCCGCTCGAAGTAGTCCTGGTGATAGTCCTCCGCCGCGTAGAAGGTTTCGAGCGGGACGACCTGCGTCACGATGGGCGCGTCCCAGACGCCCGCGGCCGTCATCTCGGCGACGACCTGCTCGGCCGTCTCGCCCTGTGCGGGCGTGTGGTAGAAGACGGCCGAGCGGTACTGCGTGCCGACGTCGCCCCCCTGCCGGTCGGGCGTCGTCGGGTCGTGGATGGTGAAGAAGACTTCGAGCAGCTCGCGGTAGGAGACGGCCGCCGGGTCGAAGGTGAGCTGGACGACCTCCGCGTGCCCCGTCGTCCCCTCGCAGACCTGCGCGTAGCTCGGGTTCTCGACCCACCCGCCCGCGTAGCCCGAGACGACGCGCTCGACGCCGCGCAGCTCCTTGTAGACCGCCTCCAGACACCAGAAGCAACCGCCCCCGAGCGTCGCCAGCTCCCTCGACTGTTCCGTGCTCATAAGTTTTTAAGTCCGCCCCTCAAGGTTGAAATGTGGCCCGAGTATAACGCGGAGGGGCTCGCCGGCGAGAACCGCCCGAGTAGACTTGCGCGCCCGGCCGCGCCTCCGTGACAATCGCCGGCGTTCGGCGCCGCACAAGCTTTGCAGGAGGCTTCGATGACAGTCAGCCCTTCGCGCGCGAGTTTCCTTCGCATGACGGCCTTCGTGTGCCTGCTCGCGTCGGCCCACGCTTCGGCGCAGACGCGGGCGGGGGGCGGCGCGCTCGAAGCGAAGGTGAGGGGACTCGTCGCGTCGAGCGGCGCGGAGGCGGTGGCCGTCGCCTTCCGCGACTTACAGACCGGGCGCGGGCTGCTCGTTAACGAGCGCCTGAGCTTCCACGCCGCGAGCACGATGAAGGTGCCCGTGATGCTCGAAGTCCACCGCGCGGCGCGCGCCGGGCGTCTGCGTCTGGACGAAAGGCTGCCCGTCAGGAACGAGTTCAAGTCAATCGCCGACGGCTCCGCGTACTCGGTCGCGCCCGAGGACGACTCGGAGCAGACGCTCTACATGAAGGTCGGCGCGACCGAGACGGTGCGCGAGCTTGTGCGGTTGATGGTCACAGAGAGCAGCAACCTCGCCACCAACATCCTCGTCGAGCGCGTCACGCCGGCGCGCGTGATGGATTTGTGCCGCCGGCTCGGCGCGCGCGACATGCGCGTGCTCCGCGGCGTCGAGGACGGCAAGGCTTTCGCGCGCGGCCTGAACAACACGACGACGGCGCGCGACCTGCTGGCGCTGCTGCGCGCGGTCGCGGAGGGTCGCGCCGTCTCGGCCGAGGCGTCGCGCGAGGTGGCCGACGTGCTCGCCGCACAGAAGTTCAACGAGGGGATTCCCGCCGGCCTCCCCGCGGGTCTGCGCGTCGCGCACAAGACCGGCTCGATCACGGCCATCGAGCACGACGCGGGCATTGTCTACCCGCCCGGCCGCCGCCCTTACGTCCTCGTCGTGCTCGTGCGCGGCATCAAGGATTCCGCGCGCGCCCGCCGACTCATCGCCGACATCTCGCGCGCCGTCTACGAGAGCTTGGCCGAAGGCGGCCCGCCAAAAGCCGGCGCGCGATGAGCGCGAACTTGCGCCGCCCGCCGGCGTATAAGAACCCTTAAACGCACGCCCTAGCGGCTCATAGATTGGAAGAGGAGACCGATGCCCGACTCGACGGAAGTAGTGCAGACCGCGCCCGGAGGGCCGGAGCCCGGACTCTGGGCGGCCGTGCGCGACTCGGTGCGCGGCGCGCACCCGAACTACGATTACACGGAGGGCTCCATCGGGCGCTCCATCCTCCTGCTCTCCGTCCCGATGGTTTTGGAGATGGTGATGGAGAGCGTCTTCGTCGTCGTGGACGTTTTCTTCGTCAGCCGGCTGGGCAAGGAGGCCGTCGCGACGGTCGGCCTGACCGAGTCGATGATGGTGATCGTCTACACGCTCGCCATCGGCCTAAGCATCGGGGCCACGGCGATGGTCGCGCGCCGCACGGGCGAGCGCGACGCGGAGGGCGCGGCGCAAACCGCGGGGCAGGTCATCCTGCTCGGCCTCGTCATCTCGCTCGTGCTCGGCGCGCTCGGCGTCGCCTTCGCGCCGCAACTGCTCGGGCTGATGGGGGCCGAACCGGCGGTCGTCGAGGGCGGGAGCAACTTCACGCGCGTCATGCTCGGCGCGAACGTGTCGGTGATGATGCTCTTCCTCATCAACGGGGCGTTCCGCGGGGCGGGCGACGCGGCCGTGGCGATGCGCGTGCTGTGGCTCGCCAACGCCATCAACATTCTTCTGGGGCCGTGCCTCATCTTCGGGCTCGGGCCTTTCCCCGAGATGGGGGTGACGGGCGCGGCCGTGGCGACGAGCATCGGGCGCGGCACCGGCGCGCTCTACGCCTTCTCGAAGCTGTGGCGCGGCGGCGGACGCCTCCACCTTTCTGGGCGGCACTTCCGCGTGGACACGAAGCTGATGACGCGGCTCGTGCGGCTGTCGGGGACGGCGACCTTTCAGGTCTTCGTCGGCATGGCGAGCTGGATCGCCCTGACGCGACTCGTCGCGGGCTTCGGGAGCGCGGCCCTCGCCGGCAACATCATCGGGATGCGCGTCATCATGTTCGCGCTGCTGCCTTCGTGGGGGATGTCGAACGCGGCGGCGACGCTCGTCGGCCAGTCGCTCGGGGCGGGGAAGCCCGAGCGCGCCGAAGCTGCCGTCTGGCGCGCGGGCTTCTACAACATGATCTTCCTCGGAATCATCGGGCTCGTCTTCGTCGTCTTCGCCGGCCCCATCGTCGGCGTCTTCACCGAGGCGGCGGCCGGCCCCGAAGTGTACGCGTACGGGAAGGACTGCCTGCGCATCGTCTCGCTGGGCTTTCTCTTCTACGGCTTGGGGATGGTGTTGACGCAGAGCTTCAACGGGGCGGGCGACACGCGGACGCCGACGCTCATCAACGTCTTCGTCTTCTGGCTGTTCGAGATTCCGCTGGCGTGGGTGCTGGCCTTCACCTTCGGGATGGGGCCGCACGGCGTCTTCATCGCCGTCACCATCTCCTTCTCGGTGCTCGCGGTCGTCAGCGCATACTTCTTCCGGCGCGGGCGCTGGAAGACGCAGAGGGTGTAAAATCCGTGCGGGGAAGGGGGCGCGGGCGAATGTTCGACAAGCTTGTGGAGCAGAAGATACGCGAGGCCGTGGAGGCGGGCGAGTTCGACCGGCTCGAAGGGAGCGGCCGCCCCGTCAGTCTGGAAGCATACTTCTCGACGCCGGAGGAGCTGCGCGCGGGCTTCGCCGTGCTCAGGAACGCCGGCGTGCTGCCCGAGGAGGCCGCGCTGCTGAAAGAGCGCAACGAGCTGGCCGCGCGTCTGGAAAACTGCCGCGACGAAGCCGAGCGCCGGAGGCTCACACGCGCCGCCGCAGACCTCAAGCTCAAGTACGACCTCCTCGCCGAACGCCGGCGCGTCAGGCGTTAAGTTCTCCGTCTTGTCCGGGGGCGCGGGCGGCGGCGTCCGCGCCCCTCGTTTTAGTCGTTTTTTTAGATTCCCCGCTAATTTCACCCCTTTCTAACCCCCGACTTTTTTTCTGAAACCTTCAGCCCTCGCCCGCCACTAACTAGCGGTGTTAGACGATGAACGAGCGGCTGGCAGTCAACACGATGAGTCTGGAACTGGGGCAGCCGGGCACGCACGCTGGGGCCTTGATGAACAGCACCGAGGAACTTGTGGCGCGCGTCCGCGCGGGCGACGAGGACGCCTTCCGCCTCATCTTCGACCGCTACTCGCGCCCCGTCCTCGGCTTCATCTTCGACATGGTCGGCGACCGCTCTCTGGCCGAAGATTTGGCGCAGGAGACCTTCGTCCGCGCCTTCCGCGGCCTACAGACGCTCCGCGAGGAGACGAAGCTCTCGACCTGGCTCTTCGGCATCGCGCGCAACTGCGCGCTCGAACAGCTCCGCAGCCGGAAGCGCGACGCCGGCAACGTCGAGATAGACGCCGAGCCGGGTTTCGAGCTGCACGACCGGGCGCGTACGCCGTCGGGCGAGCTGCTCGACAAGGAGCTGAGCGGGGTGATTCAGACCGCGCTCGCACGGCTCGACGAGGACAAGCGGACGGTCTTCACCTTGAAAGTTTTGCAGCAGCGCAGCTACGAGGAGATTGCGGAGATAACGGGCTTCTCCGTCGGCAAGCTCAAGACGGACTTGCACCGCGCGCGCGCCGAGATGCGCAAGCGCATCGGCCCGTACCTAGGGGGTGAGCAGTAATTATGAGATGTGAAGATTGCCTCCCACTGATTGAGGAGTACTTCGACGGCGAGGTCGAAGGGACGGCGGCCGCCTCGATGGGCGCGCACCTCGCGGCCTGCGCCACCTGCGCCGCCGCGCTCGACGCGCTCTCGTTCGAGCAGGAGATTTACGCGCGCTACGACCGCCGGCTCGAAGTCGGCCCCGACCTCTGGGCGCGCGTCAGCGCCGAGATAGCGCGCGACACTTTGCCGGAGAGCCCGGCCGCGCCGCGCCCCTTTCTGAGCCGCGTGCGCGAACAGTTGGCCGCCGCTCTCGGCGCGCTCGCCGTCCGCCCCGCGCTCGCCTCCTCGCTCGCGCTCCTTTTAGTCGTCGCCGCCGGCTCGCTCTGGCTCTCGCGCCCGCAGCAGACGGTTCAGCCCGTCGAGGTCGCGGACAACGGACACGCGGGCGGCGCCCCCGAGGCTCACACCGTTATCACGAACACCAACCCAGCCGCCGTGCCGCCCGCCGTGACGACGCCCGAAGCCTACGCGCCGGCGGGAGTTTCTTTGACAGACGAGACGGCCGACGCGAATCACACGGCGGCCGCCCCGACCCGCGACGACACGCGCGCGGCCGGAGGGCGGAGGCCGAACGCAAGGCCGACCGGAAGGCCGAACGGCGCGGACGTTGACTTGGAGACGCTGCTCGCGCCGGCCCCCGCCGCGCAGGCGAGCCAGAACGTCGTCTCCTTCGGAGCGGACGAGCACGCGGGCGCGGACGACGAGGCCGCACTCTTCGTCAACGCGTCGGCCCCGGCGGGCGAGGTCGCGGCGGGCGATGCGAGGCTGCTCGACCCCGAAGAGAAGGAGCTGGCGCGTCACGTCGAGCAGGCGCAGATGCTCCTGCGCTCGATCAAGAACGCGCGCGCCGACCGCGCGGGCTCGGTTGACGTGGCCTACGAGAAGACCCTTTCACGCAAGCTCCTGGCCCAGAACGCCACGCTCCAACTGGAGGCCGAGGTCAAGGGCGACAAGGGGACCAAGCAGGTGCTCGACACCATCGAGCCGTTCCTGCTCGACATCGCGAACCTTCGCGAGAACCCCTCGCGCGACGAGATGCGCTCGATACGCGAGCGCGTGAGGAAGAACCAGATAGTCGCCGCGTTGGAGGTGTATTAGGAGGGCGGGCGCGCGGCGGCGCCGAAAACCCCGAGAAAGCCGGACAGTAACGTCAGAAATTAAGGAAGACTAAAGCCATGATTGACCCCACGACACATAATCGGAATCGGACGGGCGCGCGCCTCCTCGCGGGGGCGGCGGCCCTGGCGGGGCTCGTGCTCGCGCTCTCGGCCGCCCCCGCGCGCGCGCAGCAGCACAAGGAGCTGATCGGCCGCTTCGTCCAGTCGGACAACGCCGAGGCGACCGGCGCCTTCGCGCAGGGGCGCGCGCTCCTCTCGGAGGAGAAGTGGGACGGCGCCGCCGCCGCGCTCAACCGCTACGTGACCCAGTACCCCTCGGACAGGAACCTCGACGCGGGGCTGTACTGGCTGGCCTACGCCTACGAGAAGCAGAACAAGAACAGCGACGCCGAGCGCGTCGTGCGCGACCTGCTCACGCGCTTCCCGAGGTCTTCGTGGGCCGACGACGCGAAGGTTCTGAGCGCCAGGCTCAAGGCCAAGGGCGGCGGCGTCGTCACCGTGGACGAGAACGACCCGAACGACGAGCTGCGCATCCTCGCCCTGCGGACGCTGTGCGAGAACGACCGCGTGGGCTGCTCGGCGCGCGTCGGCGAGGTGCTGCGCTCGACCCGCTCGGTGCGCGTCAAGGAGGCGGCCATCATCCTGCTCGGCCGCTACGGCGGCACCGAGGCCGTGCCCGCGCTCGTCCAGCTCTCGCGCAACGAGACCGACGAGAAGCTGAAGATGCGCGCCATCAGCGCCCTCGGCGCGACCAACGACGAGCGCGCGCTCGACGTGCTGCGCGACCTGGCGATGGGCGCCACGTTCGCCGACGCGAGCCCGGCCGACTCGGCCATCCACGCGCTCGCCTCGCACGAGAACCCGCGCGCCGTCGGCATCCTCGGCGAGGTGGCCACGCGCGGCCAGAGCGTCAAGGCGCGCACGCACGCCATCGAGCTGCTGTCGCGCCGCCGCGGCGACAACGTCGCGGACGAGCTGCTCAGGCTCTACGACGCGGTGCCCGAGGTGGCGGTCAAGAAGTACGTCCTCGCCGGCCTCGGCAACCGCAAAGACCCGCGCGCGATGGCCAAGCTGGTCGAGGTCGCGCGCTCGTCCTCGGACGTGGAGCTGCGCCGCCAGGCCATCCACACCATCCCGAACCGCGGCGAAGACCAGGACCTCGACGTGCTGCTCTCGCTCTACGACTCGGAGCGCGACGAGAAGCTGAAGGGCGAGCTGCTCGGCTCCGTCGGCCGCTACCAGAACCAGCGCGCCTACCAGAAGCTCCAGCAGATCGTCAGCAACAACGCCGAGCCGCTGGAGCGCCGCAAGTCTGCCATCGGCTACCTCAGCCGCAGCAAGGACGAGGGCGTCAAGCGCTTCCTCGAAAGTCTGCTCAAGTAACTCCGCTTCGCGCCGCGGCCGCCCGACACGGGGGCGGCCGCCGGGCGCGGGCGAGATCGCGGAGACCGCACCCCAAAGCCCACACACGTCACAACGTCACCCGGGGCTCTTTAAATGTAAAAGAGGCGACCGCCGCAGCCGTCCCGAGCGGGACGGCCCGGGACGGGTGTCGCCGGAATCCGCCGGCGCGTGCGCCCACGGCGGGCGCCGAGCGGCGCCCCCGGACGGGCTCCGGGCGCACGCGCCGGCGGCCCTCCAAGGAAGGAGTCAGACGATGCTCGCACTCATCACCGTCCTGCTGCTGGCGTTCGCGCCGGCCGCGCTCGCGCCGCAGCAGGAGCAGGGCTTCACGCCCGTGCAGGGCGCGACGCTCCAGGCGAAGCAGGAGGCGGCCGCCTCCGCCGCCAACGGCGCAAGGCACACGCGCTACTGGACGGCCTACTCGTTCGACGTGCGGCCGGGCGTCGCGGTCGACGTCGACTACGTGAGCGACGACGGCCGCTTCACCATCCGCGGGACGTGGGAGTCGGGCGACTCGGGCACGTACTTCATCGACGGCGTCTCCGCGTCGAACTACCCCGGGCTTGAGACGCGCAGCCTCGGCGTCTTCGCGCTGCGCGACTCTTCGGGTCGCGTCGAGCGCATCGACGTTTTCAACCTCGCGCGGCGGCACGAGTACTCGGGTCACCCCGTCTACTGGATGGGGCGCGCGGCCAACGAGGAGAGCCTGAATTTCCTGCGCGGCGTGGCGGCCGCCGACGCGCCGGGCGCGCGCGGCGAGTCTCTGGCGTCCGAGGCCATACGCGCCATCTCCCTGCACGACGACCGGCGCGTCCCGGAGGTCTTGATGCAGGTGGCGCGCGGCACGGCCGACGACTCGGTGCGCGCGCGCGCCGTCCGCTCGCTCGGCGCGCCGCCCGTGCCCGACGCCGTGCGCGAATACCTCGCGCAGCTCGTGCGCGACGAGCGCGAGTCGATAGAAGTCAGGCGCGCCGCGATAGGCGCCTACGGGCGCTCGCGCGACGCGCAGGCGCTCGCGCTGATGCAGTCGCTCTACGGCTCGCTCGCGAACCGCGAGCTGCGCCGCGCGGCGCTCGCGCAGGTGGCGCGCAACGAGAACCGGCAGGCGGCCGCCGCGTTTCTGATACGCGTCGCCACGCAGGACACGGACACGGAGGCGCGCAAGACCGCCATCGCCCGTCTCGGCGAGATAGCGGGCGAGCAGGCGCTCGGCACGCTCAGCCGGACGGCGACGAGCGCCGACGCCGACACGGAGTTGCAGAAGCAGGCCGTCTCGGCCATCTCGCGCCGCACGCCTGCGGAGTCCGTCCCGCTCCTCATCAACATCGCGCGCACGCACGCCAAGCCCGAGATACGCCGGCACGCCTTCGTCCTCCTCGGCCGCACCGGCGACCCCGCGGCCGTCGAGTTCCTGAAGGGCGTGCTGACGAAGTAGGAGCGGCAGACGGTAGACAGTAGAAAGACAGGCGGCGCGTCTTCGGCAATCAGCCGGGACGCGCCGCGTTGTTTCGACTACTGACTACTGACTACTGACTACTTTCATCCTTCATCCTTCTTCCTTTAAACTCCCCGCATGGCGTTGATGCGGATAACGGAGATTCCCGAGCGCGTTTTGAAGGAGGTGGGCGAGCCGGTCGAGCGTTTCGACGCGGAGCTTGAGAGGCTCGTCGCCGACATGTTCGAGACGATGTACGCGGCCGAGGGCGTGGGGCTGGCCGCGCCGCAGGTGGGTCTGAG
>DASWNR010000504.1:0-4921 GCA_036399155.1 Pyrinomonadaceae bacterium
CATCATCGCCCACCGGCTGTCCACGATCCGCTCCGCCGACAGGATCATCGTCCTCGAAAGGGGCAAGGTCATCGAGGAGGGGACTCACAAGAAACTCCTGTCCCGCAAAGGTCTGTACGCCTCCCTCTGGCGACTTCAGAACGAAGACCCGTTAGGCGGCGGGGGCGGGTTGGAAGTGCGAATCAGTAAGTGACGGGCTCGACCCCGAGCCCCCGTCTTCGACACCGCCCCGCCGAATCCCGCGCAAAGATGCAAGCTTCAAAACGCCTCCTCCGGGCACACTGGGCCGTGACTGTGCTGCCGCTCCTCGCGCTCTGTCTCGTGGTCGCCTACGCCCTCTGGCTCGGGGGTCACTGGCTCGTCGGCCAACTCGGCCCCACGGCGCGTTGGGTCGCCGGGGTCGCGCTCGGCCTCTGCGCGCTGCTGCTGGCAGCGCTCGCCTTCAAGCTCAGGCGGCTGCTCTCCTTCTTCATCTCCATACCCTTCAAGCTGCGGGCTTCGATGCCGCGCCCCGAGGCGGGCGCGACGGTCGAGGGGCTCGGCGCGGAGGTCACGGTCAGCTTCGACCGTTTCGGGACTCCGACCGTCCGTGCCAAATCCCGGCCCGACGCGGCGCGCGCCCTCGGGTACGTCTCGGCGCGCGACAGGCTCTTCCAGATGGACACGATGCGTCGCGCCGGCGCCGGGCGGCTGTCGGAGGTCGTCGGCCGCGGGATGCTTGAGAGGGACGCGGAGCAGAGGGTGGTCGGGCTGGCGCGCGCCGCCGAACAGATTCTCCCGCGCCTGCCCGAAGATCAGAGGGAACTCTTGCGGGCGTACAGCGAAGGGGTCAACGCATACATTTCTCAGATGAAGTCGAGCCCCTTCGAGTTCCAACTCTTAAACTACAAACCGGAGCCGTGGGCCGCAAGCGACTGCGTGCTGGTGCTGCTGCAAATGTTCCAGAACCTGTGCGGGGAGGAGGAGCAGAAGCGCCGGACGGTGGCCGTCATGGAGCGGACCCTGCCCGCGGCGCTGGCGGCGTTCCTCACCCCGGACACGGACGCCTACACGTCCCTGCTCGGGTGGGAGGGTAAAGGCGACGCGCCGCCCCCGCTCCCGCGCGCCGAGCTGGCCTCGCTCCTCGGCCGGCGCGGCGCCGCCCGGCCGTCGAAGAAGATCGTTAAGACCGAATGGCTCACCGCGGGCTCCAACTGCTGGGCCGTGGACAAGTCGAAGACCGGGGGGGGCGGGGCCGTGCTCTGCAACGACATGCACACGGAACTAGGCGTGCCCAACCTCTGGTACCGCGCCCGGCTGTGCTACGAGGGCTTCGACCTCTCGGGCGTGACGCTCCCCGGCATCCCACTCGTCCTCGCCGGCTCGAACACCCACGTCGCGTGGGGGCTGACCAACATGCTCGGCGCCTGCCTCGACCTCGTCACGCTTGAGATAGACCCGGGGCGACCGGACCACTACATGACGCCCGAGGGGTGGATGCCGTTCGGGCTGCTCAACGAGCCCGTCAGGTTGAAGCGCGGCGACATCATCGACGTGGAGGTGAAGACGACCATCTGGGGGCCCGTGCTCGGGAAGCCGCTGATGGGCCGGCCCGTGGCGCTGCGCTGGACGGCGCTCGACCCCGGCGCGGTGGACTTCAACCTCATGCACATGGAGAAGTCGCGCACGGTCGAGGAGGCTCTGGCCGTCGTCAACCGCTTCGGCGGCCCGCCGCTGAACGTGCTCGTCGCCGACGCGGCGGGGCGCATCGGCTACACGCTGTGCGGCAGGCTGCCGGTGCGCGAGCAGGGCGATGCCTGGGCGGGTTACATCCACCCGGACGAGCTGCCGCGCGTCGTCGGGAGCGCTGAGGGGTTTCTAGTCAACGCGAATAACAGGTCTGTGGGCGGAGGCTACCCGCATTTTCTGGGGCACGGCTACGTCAACAGTTACCGCGCCCACCGGATAGGCGAGCGGCTGCGCGGGATGTCGGGCGTGAGCGAGGCCGACATGTTCTCGCTGCAATTCGACACGGCCTGCCACGTCTACGAGTTCTACAGGCGTCTGGCGCTTGAGGTTCTGACGGACGAGGCGGTCGCGGCGGCGCCCGACCTGGGCGTGGCGCGCCGCGAGATTCTCGCATGGGACGGGCGCTCCGAACTCGACAGCCGCGGCCTCGCCTTTCTGGTCTACTTCAGAGAGAGCCTGGCGCAGTCCGTCCTCACGCCCATCCTGAGCGCGTGCGCGGAGGCCGACGAGCAGTTCCTCTACGCGTGGCCCAACCTCGACACCCCGCTCCGCGCCATCCTGACGGAGAGGCCGCCGGAACTTCTGGCCGGGATTGAACCGCACGCGAGCTGGGAAGCCTTTCTGTTGGAGAACGTGAGGGGCGGGGTCGGGCTGCTCAGGGAGCGGCTCAAGGTGAAGTCGCTGGAGAATCTGAATTGGGGGCGGGTTAATAAAGCAGAGGTCTTCCACCCGCTGACGCGCGGCGACAGGTCGCCCTTCGGAGCCCTCCTGAACATGCCGGCGGACTCGCTGCCGGGCTGTAACTTCAGCGTCTGCTCCTCAGAGCCGAGCTACGGCGCCTCCGTCCGCATGGTCGTCTCGCCGGGACGCGAGGACGCCGGCGTGCTGCACATGCCCTGCGGACAGTCCGGGCACCCGCTCTCGGAGAGTTACGACGACCAGCATCCTTACTGGGTGAGGCAGGAGCCTTTGCCGTTCCTGCCGGGGCCGGCGAGCCACACGCTGACCCTGTCCCCGCCGGCCGCGGCCGGGGGGGTAAACGCGGCTTCCTCAAGGGATAACGCCGCATGACAACTTTCGTGCATCTTATGACTTCTTGTGTTATAAATCTCAGCCTCTTATAGCAGCCTCGCCATTGCTCTGGCGAATAGAACGTGTCGGACTTCGGGGGAAGGGAAGCCGTTTCCCGCTCCACACTCCGCCCGCTAACTCCAACCCTCATTGAAACGACCCAATGACGATTGGCATCGACTCCCCAACTGCAATCGGCCTGAGGCTCCGCACCCTCGTCGGCCTGCTCCGATGGCGCGGGCAGTCGGAGCCCGACCGCCTGGCGTACCGCTTCCTGTCGGACGGCGAGGCGGAAGAGGGGCGGGTCACGTACGGGGAGCTGGACGCGCGTGCGCGGGGGCTCGCCGCCGTCCTGCAAAGCCTGAAGGCGGAAGGCTCCCGCGCGATGCTGCTCTACCCGCCGGGGCTTGAGTACGTCGCGGCCTTCTTCGGCTGCCTCTACGCCGGGGTCGTGGCCGTGCCCGCGTTCCCGCCGCGCGCCAACCGGAACGCCCAACGCCTTAGTTCAATCGCCGCCGACGCCGGGGCGACGCTGGCCCTCACCACGGACAACGTCCTCGGCAGGGTGGAACGCGCCGGCGCGCGCGCGTACGGGCTGGACTCGTTGCGCTGGCTGGCGACCGACCGCCCCGCGCACGGCGTCGAAAGTCAGTGGGCGGAGCCAGAGGCGCTCGGCGAAGAGTCGCTGGCCTACCTACAGTACACTTCCGGCTCCACGTCGGCGCCGAAGGGGGTCATGGTCAGCCACGGCAACGTGCTTCACAACTCGGCCTACATCCATCACGGGTTCGCGCACACGCCGGAAAGCCTCTCGCTCAGTTGGCTGCCGCACTTCCACGACATGGGACTGTTGGACGGCATCATCCAGCCGCTCTACGGCGGCTTCCCCTGCATCCTGATGTCGCCCTCCTCCTTCCTCCAGAGGCCGCTGCGCTGGCTCGAAGCCGTCTCCGAATACGGCGTGACGCACAGCGGCGGGCCCAACTTCGCCTACGAGCTGTGCGTGCGCCGGGCCACCGAGGGCGCGCGCTCGGCGCTCGACCTGAGCCTTTGGCGCGTGGCCTACAACGGGGCGGAGCCGGTGCGACACGAAACCCTCGAACGCTTCGCCGACGCGTTCGCACCCTGCGGGTTTCGACGTTCGAGCCTCTACCCGGCCTACGGGCTGGCCGAGGCCACGCTGAAAGTCTCCGGCGGGCGGGCCGGCGACGGGCCGGCGCTGCTCCGCGTGCGGGCCGACGAGCTCGAACGACACCGCGTCGTCGAAGCGCGCCCCGGCGAACGCGGCGCGCGCGCCCTCGTCGGGTCGGGGCACACGGCGCTTTCGACCGAAGTCCGCATCGTGCACCCCGAGACGCTCGACGAGCGCGCCTCAGACGAGGTCGGCGAGGTTTGGGTTCGCGGGCCGGGGGTGGCGCGTGGCTACTGGCGGAACGAGGAGGAGACGGAGCACACCTTCCGCGCCCGCCTGCCGGCGACGGGCGAAGGGCCGTACCTGCGCACGGGCGACCTCGGCTTCATACGCGGCGGCGAACTCTTCGTCACCGGACGCCTGAAAGATTTAATCATCATCCGCGGGCGCAACCACTACCCGCAGGACATCGAGCTGGCGGTGGAGCGCTGCCACCCCGCCCTGCGTCCGGGGGGCGGCGCCGCTTTCTCCGTCGAGTCGGGCGGCGAGGAGCGTCTGGTCGTCGCGCAGGAGGTCGAGCACCGCCGGCGGGACGAGTGGCGGACGGTCGTCGAGGCCGTCCTCGCCACCGTCGCGGAAGAGTTCGAGGCCCGGCCCGCGGCCGTCCTGCTGCTCAAGCCCGGCGCCGTCCCGCGGACTTCGAGCGGCAAGGTGCGGCGCGGCGCGGCGCGCGAGAAGTTCCTGCGCGGCGACTGGGAGGTGGTTGACGAATGGCGCGCGCCCGCGGGCGACGACCCGGGCTTGACGCCGGCTCACGCGTTCGGCGAAACGTCGGGCGCGGCGTCTCTCGTCGGCTGGCTGCGCGAGAGGCTGGCGGCCATGCTCGGGGTGCCCGCCTCCGAAATAGACCCGGCGCGTTCTCTCACGCGGTACGGGGTGGACTCGCTGATGGCGGTCGAGCTGATGCACGCCGCCGAGACGGCCTTCGGC
>DASWNR010000505.1:0-4912 GCA_036399155.1 Pyrinomonadaceae bacterium
CGCGTCGAGGCGCTCGGCTTTCGCACGCGCCTCCTCCCCTACGCCGACGAGCGCGGCGTCGAGAAGACGCAGCTCGTCGCCGTCCACCCTGAAAATTTTGAAGACGGCGGCGAGGTCGAACTCGCGTTAGTCGGGCACACCGACACGGTGCCGTTCGACCCGGCGTGGGGCGAGGCCCTCAAGCTCACAGAGCGCGACGGCAGGCTCTACGGGCGCGGGGCGTGCGACACGAAGGGCTTCGTCGCGGCGGCGCTCGCGGCGCTCGGAGAGGTTGACTTAACAAGGCTGGCGCGCCCCGTCGCGCTCGTGCTGACGGCGGACGAGGAGGTCGGCTGTCTCGGCGCGAAGCGTCTGGCCGAGGCGCGCCCCTTTAGCGCGCGCCACGCGGTCGTCGGCGAGCCGACGGGGTTGCGGCCGATGCGCGCGGGCAAGGGCTACTGTCTGGCCGAGGTGACGCTGCGCGGGCGCGAGGGGCACAGCGCGTACCCGCACTTGGGCGCGTCGGCCATCACGCGCGCCGCGCGGCTCGTCACGAGAATCGAGAGCGTGGCGGAAGAGCTGAAGGCACTCACCCACGCGGCTTTCGACCCGCCGCACACGACCGTCAACGTCGGGCTCATCTCGGGCGGGACGGCGAAGAACATCATCGCGGGCGAGTGCCGCTTCACGCTCGAATGGCGACCCGTGCCGGGTCAGCCGCCCGAGCTTGTGGCCGAGATGGTGCGGCGCGAGGCCGCGCACCTGCGCGAGCGGGACGAGGACTTCGACTGCGAGGTCGTCGTCTCAAGGCTCGACGTCGGGGCGGAGACGAGCGCCGACGCGCCGCTCGTCATGGCGCTGGAAGAGTTGACCGGCCTTCGTTCGGGGACGATCTCCTTCGGCACCGAAGCGCCGCAGTTGGCCGAGCTGGGCGCGGACGCGGTCGTCTTCGGCCCCGGCGACATACGCGTCGCGCACCGCACGGGCGAGTTCGTCCCGGCCTCGGAGCTTCGCGACTGCGCCCGAATCCTCCGCCGCGCAATCGAACGCTTTTGCGGCGCGGGGCATCAATAACCAGTCGGCTCAGATTTCAGACGGTCGTTTTAAGGCGTTCCCGGATGTTTTTCCCCAGCTTCAGAAGACTCTTGACGAGGCTCGCGGCGCTGGCGCTGTGCGCGTCGGCGCTCGCGGGCACTTCGGCGTCGGCGCGGCAGCAGCAGTCGCCGATGACGAACGCCGAGTTCCTCGCCGTCGTGCGCCAGCTCCCGCAGCGCCCCGCGCTCAAGGAGCAGCTCGTCAGCGAGATACGACGGCGCGGCATCAGCTTCACGCTGACCTCGGGGCTGCGCGCCTTCATCGCCACCAAGAGCGGCAACGACGAGGAGCTGCGCCGCGTGCTCGAAGAGGCGCAGCGCCGCTTCCTCAACCCGAAGGAGGCGACGCCGCTCCCGCCGGAGGCGGAGACCGCCGACCTGCTCGCTCGCGCCCGCGCGGCCACGCTCGAAGCGGCGGCGCAGATGCCCGACTTCGTCGTCAAGCAGCTCGTCACCCGCTCGCAGGCGCTCGGCAACTCGCGCAACTGGCGCGTCCTCGACCGGCTGGTCGTCGGCGTCAGCTACCGCCTGAGCGAGGGCGAGAAGTACCGCCTGCTCGCCGTCAACGGCATGACGGGGCCGGCCGCCGCGGAGAAGAGCGACTACCGCGAGGCCGGCGGCGCCAACTCGACCGGCGAGTTCGTCTCCGTCCTCAAGGCGCTCTTCGAGGAGGACGGCAAGGCGGAGTTCAAGCCGCTCGACACGGACACGCTGCGCGGCCGCCGCGCGCTCGTCTACACCTACGAGATAAAGAAGACGAACTCGAAGTGGCTGCTCGACGCGGGCGACTCGTCGGTCATCGCCGCGCACCGCGGCAAGGTCTGGGTGGACGGCGAGAAGGCGCGCGTGCTCCGCGTCGAGTCCGAGGCGTTCGGCATGCCCGTCACGTTCCCCATCACCGGCGCCACCCTCGCGCTCGACTACAACTGGGTGACGATTCCCGGCCAGGGCGAATACCTCCTGCCCTCGCGCTCAATCGTCGTCATAACCCGCGCCTCGCGCGGCGAGTCGGCGCAGTCGCGCAACGAAATACGCTTCACCAACTATCAGAAGTACGGCACCGAGCTGAAAATCCTCGACGACGACATCCTCGACGAGGAGCCGCCGGCCGAGACGCCGCCGCCCGCCAAGCCGCCCGAGAAGAAGCCCTCAGCTTCTCAGTAAAGAAACAATAAGGCCGGGAGCGCGGGCACACTGGCCCGCCGGAGCGCGAAGAAGAAGAAGCGCGTTAACTCTACTCTTGAGTTAACGCGCTTCTTCTTCTTCGCGCCTGCGGCGCTCGTGCGGGCCAGTGTGCCCGCGCTCCCGGCTTAAAGGTGCGCATCCCCGGACGTGAAGCCGCGGGGCGGATTTTGCGGGGTGCGGCTTCGGGTTATCATCGGGGCGTGGTCGTGGAGACGGTGCAGACGTTTGCGGCGCGCGCGGGGCTCTACGAGCGCCTCATACGCGAAGCGTGGGGCGGGCTGGACGAGCCGGTGCGCAGCTTTCACGCGCGCGCTCTCTCTTCGGGGACGTTCACCGTGCGTCGCGGGGGCGGGCGCGCCGCGCGCCTCGTCGCGCGCCTTTTGGGACTGCCCGAGGCGGGCGAGGCCGTGCCGCTGCGTCTCACGGTCACGCCTCACGGCGGCGGCGAGCGCTGGCACCGAACCTTCGACGGCAGGGACTTCATCACGGAGCAGCGCGCGCACGCGGGCTCTCTGCTGGCCGAGCGTACGGGGCCGTTCGAGCTGCTGTTCAGGCTCGACGTGGAGGGCGGCGCGCTCGCCTACAGGCAGGTGGGCGCGTCGCTCGGCGCGGGCGGCCTGCGGGTCAGGTGGCCGAGCCGGCTCGCGCCGCGCGTCGAGGCACGGGAGCGCGCGGACGGACGCGGCGTGCGCGTCTCGGTGCGCGTCACGGCGCCGCTCCTCGGGCCGCTGATAGAGTACGAGGGTCGAGTCGTGTGGGAGGAGGGAGAGGCGGGTTGACGACGGCACTCTGGCTGCTGGCGGTGCAGGGGGCGATAGGGGCCTTCGACACGTTTTACTATCACGAGTGGCGTGCCCGCCTGCCGGCGCTCGCCGGGGCGCGACCCGAGCTGCGTCTGCACGCGGGGCGCGCGCTCATCTACGGCGTCCTCTTCGCGGCGCTGCCGCGCTTCGAGTGGCGCGGCGCGTGGGCCTACGTGCTCGCGGCGCTGCTCGCGGCCGAGGTCGTCATCACGCTCCGCGACTTCGTCGTCGAAGACGGCGTGCGCGCGCCGCTCGGCGGCGTCTACGCGGGCGAGCGCGTCACGCACGCCGTGATGGCCGTCGTCTACGGCGCGATGCTCGCCAACCTCGTCCCCGCGCTCGCGGGGTGGGGGCGGCAGGCGACGGCGCTCGCGCCGCACACGGAGGCGGTGCCGGCCGGGCTGACGTGGCTGCTGACGCTGATGTCCGTCGGGGTCACCGCGTCGGGCGTGCGGGACGCTTACGCGGCGCTGGGGATGCCGGGCGGCGCGTGGCCGTGGCACCGCGGCGGAAGCCGCGCGGAGGCGGAGGGTTGATTAAACGCCGCAGGTTTCACCGCGCCGTCTTCTGCGCGGCCGGGGCTTACAACATCGCGTGGGGACTCTATTCGGCGCTCGACCCGCAGTGGCTCTTCCGCTTCTCGGGTCTGCCGCCGCAGAACCACCCCGAGATATTCGCGTGCCTCGGGATGGTGGTCGGGCTCTACGGCGTCGTCTACTTCGAGGTGGCGCGCGCGCCCGAGCGCGGCTGGCTGCTCGCGGCGGTCGGGCTCGCGGGTAAGGTTCTCGGCCCCGTCGGCCTCGCCCAACTCATCTGGAGCGGCGCGTGGCCGCCCTCCACAATCGTCCTCTGTCTCACCAACGACCTCGTCTGGTGGCTCCCCTTCTCGCTCTACCTCTACGACGCGTGGCCCGAGTTCGTCAAAAGGATGCGGGCCGAAGGATGAGGGATGAAGCTCGGGCTTAACGGCCGTCACTCCATCCTTCCGCCTTCATCCTTCCGCCTTCGTCATTCAGTGCGCGGAGAGAAGGAACACGTCCCAGGCCCAGCGCCCCACGCCGCCGGGTTGTGCGTCGGCGACTTTCGCGCGGTAGCGGAAGAGGTTCCCGTAGGCGTCGGCGCGCTTGGACTCCTTGTAGTCGAAGCGGAGCGACGTGAGGCCCGTCTCGGGGAGCGTCTTCAGCTCGTCGGCCTGCGAGACGCCGTCGTGGTTGGCGTCGCGCCACAGACGCAGCAGCGCGAAGACGGCGTCCGCGCGGTCTATCACGCCGTCGGCCTTGCCGCCGAAGGCGGGGTGGTCGAACTCCGCGAGCGCGAGGAAGCCGTTGCGCGCCGGGTCGAAGGGCTGCGGCGTGAAGTTGCCGAACAGCTCGGCCCCTTCGGTTATCTTGCCGTCGCCGTCGCGGTCTAAGGCGAGCCAGGCGTCGTCGGAGCCGGGGGCGGTCCACGACAGGCGCTCGCGCGAGCCGTTGCCGTTGAGGTCGAAGCGGACGCCGCCCGCGAGGTCGGTCAGCGCGAAGCCGTCGCCCGCGATGTCGATGACGACGGGCGAGGCGCAGGGGTTCGGCCCCGAGTCGCTCTGGTTGGTGATGGTCACGCCGTCCCTGTCCTCGAACCCCTCGCCCGAGCACTGCTCCTCCTCGCTGCCGGTCGAGGATTTCGCCACGACCATGCCGGGCGCACCGCGGTCGCCTTCCGGCCCCCAATTTCCGTGATCGCCCCACCCCCCGTTTCCGCTCGGCGACCCGGCGCGACCGTTCCTCGTGCCGATGCCTGGGCAATTCGTATTCCCGCTCGTGAGGCCGGCCGCCCCGCCCGAGCCGCCCGAGCCCGGCGGGCCGGGCTGTCCCG
>DASWNR010000506.1:0-24932 GCA_036399155.1 Pyrinomonadaceae bacterium
TGCCCGTTGCGCCGTCGAAGGCCGCAAGCTCGTTCTTGCCGCCGAGCACAAGCTCGCCGCGCTCGTTCAAAAGCGCGAAGGCCGCGGCCTCGACGTTGTGCGAGACTTTCAGACGCGGCTTGCCCGTCAGCGAGTCGAGCAGGATGAGGTCGTCGCGGTCGGCGACCGCCGCCGTCCCCGCGTCGGGCAGCGCAAGGTTCGTCAGACCCTTGTCCGCCCCCTTGTAGCGCCAGATGGTCTTTCCGGTCGCGGCGTCGATGGCGCTCACGCCGTAGGGGCCGCGCGCGACCGGCTCGCCGTCTTCGAGCCGCGTGAACTGCCCGCCCGTCCTCACGTAGAGCACGCCGCCGGCGAGCACCATTTCGGGCGTGAGCCCCAAATCCTTCGACTCCCACGCGACCTCGCCGTCGGCGCGCGAGACGGCGCGGACACGCCCACGGCCCGAGACGTAGACGAAGCGCTCGTCGGCGAGCGGGTCGGCCTCCGTGAGCGCGAGCCCGTCTTCGTTGACGCGGAACTTCTCGCGCCGCCGCTCCTTGCCCGTGCGCGCGTCGAGCGAGGTCAGCCCCTCGTAAAAGAGGTAGAGCCGTCCGTCGAGGAAGGCGGGCGGGCGGTAGTTGTCGAGCGTGTAGGGAACCTCCCTGTCCTTATCGTCGCCCCACGCGACCGGCATCATCTCGACCTCGCTCTCAAGCTCGCGCTTCCAAAGCTCGTCGCCCGACGCGATCTCGAAGACGTGCAGCTCGGGCTTGCGCTTGAAGCCCGAGCGCGGCTTCGACTTCGCGTCGCGCGCGAAGACGGCCGCGAGCAGCCCGGCCTCGGGGTCGAAGGCGGTCTGCATCACCGAGCCGCGCGTCTTGTCGCTCCGCCAGAGCGAGTCGCCGGTGACGATGTCGAGCGTCTCAAGCCGCGTCTTGCCGCCGCGCTCAATCGTGACGAGCAGCACGTCCGTGCCCGGCACCGAAGCCACGTCAGTCTCTTCGAGCCGCGTGTCCTTGCGCCGCCAGAGCACGTCGCCCGTCTCGGCTTCGATTCCGTAGAGCGACTTCTCCGTGCCGACGACGAGCACGCCCACGTCCGTCGTCTGGTAGAAGCGCACCGCCGCGTCGAGCTTCGCCGCCCACGGCTCGGCCGCGCGCGCCGCCGGTGCGCCGAGCGCGGACAGCAGGACGAGCGCCGCGACGAACGCGACGCGGCGGAAGGTGTGTGTGTCGGGGAGCGAACGGGGAAGGCTTTTCAAAAAACGCATGGTTACTGCTCCCGGTAAACTCTGAACCTCAGTCTACCAGCGAGAGGAACTCGGTTAGAATCCTCTCGGTGATGCCCCAGATGACGCCGTGCTCCGAAGGGTAGCCCGGCCACTCGCGCTCGACGCCGGCGAAGGCCATGCGGAAGACGGCCGAGCGCCCTCCGCGCTTCAACTCGTCCACCGGAATCCAGAAGGCCGCCGCGACCTCGCCGCTCAACTCAAGCTGTTTGGGCGCGCCGTCCGCGCCTCCCGCGTGGTACTCGCGCGGCGCGACCGAGAGGAACGGCGTCACGGAGATGCGCGGCACGAGAGGGCTTTGGGGCGTGACCGTGCCGAGCCGCCCGAGCACCTCGCCGCCCGCGCGCAGGTCGAGCCCGACCTCCTCAAGAGTCTCGCGCACGGCCGTCGCCAGCAGGTTCTCGTCCTCGGGCTCCACGCGCCCGCCGGGGAGCGCGAGGTGTCCCGACCAGTGGTCGCGCTCCGCCTCCGAACGCTTGATGACGAGCATCTCCGGCCCTTCCAGACCGCCGCGCAGCACGAGCGCGACCGCCGCCTGCCGCGGCCGTTTGCCGGACTCTCCGTCGTCTTCACGCGGCTCGAAACTCGCGGCTTCATCAGGCCCGGGGGCCGGCGCGAGTACGCCCGCGCCGACGCGCGACTTGAGCCCCGCCACGAAACTTGAGAACTCGTTCATCTGTTTGTGCGTCGTCGCCCGTTCGCGCGGGGGACGCGCGGGTGCCCGAGCCGCGTCGGCGCGTCGAGCCGCGCTACGCGGCCGTTCTCGCCGACGGCCCACGCAGCGTCGCCCGCCGGCGCGACGCTCACGGCGTGAAAGCCTTCCACGCCGAGCGCGCGCCAGTTGCGCCCGCCGTCGGTGGAGAAGTCAGAGCCCGACGGCCCGACCGCGACGAGCGTGAGCCAGCGCGTCCCCGGCACGTATGCGACGCCAGACCTGTAGCCCGCCGGCCTTCCCGCCGCCGAGACCGCTTGCCACGTCCGGCCCCGGTCGAAGGAGAGCGCGGCGTTGCCGTCGGCCTCGCGCTCCTTCGTGTAATCGCCCCCGACGATAACGCCCCGGCCGGCTCCGCCGAAGGCGAGCGAGAAGACGCCCGCCGACTTGCCGCCGGCCAGCGGCGCGGTCGAGACTTTCCACGTCACCCCGCCGTCCTCCGAGCGGAAGACGCGCGGGCCCGCCGGGCCGCCCGTGCCGAACCACGCGTCGGACTGTCCCGCGACCGCCGCGCACGTCCCGCTCGCGGCGAACCCGCCCTCGCCTTCGAGCGCCGGCGGCATCCCCGCGGGGTCAATCTCCTTCCAGTTGCGCCCGCCGTCCTCCGTCCTGACGACGAGGAAGCGGCCTTCGACGGGGTCGCTCATGGCAAGGCCGCGCCGCGCGTCCCAGAAGGCCATGCAGTCGTAAAAAGCGCCCGCGCGGAGGTTTCGGAACTGTAGAGCCCAGCTCCGGCCGCCGTCGGTCGTCTTGTAAATCCTCGAACGCTCGCCCTCGCCGATGGCGAGCAGGTAGGCCGTCCGTGCGTCGAAGGCGTCCACGTCGCGGAAGTCCAGTTCGGCTGCGCCGGGAACCTGACCGGCCCGCCAGGTGCGCCCGCCGTCGGTCGTGCGCGCGTATGTGCCGGCGGCGCCGCTCGCCCATGCGACGCGCGAGTTGACCGCGCTCACGCCGCGCAGGCGGACGGTCGTCCCCGAAGTCTGCGCAACCCACTGCGCGTGGGCGTCCGCGGCGCAGAGGACGAGAACGGTCGTGACGAAAATCGCCTTAAAAAGCTTGTTCATAGGACGCACGGGGCGGCCGCCAGAGGGTCTTGAGATGCCCTTCGGGGCGGGGCGCGCTGCTACCTTACAACAGAAAAGGGGAGGCGGCGAACGGGCGCGGCGGGGGCGGCCGCGGGCAACCGGGAGGGCGCGGGAAACATCTGAATTTGCAACGATTTACTCCCCCACGACGAGTTTTAAAGAGAAACCCCTGAAACTGAATCGCGCGGGGGCTCGTACAGTCTTCCGGCCGCGATTTCCGGCGCCGAGAACGCCTTTTTGATAGACCCGGTATCTTAATGAAAATTTTCGTTCCCCGAATCCTCCTCGCCTCCCTCTTCGTCTTCGCCACGGCCACTTTCGCCGGCGCGCAGGTCAAGTCGAAGTCCGTGAAGGCTTCGGCCGCGAAGGAGAAGGCCGAGCAGGCCGAGCCCGCGAGCGACTTGCAGAAGTTCCGTCAGGACTTCATCAAGGCGGCCGAGGAGTATCGCGCCAGCCTCGTCGAGCTTTCCGCCTCCTACGAGTCGAACCTCAAGAAGCTGACCGAGAAGCAGGAGACGTTGAAGGCGCTCTACGCCGACGGCCTCATCTCGCGCAACGATTACGAGACGAGCGGGTCGGACATCGCCGGCGCGCGCGCCAGGGTCGAGGAGATGCGGGCGGAGATCGCCAAGGCCGACGAGACGCTCGCCGCCGCGCGCAAGCCCATCGAGACCTTTACGCTCGCGCCCGTCCCCGCCGTGCGCACGGACGTGGCGTGGACGACGGGCAACGTGACCATCGACAACCTGATTCGCTTTAACGGCAACCGCTACGGCGTCGACCCGTACCTCATCTACTGCGTCATCCGGCAGGAGTCGGGCTTCCGCGTCGGCGCGACGAGCCCCGTGGGCGCGCAGGGGCTGATGCAGTTGATGCCCGGGACGGCCGCGCGCTACGGCGTGGCGAACGCTTACGACCCTGCACAGTCCATCCGCGGCGGCACGCGCTATCTGGCCGACCTTTTGAGGCTCTTCCGCGGCCGCGTTGACCTTGCGCTGGCGGGCTACAACGCCGGCGAGGGCGCGGTGATGAAGTACGGCAACCGCGTCCCGCCCTACCGCGAGACGCAGAACTACGTCCGCACCATCGGCTCGCGCTACGCGCAGAGCGGCGGCAACGGCGTCACGCTCACCGGCAAGACCGGGGCGCGCTCGACGAAGGCCAACCGGAAGTAAAAAGGCTCGAAAGCTGAGACTCGGAGAGGGCGGGGCAACAGTCCCCGCCCTTTTCATTTGAGGGCGTGAGCGCCGACAAACAGGTCGGGGCCGCCCGCCACCGCGGGCGGTTCCGACCGCCATATTTGCGCGCGCTTCGTGTTGGCGTATGATAGAAGCCATCGTTTCTCAGACACGAAATCGGAGAGGAAATCATCCGCGATGAGAGTGACGCTTAAAGTTTGTGCGCTGGCCACGGCGCTGTGCGTGCTTCTGCCGACGCTGGCCGCGGCCCAGAGGACGCAGGGGGCGCGGCCGGGTGAGCTGGCCGAGTTGAACGCGAAGATACGCCGGTTCGCGCCGACGGTCGTCACGGCCGACACCTCGCGGCTCTCTGCGGGCGACCGGCGCGCGCTCCAGAAGATCGTCGAGGCCGCGCGGCTCTTCGACCCGCTCTTCCTGCGACAGGTCTGGAGCGGCAACGTCGCGCTTGAGAAGCGTCTCGAAGCCGACCGCACGCCGCTCGGCCGCGCGCGCCTGCACTACTTCCGAATCAACGACGGCCCGTGGTCACAGCTCGACGACAACGTCGCGTTCCTCGCGGGCGTGCCGGGCGAGAAGCCGCCCACGGCCGCGCACTACCCCGACGACATGACCAAGGAGGAGTTCGAGACGTGGGTCGCGACGCTGCCGGAGGCGGAGAAGCAGAAGGCGACGGGCTTCTTCCACGCCGTCCGCCGCGACGCGGCCGGCAAGCTCAGGCTCGTCCCCTACAGCGAGGAGTACAGAGACTTCCTCGCCCCGGCCTCGGCGCTTCTGCGACAGGCGTCGGAGCTGACGGACAACGCGACGCTCAAAAACTTTCTCTCGAAGCGCGCCGACGCCTTCCTCTCGAACGACTACTACGAGTCGGACGTGGCGTGGATGGATTTGGACGCGCCGATTGACGTGACCATCGGGCCTTACGAGACCTACTCGGACGGGTTTTTCGGCTACAAGGCGGCGTTCGAGGCTTACGTGACGCTGCGCGACGAGGCGGAGACGGGGAAGCTGGCGCGCTTCTCGGGGCTCCTGCAAGACCTTGAGAACAACCTGCCCCTCGACCCGCGCCACCGCAACCCGAAGCTCGGCGCGGCCGCGCCCATCCGCGTCGTCAACGTCGTCTACTCGTCGGGCGAGGGCAACTCGGGCGTGCAGACCGCCGCCTTCAACCTGCCCAACGACGAGAAGGTCGTCAACGAAAAGGGCTCGAAGCGCGTCATGCTCAAGAACGTGCAGGAGGCCAAATTCCAGAAGACGCTCGTCCCCATCTCGCGCGTCGTGCTCTCGCCGGCCGACCGGCGCAACGTCTCCTTTGAAGCCTTCTTCACGCACGTCCTCGCGCACGAGTTGATGCACGGGCTCGGGCCACAGACCATCACGGTCGGCGGGCGCGAGACGAGCGTGCGGCAGGAGCTGAAGGACGCGCACTCGGCCGTCGAGGAGGCGAAGGCCGACATCACGGGGCTGTGGGCGATGCAGTACCTGATGGACAAGGGGACGCTCGACCGAAGGCTTGAGCAGTCGCTCTACACGACGTTTTTGGCGAGCGCCTTCCGCTCCGTCCGCTTCGGCCTCAAGGGGGCGCACGGCCGCGGCGTCGCCTTGCAGTTCAACTACCTGACCGACGAAGGCGCCATCAAGTACGACCCGGCGACGAAGACGTTCGCCGTCGTCCCCACACGCATCAAGGAGGCCGTGCGGAAGCTGACGCGCGAACTGCTCACGCTCGAAGCCGAGGGCTCGTACGACGCGGCGAAGGCGATGCTCGCGAAGTACGGCGTCGTGCGCCCCGAGATGCAGGGCGCGCTCGAACGGCTGAAGGACGTGCCCGTCGACATCGAGCCGAGCTACCCGCTGGCCGGCGCGTCGTCGCGCGCACGCCGTTGAAGGCGGCGCAGCACAGGGTACGCGCGCGAACGGACGCCCACACGTGCCTTCACGTATAATCGCCCGAATCAAAACACGAACTAATCCAGTCGGGCGGTTCGGGCGGGAAGTCCCGGCCGGGCGCCCGTTTCCGCCACGATTCTATCCGTGGCGCTTCGTGCTTCGGGAGGGAATATGAGAAGGACAACGTTAGGCATTCTGTTGTGCGCGCTCTGCGTGGTCGCGTCGGCGCCGACCTCACAGGCGAAGGTGGCGCGCGCGGGCGTGCAGGCGTCGAGGCAGACCGTTCAGGGGCAGGTCATCGGCATCGGCGGGCGCAGGGCGGGGCTCAACCGCCCGTTCTCGCTCACCATCAACAACTACACTTCGCCCGACGACGTGATGCGGCTCAACCAGGCGCTTCGCGGCGGCGGGCAGGAGGAGTTGATGCGCGTGCTCTCAAGGCTCAACGCCGGGCGCATCTCGATAGGCAACAACGTGGGCGTGACGGCCAACGCCGTCATCGCGACGCCCGCGGCCGAGGGCGGGACTAAGCTGACCGTGCTCTACGAGCGCAACGTGACCATCTTCGAGCTGCGCTACGGCGCGCGCTCGGCCGACTACCGCTTCGGCTACGCCGAAATCTTCCTCGACAACCGCGGGCGCGGGCAGGGGACTTTCATCCCCGCGGCGCAGGTCGAACTCGAAGGCGACACCTGGGTCGTCGAAGACTTCGGCGAGTTCCCGGCGCGGCTGATGGGGCTGCGCACGAGCGGCCGCGTCGGCGGCGCGCGCTGACAGATGCGGGTGAAGAGAAGAAGGGCGCGCCTCTCGTCAAAGCGAGAGGCGCGCCCTTCTTCAGTTGGAAATAGCCCCGGGCGGGCTTAGAAAATCTTCTTGAAGGTGCGCTTGAACCAGTTGCCCGACTTCTTCGCGCCCTTGACGGTGGCGTCGCCCACGTCCTCGGCCTTGTCGCCGACCTCGTTGGCGCCCTTCTTCGCGCCCTTGGCCGCGACCTTCGCGCCCTTGGCAGTCTGGTCGCCTACGTCCTCGGCCTTGTCGGCGGCCTCGCGGCCGACGGCCTTGCCGGTGTCGACGGCCTTGCCGCCAACGTCCTCGGCCTTGTCGCCGACCTCGCGCGCCGCGTCGGCCGACTTGTCACCAACGTCTTCGGCCTTGTCGCCGACTTCGTTCACGCCCTTCTTCGTCGCCTCGCCGGCCTTCTTCGCGCCGTGGACGGTTGCGTCCTTCACGTCGCCGGCCGTGTCGGCGGCCTTGCCGGCGGCGTCCTCAGCCTTGTCGGCCGCCTCGGCCCCGACCTTCTTGGTCCCCTTGCCGACCTTCTTCGCGCCCTTGACGGTCGCGTCCTTGGCGTCCTCAGCCTTGTCACCGACCTCTTGTCCGGCCGACTTCGTCTTATCGACCGCGCTGTCAACCTTACTCTCCTGTGCCGCGACGCCCGCGACGAGCGCCAGCGAGAACAGGAACGATGTCAGAATTTTACGCATTGCCGCATGCCTCCAGTGTAGTGAACCGAAAAACCTGTAGTGAAATCAGTCGCTTTCTGCCTCGTACAGTCTACCGGTCGCAAGCAACATGCCACGGCGCGCTCGCCGAAATCTCGGCGGGGTCAGGCTGACAGCCCGGGGCGCGGCTGTTATCTTTCTGTGCGGAATGAGAAGCCCCGAAAGTTCGGCGCACGTGGAGGGCGGGGGCGGGCGGGCGTACCTTTTCATGCTTTTCGGCTCGCTGGCGTTCGCCTCGATGGGCGCGCTCAGCCACCTCGCGGGCGAGCGCTGCGACTGGCACCTCGTCGCCGTCGCGCGCTGCGCGCTCGCCTTTCTCTTCACGCTCACGCTCTCGCTGACTTCCGGCGTCCGGCTCGTGCTCCTGCGCCCGGCGGTGCTCTGGATGCGCAGCGTCGCCGGGAGCCTCGGCGTCCTGTTCGCCTTCTACGCGCTGACGCACCTGCCGGTCTCGACGGCTCTGACGCTCTCGAACACCGTCCCCGTGTGGGTGACGCTGCTGGCGTGGCCCGTGCTCGGGCAGAGGCCGCGCGCGGCCGTCTGGATAGCAATCGCGACGGGGCTCGCAGGGATAGTCCTCATCCAGCGGCCCGAGGCGGGCGGCGACCGTCTCGCCGCGGGGCTCGCGCTCGCCAACGCGCTCTCGACCTCCGTCTCGATGTTAGGGCTCAACCGTCTGGGCGGCGTGGACGCGCGCGCCGTCGTCACACATTTCTCGGGCGTGGCGACGGTCTTCACGGTCGCCTTCATGCTGCTCTCCGGCGGGCGCGTCGATTACGGGGGGCTCGGCGACGCGCGGACGCTCCTGCTGCTGCTCGGCGTCGGGCTGACGGCGACGGTCGGCCAACTGGCGATGACGAAGGCGTTCGCGTTGGGGAACCCCTCGCGCGTCTCGGTCGTCGGGCTGATGCAGATCGTCTTCGCGCTCGGCTTCGACCTGCTGCTCTGGCGACGCCAGTTCGGCCCGCTCGCCGTCCTCGGCATCGCGCTCGTCGTCGCGCCCTCCGCCTGGCTCATGCTCCGCACACCCCTGAGAAGACAGACGGCGGCGATTCACACGACGGGATAGGAAGAAGTAGGCAGTAGACAGTAGACAGTAGAAAAACAGGAGGCGCGTCTCAGCGATTAGCCGGGACGCGCCCCCTTCAGTTTTCCTACTGTCTACTGACTTACTGTCTACTGCTTTACCACCACGTTGACGAGGCGTTTGGGGACGACGACCGTCTTGACGATCTGTTTGCCCTCCGTCCAGACGCGCACGCGTTCGTCGGCCAGTGCCGCCGCGCGCGTCTCCTCCTCAGACGCGGAGGCCGCGACCGAGACGCGCCCGCGCAGCTTGCCGTTGACCTGGACGGCGATCTCGACCTCGTCCTTGCGCGCCAGCTCCGGGTCGAACTCGGGCCAGCGCGCGCCGCTCCGCAGGATGCCGCCCGTGTGTCCCAAAGCCTCCCACAACTCCTCCGACAGGTGCGGCGTGAAGGGCGTCAGCATCAGCACCAGCGCCTCCAGCGTCTCGCGCACCGCAAACAAATCCGACGGAGAGGCCGAGCCGGGCTCGACGCGGAAGTCGCCCAGGGCGTTCGACAGCTCCATCATCGCCGCGACCGCGGTGTTGTAGCGCAGCCCCTCGAAGTCGTTCGTCACGCGCTCGATAGTCCGGTGCGTCTCGTGACGCAGCCGCCTCGCGTCCGCAGAGAACTCGACGCCCGCGCCCGCCTCGCGCGCCACGCCGCCGAAGCCCTCTCGCCAGCGGTGGACGAACGAGTAGACGCGGCGCAGGAAGCGCAGCGAGCCCTCGATGCCCGCCTCCTGCCAGCGCAGGTCGTTCTCGACCGGCGCGGCGAAGAGGACGAACATCCGCGCGGCGTCCGCGCCGTAGGCCGTAATCATCTCGTTCGGGTCTACGCCGTTGTTCTTCGACTTCCCCATCTTCTCGAACGGCCCGACCGTGACGGGCTGCCCGTCGCCGACCAGGGTGGCGCTCGCGACGCGCCCCTTGTCGTCGCGCACCACGTCCACGTCCGCCGGGTTGATGTAGACCTTCGAGCCCGGCTCCCCGCCCTCGCGGTAGAAGGTCTCGGCGACGACCATGCCCTGCGTCATCAGACGCCTGACCGGCTCGTTGAAGTTAATCAGCCCGATGTCGCGCATGAACTTCGTCCAGAAGCGCGTGTAGAGCAGGTGCATCACCGCGTGCTCGACGCCGCCGATGTACTGGTCTACGGGAGTCCAGTAGGCGACCTTCTCGCGGTCGAACGGCGCGTCCGGATTCTGCGGGTCGCAGTAGCGGAAGAAGTACCACGACGAATCGACGAACGTGTCCATCGTGTCCGTCTCGCGCCGCGCCGCCGCGCCGCACTTCGGGCAAGAAGTGTTGACGAACTCGGGCACGCCAGCCAGCGGCGACTGACCCGCGCCCGTGAACTCCGCGCGCTCGGGCAGCACGACCGGCAGGTCTTTCTCCGGCACGGGGACGACGCCGCACGCGTCGCAGTAGACGATTGGGATCGGCGCGCCCCAGAACCTCTGGCGCGACACGCCCCAGTCGCGCAGGCGGTACGTGACGGCGCGCTCGCCGAAGCCGCGCGACTCTGCGAACTCGGCCATCTCGCGCAGGGCGTTCTCCGAGAGCTTGCCGCTCCAGTCGCCCGAGCTGACCAGTATGCCGTACTCCGTGAACGCCTCGCTCATCGCGACCGACTGGTCTTCGACGTCGGGGTCGCGCTCGGCCGGCGGCTGCTCGTGCGAGATGCGCTCGATGACGCGGCGGATGGGCAGGCTGTACTTCTGCGCGAACTCGAAGTCGCGCTCGTCGTGCGCGGGCACGCTCATCACCGCGCCCGTGCCGTACTCGGTCAGGACGTAGTTCCCGGCCCAGACCGGAATCAGCTCGCCGCTGAATGGGTTGACGGCCAGCAGTCCCGTGTTGACGCCCTCCTTCTCCTCGGCCGCGCCGGGCTCGCGCGCCGCGGCGCGCTCGGCGCGGACGCGCCCGGCGAAGCGGCGCACGTCCTCCTTCACGGGCGAGTGCTCGATTAGCGGGTGGTCGGGCGCGACGACGACGGCGTTCGCGCCGTAGATGGTGTCGACGCGCGTCGTGAAGACGCGGACGCTCTCCCCCGTGTCCTTAACTTGAAAGTCGATGTAGGCGCCGGAGCTTTTCCCGATCCAGTTGCGCTGCATCGTCAGGACGCGCTCGGGCCAGCCCGCCTCTATCTCGCTCATGTCTTCCAACAGTTGTTCCGCGTAGTCGGTGATGCGCAGGAACCACTGCTCGATGTCGCGCTTCTCGACGGCCGCGCCGCAGCGCCAGCAGACGCCGCCCGACGACTGCTCGTTCGAGAGCACGGTGGACTCGGCCGGGCACCAGTTGACCGGCGAGACCTTCTTGTAGGCCAGCCCGCGCTCCAGCATCTTCAGGAAGAACCACTGGTCCCACTTGTAATACTCGGGCGTGTGCGCGGCTATCTCACGCCGCCAGTCGAAGCTGAAGCCGATGCGCTTGAACTGCGCGCGCATGTGCTCGATGTTCTTCTCCGTCCACTCGCGCGGGATCACGCCGCGCTTGATGGCGGCCTGCTCGGCCGGCTGGCCGAAGCTGTCCCAGCCCATCGGGTGCAGGACGTTGTAGCCCTGCAAGCGCCGGAACCACGCCAGCGCGTCGCCGATGGAGTAGTTGCGCACGTGCCCCATGTGCAGGAAGCCCGAAGGGTAGGGGAGCATCTCCAGACAGTAGAAACGCTTCTCGCGCGACGCGTCCGCGTCGGCCTCGAACGCGCCCGACTCCTCCCAGAACTTCTGCCACTTCTCCTCGATCTTCTCGGGGAAATACTTTTCGTCCATGATAGTTTCCGAAGCCTTTCCTTTACCCTTACGGTAAACGACCGCCCCGCGCTTTCTCAAGCACGCCGGGGCTTAACTCAGTTTTAAGTTAGTTGTCGCCGGGGAGGTCGCCGCACCACGCGGCCGCGCACAGAGGTCGCGCGCGACGCCGGCCGTGCGGCTAAGTAAGGAGGAGCTTGACTGGGTGTCCGAAACGCTTCATCTCTGGTTCTATCCCGCCCTCGAAAGGTGCGCACATATTAGCGCACGCGGCGTGAAATTGTCGAACAGAAATTTAGCCGCGGAGCCGCGGAGACACGGCCTGACGGGTTGGCTGTGTCTCCGCGGTTAACTCCTTCCGACCTTTATTTGACGGTGTAGGTGGTCTTCTCTTTGCCGAGGAAGTCTTTGGCGGTCTTCCGGGTGACGAGGCCGGAGTGTTCGAGCTCGAAGTAGGCGCGTTGGACTTCGCCTTTGTCGATGGAGAGTTTGGCGGCGAGCGAGGCGGGCGAGGGGAGCGTGTCACCGGCCGCGAGTTGTTTGTCTCGGATAAGCGTTTCTATCTGCCGGCGGATTTGCAGGTAGTGCGGGCCTTCGGTGCGGTCTTCGAGTCGGATGTCCATCAGGCGGCCTCCTCCGTGGCGGGGGCTTTGACGAAAGAGCGGAGGGCTTCGAGGTTGCAGGCGTCGTCGCAGGTCTCGTCCGAGGGCGTCTCAAGCAGGAACGCGGCGTGCGCGAGTCGCGGGTGCGAGGCGACGCGGCGCAGGGCTTCGCGGCCGATGTGCCCCTGGCCGATGTGCCAGTGGCGATCCACGCGCGAGTTGTAGTCCGCCTTCGAGTCGTTGAAGTGGACGGCGAGGACGTTCTCAAGCTTGACGTTCGCGTCGAGCGCGTCGAGCGCAGCGGCGAGGCCGTCCTCGCCGCGTATGTCGTAGCCGGCGGTGAAGGCGTGCGCGGTGTCGAGGCAGACGCCGAGATTCAGCCCCGCGCACCGCTCGCTTATCTCGCGCAGGTGCTCGAAGCGGTGGCCGATGCACTCGCCCTGCCCGGCCGTGTTCTCAAGAAGAATTCTGAAGCCGCCGAGTTCGAGCCCCGCGCACGCGGCCCTGATGCTGTCGGCGCAGGTTCGGATGGCGTCCGCCTCGCACGCGCCGCGCGCGCTGCCCGGGTGGACGACGAGGTAGTCCGCGCCGAGCGCGACTCCGCGCTCGACCTCTTCGCGGAAGGAGGCGACCGACTTCTCGCGCACCGTCTCGTCGGCGGCCGCGAGGTTGATGAGGTAGTTGGCGTGGATGACGACGGGGCTGACGCACGTCTCCGCGCGCACGCGCTTGAACTGCTCGACCTCCTCCGGCTCAAGCGGACGAGCCTTCCACCCGCGCGGGTTGCGCGAAAATATCTGCACCGCGTCGGCCCCGAGCGACCGGGCCTTGAGCAGCGCGTTGTGCAGCCCGCCCGCGATGCCGGTGTGTAAGCCGATGCGCGGCCGGTCCGTTGCTTGTTGCGGTATCGTCATTACTTTTCTTGAGAACGTCGTTCCCGCGTCATGCAACGCCATCCCCTCACGTCGTAATAGCATTCGCGTAGGTGAGAATGACATTACGACGCGTCGGAATGTTATTCCCCCACGTCGGAATGGCATTCCCATGCGTGGGCATGTTATGCCCACGCATGGGAATCGTATGCGCGCGAGGCGGCTTAACGTTCGGCGCGGCGCTCGACCTCTTCCATCACGCGCAGGACGTTGCCGCCCAGAATCTTCGTCACGTCGTCGGCAGTGTAGCCGCGCCTCAAAAGTTCGACCGTCAGGTTGGGCAGCTCCGCCACCGATGAGAGTCCGGCGGGCGTGGCCGTGATGCCGTCGAAGTCCGAGCCGAGGCCGACGTGCTCGACGCCCGCGAGGCGCACGACGCGGTCGATGTGGTCGGCGACGCGCGCGAGCGGGACGGGCGCGAGTCGCGCGGCGAACTCCCTCTCTCGCACGCGGTCGGCCGCGATGCGTTTGAACGAGCCGCCGCCCCTCGCCCCGCGCGCGGCCTCTTCGATCAAGGGTTGAATCTCGGCTTCGACCGCGTCCTTCTTCGCCCTCCAGCCGGGTTCGAGGAAGCCCGGGTAGAAGACGGCCGAGACGACGCCGCCCGTCCGCGCGATGGCGACGATCATCTCGTCGGTCAGGTTGCGCGGCACGTCGGCGATGGCGCGGCAGTTCGAGTGCGTGGCGACGACGGGCGCGCGCGAGGTCTCGACGATGTCCCAGAAGGTCTTGTCCGAGACGTGCGACACGTCGACCATCATCCCGAGCCGGTTCATCTCGCCGATGACCCGCCGGCCGAACTCGTTCAGCCCGCGCCCCCGCCCTTCGGCGTCGCCCGACGAGCCGGCCCAACTCAGGCTGTGCGTCCACGTCGGCGTCAGGTAGCGGACGCCCATCCGGTAGTAACGCTCGACCGACTCGATCTTCTCGTCGAGGGCATAGCCGCCTTCGAGCCCGAGCAGCGCGGCGAGCTTTCCTTCTTCGGCCGCGCGCCGGATGTCCGCGGCCGAGAGCGCGAGCGTCCAGATGTCGGGGCGCTTCTCCGCGAGCGCGCGGACGGCCGCGACCTGCTCGTCGGCGCGCGCCACCGCGCGCCCGCCGCCCGCGCCGTAGAACTCGGGCTCAACCCAGACGGAGAAGAACTGCGCGTCGAGCCCGCCCTCGCGCATACGCACGGCGTCGAGGTGCGTCGTCTCGACGCGGCCGCTGATGTCGGCGCCCTCGTCGATGACGAACTGCACCGTGTCGGCGTGCATGTCCACGGCGACGGCGCGACGGTGAATCGAGAGCGGGTCGTGTCTGGGAGTTTCGTCCGCCTGCAATTTAAACCCCTGGTTCGGAAAAGCTCGATTTAACGTCTGACCGAGTATAGCGCGCGCGGCGGTTCAACGCGGAGGCTCAGAGGATTCAAATTTCAAAGTCGGCGTTCTTTTCGACTCGCGTGGAGCAGGCGGGGAGCAGCGGCGTGAGCGCCGCGAACAGTGCGAGGCCGGCGAGCGTGCCCCCGCGCCCGCGCGCGGCTTGGGGGTGCCGGGCGGCGCCGTTCGTGGGGGCGTCTTCAAGATATTTCTCCTCGGGGAAAGAGTGGGCCCGGCGGCTCGCCGGGGTGCCCCGGCGACGGGTCATTCTGCACGAGTTTCGCAACCTTGCCAAGCGCGTCGGGTTTAAGGTATCGTGCCATACTTGAAGAACCTGTTACACCAAATCACCACGAGCCGAAAGTTTAAGAGGACTTCGTCCCGCACCTCGCCGCCGCCGCCCGTCACAGACGAATCACGTCCCCGAGCGAAGCGGAGCGCCGTGCGAGCCGGGACAGCTTAAGGAGCCAGAGAAGAGATGTTCAACGACGACGCCAGGAAGAAGAACGTCAAGACGCCGACCATCGCCGGGGAGGTCTGGCACGACGGCGAGTACATCAAGTGGGACGACGCGCGCGTGCACGTCATGTCGCACGTCCTCCACTACGGGTCGAGCGTCTTCGAGGGCATACGCTGCTACAAGACCAAGCGCGGCCCGGCCGTCTTCCGCCTGAGCGAGCACATGCAGCGCTTCCTGAACTCGGCGAAGATTTACCGCATGTCGCACCCCTGGAAGCTCGGGGAGTTGTGCGACGCGGCGACGGGGCTCGTCGCGCGCAGCGGGCTCCAGCAGTGCTACCTGCGGCCCATCATGTTCCGCTCGCTCGACGAGGAGCACCCGGCCTTCGGCGTCAACCCGTTCCCGAACCCGATGGCCTGCTACATCGGCGCGTGGGACTGGGGCAAGTACCTCGGCGACGAGGCCATCGAGCAGGGCGTGGACGTGTGCGTCTCTTCGTGGAACCGCCTGACGCCGAACTCGATGCCGGCGATGGCGAAGGCGGGCGCCAACTACATGAACTCGCAGCTCATCAAGATGGAGGCGCTCACCAACGGCTACGCCGAAGGCATCGCGCTCGACGACCGCGGTTACGTCTCCGAAGGCTCGGGCGAGAACATCTTCCTCGTCCACAACGGGAAGGTGATTACGCCGCCGCTCTCGTCCGCCATCCTGCCGGGCATCACGCGCGACAGCGTCATCGAAATCTGCCGCGCGCTCGAAATCCCCATCGTCGAGTCCGGGCTCCAGCGCGCCTCGCTCTACGTCGCCGACGAGCTGTTCTTCACCGGCACCGCCGCCGAGGTCACGCCCATCCGCAGCGTCGACCGCATCCCCGTCGGCGAGGGGCGCCGCGGCCCCGTCACCGAGCGCATACAGAAACTCTTCTTCGAGATCACCTCCGGCGAGCGCGAGGCGCCGGGCGACTGGCTCACCTTCGTCGGCGAGCAGAAGGCCGCCGCCGCCGGCTCCGACCGCAACGGCCACAACGCCGCCGAGGCGCGCAAGGCCGCGACGCAGACGCCCGAGCCTTCCGCCGCGCGCGAGGCCATCCACGTCACGCTCACAGAGTAGGCGAGGCGTCACGTCCCGCTCCTCTTCCGGGGCGCACGCTCGAACGGGCGTGCGCCCCGGGTTTTCCCCGCGAAACTTGTCTGTTGACGCGCGCGCGGGCCGACGCTTAGAATCCTTGTACACGCCCCAAAGGCGTCGCCCCGCCGAAATCCACCCGGCGCGAGAACCCGAGACAAGCCCGTGAGAGAACGAAGGGCGACCGCCGTCCGCCCCCGACGCGCGCGCGCCGAAACCCCCGCCCCGCCTCGCCGCGAGTTTTAAAGAGACTGACGACATGCCTGTAAAAATCGACGACCTCCTGCGCGCCGCAACGCATCTCGCCGCCTCCGACCTCCATTGCAAGGTTGGCTCGCAGCCCTTCATGCGCATCGGGGGCGAGTTGCGCCCCGTCGCGGACTCGCCGCGGCTCACGCAGGAGGACACGCTCGACATGGCCTTCTCGATGATGTCGAACCGGCAGAAGCAGCGCTTCAAGGAGGTCTCCGAAGCCGACATCGCCTACGGCGTCTCGGGCCTCGGCCGCTTCCGCGCGAACATCTTCCAGCAGCGCGGCACGGTCGGCATGGTGCTGCGCGTCATCCCCGACAAGGTGCGCACCATCACGGAGCTGGGGCTGCCGCCCGTCGTCGAGCGCATCGCTGAGGAGCAGCGCGGCCTCGTGCTCGTCACGGGGACGACGGGGTCGGGCAAGTCCACGACGCTCGCCGCGATGATCGACCACATCAACGCCAACCGCGGCGGCCACCTCATCACCATCGAAGACCCGATAGAGTTCCTGCACCGCGACAAGAAGTCCTTCGTCACGCAGCGCGAGGTGGACGTGGACACGCGCTCTTTCGCGGAGGCGCTGCGCGGCGCGCTCCGACAGGACCCGGACGTGATTCTCGTCGGCGAGATGCGCGACCACGAGACCATCGAGACGGCGCTGACCGCCGCCGAGACCGGGCACCTCGTGCTCTCGACGCTCCACACGCTCGACGCGACCGAGACCATCCGCCGCATCGTCTCGTCCTTCCCGCCGTACCAGCAGAAGTCTGTCCGCATACAGCTCGCGGGGATTCTGCGCGCGGTCATCTCGATGCGGCTGGTGCGCGCGGCCGGCGGCGAGGGGCGCGTCCCGTCGGCCGAGGTGATGGTCTCGACCGGCCTCATCCGCGACTACATCATCAACGAGGAGAAGACCTCGCTCATCCGCGACGCCATCGCCTCGGGGACGAGCCAGTACGGGATGCAGACCTTCGACCAGTCGCTCTTCACGCTCCACCGGTCGGGGCTCATCACGTTTGAGGAGGCGCTGCGCGGCGCGTCTAACCCGGACGAGTTCCGCCTGCGCGTCTCCGGCATCCGCTCGGCCTCCGACCAGGCGAAGGACGACATGGAGCGCGTGACCACGGTCAGCCACGGCGTCCAGCGCGAGCGTTAAAGAACCGGACGCCCTCCCCCCCGGCTTTAAGGGCCGGCCGCGCTCTGCTTTTGCCATACCCCGGATGTGTTGTTAATATTTTTCCCGCCTGAGTCTCCCGGGGGTTAAGTCGCGCGAGCCGTCTGAATGAAAGAATGTCCGGCCTGTCATCGCTGCTTCGCAGACCACCTCAATCACTGTCCGAGCGACGGTGACCGCCTGAAGTTTCTCATCAACCTCGAAACCACGCTCGACGAGCGCTACCTGCTTGAGCGCAAGCTGGGTCAGGGGGGCATGGGGCTCGTCTTCAAGGCGCAGCACAAGTTCATCAAGACGCAGCACGCCATCAAGGTCATCCTCCCCGACCTCGTCGGCAACGACCCGTCGCTCGCCGCGCGCTTCCGGCAGGAGGCGATGGCCGCGGCCGCCATCCGCCACCCCAACACGGTCAGCGTCACCGACTACGGAATACTCGGGGGGACGACGCCCTACCTCGTGATGGAGTTCGTCGAGGGGCGCTCGCTCCACGAGATGCTCTCCGAGCAGAAGCGCCTCGGCCCGGAGGCGGCCGTCGAGATCATGCTCGCCGTCTGCGCGGGCGTGGCCGCCGCGCACCGGCAGGGCATCGTCCACCGCGACCTCAAGCCCCTGAACATCATGCTCAGGCAGGGCGTGCCGCCGGGCGAGAGTCTGAAGGTTCTGGACTTCGGGCTGGCCAAGATAAAGTCGGGCGAGCTGCTCGGCTCGTTCGTCGCGGCGCAGACGCAGGGCATGATGGGCTCGCCCTTCTACATGGCTCCCGAGCAGTGGGGCGACGACGACATCGACGTGCGCGCCGACATCTATAGCCTGGGCGTCATCCTCTACCAGATGGTCGCGGGCGACGTGCCCTTCAAGGGCAAGTCGGTTCCGTCGATCATGTCCATGCACCTCAAGGCCGCGCCCATGCCGCTCGCGGAGCGCGGCGTTGAGGTCGCGCCGGCCCTGGAGCGCGCCATCCGGCACGCGCTCGAAAAAGACCCGGAGAAGCGCCCGCACACGGTCGAGGAGTTCGCGGCCGAGCTGCGCGAGGCCGTGCCGCAGCTCAACGGCAACTCCGCGCTGCGCGAGCCGGGCGCGACGACCGTGCAGATCGGCCCCGCCGACACGACCGGCCTCAAGGGCGCGGGAGGGTTCAGGACGCAGGCGCACGCCGAGAGTCAGGAGAGTCTGAAGACCATCGTCGCCGGCGCGGACGCGCTCAACACGGGCGCGCTCGAAGCCGGGTCGGAGCGCCCGGGCGCGTCCACCCTGGCGGAGTTCTCGTCGGCGCACGATGAGCCGCGCGGCACAGACACGGCGAGCCACGGACGCGCGCAGCAGACCGTCGGCCAGTTCGGCGCGGGCGGCGGCGCGTCCACACAGCACGGCTCTCAAGATGCCCTGACCGAGCGGCTGCCCGCATCGGACGACGCGCTCCGCCAGCTCGAAGAGGGCAGCCGCGCCGAGGCTCTGCGCCGCCGGGAAGAAGAAGAACGGCTCCGGCGTGAGGCCGAAGAGCGCGAGCAGCAGGAGAGGGAAGCGCGCGAACGCCGCGAAGCTTTGGAGCGTGAAAGGCTCGAAGCCGAGGCGCGCCAGCGCCGCGAGGCGGAGGAGCGACAGAGGCTTCAGGCGGAAGAGCAAAAGAGGCGCGAAGCCGAAGAGCGGCAGAGGCATGAGTTGGAGGCGCGGCAGCGCCGGGAGCTTGAAGAGGCTCAACGGCGCGAGGCGGAAGAGCGCCGCCGTCGTGAGGCCGAGGAGCGCGCGGCGCGCGAGACGCGCGGCGCGGCCCCGGGCGTCACCACGAACACGCGTTCGCGCGCGCCGCTCATCGCGGTCGGCGTGGTCGGGCTGCTGGCGCTGCTCGGAGTCCTCGCCGGCGTCGGTTACATCATGTCCCGCCGCTCGGAGAACGCCAACGGGGCGGCCAACACCAACGCGGCCGCGAACACCAACGCCGCCGCCAACACGAACGCGGCGTCGAACGCGAACGGCGGCGGCGCCTCTTCGCGCGCCGACCTGCTCTGGATTCCCGGCGGGACTTTCCAGATGGGTCGCGGTGACGTGCCGCCCATCACGGACGAGCTGAAGTCGCGCCGCACCGCCTACCTGCTCTGGACTTACAACCAGTGGCCCGCGCACGAGGTGGCCGTCGGCCCCTTCGCCATCGACCGCACCGAAGTCACCAACGGCGAGTACGCGGACTTCGTCAAAGACACAGGGCACGCGCCCCCGCCCGGCGGCGCCTGGGACGGCGCGCGCCCCAAGCCCGGCGAAGAGCGTCTGCCCGTCACAAACGTCACGTACGACGACGCGAGGGCCTTCGCCGCCTGGCGCTCGAAGCGCGACGGCGCGGCCTACCGGCTGCCGACGGAGGAGGAGTGGGAGTTCGCCGCGCGCGCCGGCGACTCGTCGCGCGCGTACCCCTGGGGCTCGGAGTGGGTGGCGGGTTACGCGAACCTCGGCGGGGCGGCCGCCGCCCCCGTCGGCTCGTACCCTTCGGGGCGCACGCCGCAGGGGCTCGAAGACATGATCGGCAACGTCTGGGAGTGGACGTCTTCCGAGGCTTCGATGTACAAAGGTAACGACAAGACGGCGCTCGCGCCCGAAGACCGCGGCAAGGTGGTCACGCGCGGCGGCTCATACGAAAGTCGCCCGGACGGCGACGAGCCCGTCACCGCGACCGCGCGCCGCTGGGTCTCGCGCAACTTCCGCCACCCCGTGCTCGGCTTCCGCCTGGTGCGCGCGGGGCAGTGAGCCGGGCGGATAAACTTTAAGGCAAGACGCAATCATAAATATGAAGCAGCAGGTCGTCAGGAACAGAATCTTCTGGACGCGCGCGCGGGTCGCTTTCGCGTGCGCGCTCTTCGCCGCGACGGCGCTCGTCGGCTCCAACTGCAAGTCGGACGACACCGCCAACCTCGCGGCCAACTCGGCGGCGAAGCCGAACGCGAACGGCGGCGCGCCAAAGGTCAGCGTCACCTCTTCGCAGGGCGGGCAGCAGGCCAAGCCGCCGCAGCCGCCGCAGCTCGAAACCATCCCGGCGGTCGCCTGGGACACGCAGCTTCAGGCGGTCGACGGCGCGCCCTTCCGCCTCTCGGACTTCAAGGACAAGGTCGTCGTGCTCGACCTCTGGGCCACTTGGTGCGGCCCGTGCCGTCTGGAGGTTCCGCACCTCGTCGAGTTGCAGAACGAGTACAGGGCGAAGGGCGTGGAGGTCATCGGCCTGACGACCGAAGACCCCACGTCGGACGAGGAGAAGGTGCGCGACTTCGCGAAGGAGTTCAAGATCAACTACAAGCTCGGCTGGTCGCCGCGCGAAGTCTCTCTGGCGCTGATGAACGGCAACACGAGCATCCCGCAGACCTTCGTCATCGCCCCCGGCGGCCGCATCATCACCAAGTTCCGAGGCTTCAGCCCACAGGTTCCCACCATGATTCGCACCGCCATCGAAAAGGCCAACGAGAAGACGGGGGACTGAGTAAAGAAGTAGTCAGTAGCCGGTAGATTAGAAAAGGCGGCGCGTCTTCGGCCATCAGCCAAGACGCGCCGCCTTCGGTTTTTACTACTGACTACTGACTACTGTCTGCTGCTTCCGTCTACTGCTTTTCCTCCGCCCGCTGCTCCTCCAACTCGCGCTCGCCCTCTTCGCGCAGCTTGCGCCCCTCGCGCTCAAGCTCCGGGTTCTGCGTGCCCTGCGCGACCGACTCGCGCGCGGCGCCTTCGAGCCGCTTCATCTCGGCCTCGACGCGCCCCTCGACCTCGTCCATCGGCGGCACCTCGCCAGTCTCTTCCTGCGTCACGAATTTGCCCTTCGAGTCTTCCATCCCGGTTCACCTCTTCAGATTCAAAAGATTGCTAAGGGGGTTTTGTACGGCATCGTCTCATCCCGCGCGCTCCCCGGTCAAATCGTTTGCCCGCCGCGAGCCGCTTGACTTATACTCTCGCGCGAACCGGGCCTCCACGCCGCCTTTGCCTCACCGGCCGGAGGGCGCGGCCGGCCCCGGACACGTTCACGGAGGTATCCCCCTGCAATGTCCGACGACATCCGACGCCTGATTAAGAACGGCCAGGAGACCATCGTCCGCACCTGGACCGAGAAGGTGACCTCGGACCGCCGCGTCAGCTCCGACGAGCGGCTCTCCTACCTACAACTCGTCGATCACATCCCGCAGATAGTCGAGGAGCTGCACGACGCTCTGGGCGAGGCCGCGGCGGAGCAGGCCATGCTCCGACAGGGTCGCGAGCACGGCCGCCAGCGCTGGCAGCAGGGCTACGAGCTGAAAGAGGTCATCCGCGAGTTGACGCTCCTGCGCGTCACGCTCGTCGAGTTCATAGAGCTTTACCGAGGCGCGCTCCCCCCGCGCGCGCCCGACGAGCTGACGCGCTCCTTCCACCGCATCAACGTCTTCATGGACGACGAAATCTACCGCACCGTCGAAGCCTTCCTCGACGCCTCCGGGAACCCGCAGGCGAACTAACTGAAGGATGAAGCGGGAGGACGAGAGGACGGCCGTATGGCAATCCTCTCGTCCTTCGATTCGCGCCGCGTCGCGAACCTCTATAAAATGAGGTCGTGATGTCTGCGACCGCCGAGAAGAATTCCGCCGCGGCCTCTGGCGAGGGCGTGCGCGTCGAGCTGCCCGTGTCGGGCATGACGTGCGCGGCCTGCGCGCGCCGCATCGAGCTGAGGCTGCGGAAGACCGAGGGCGTGGGCGACGCGAGCGTCAACTTCGCCACCGGGCGCGCCACCGTCGTGTACGACCCCGCGCGGACGGACAGGCGCGCTCTGCGCGGGCGCATCGAGGAGATCGGCTACCGCGTGACCGAGCCGACCCCGGCCGGCGAGGCCGCAGGCTTCGGCGGCGCGGAGGCGGAGCGACTCGCCGACCGGCGCGACCTCCGGCGACGCTTCGCCGTGGCCGCGCTGCTCGGCCTGCCTGTGCTCGTCATCTCGATGTCGCACGGCGCCGTCCCGGCCTTCGACGTTCCCTGGATAAACTGGCTCCAGCTCGCGCTCGCCGCGCCCGTCGTCTTCTACGGCGGCGCGCCCTTCTACCGCGGCGCGTGGGCCGCGCTGCGCCACGGCGCGGCCGACATGAACACGCTCATCGCCACCGGGACGGGCGCGGCCTTCCTCTACTCGGCCGTCGCGACAATCGCGCCGCAACTCGTCGCGGCCGGCGGCGCCTCCTCACACTCCGGCATGGCGGGCGCGCACACGGGGCCTGTGCCGGTCTACTTCGAGGCCGCGTCTGTCATCGTCGCGCTCATCCTGCTCGGGCGTCTGCTGGAGGCGCGCGCGAAGGGGCGGATGGGCGAGGCGATACGCAAGCTCGCAGGGCTTCAGGCGCGCACCGCGCGCGTCGTGCGCGCGGGGGGCCGACACGAGGACGTGCCAATCGAGGAGGTCGTCGTCGGCGACCTCGTGCTCGTCCGCCCCGGCGAGAAGGTGCCGACCGACGGCGTCCTGACCGAAGGGCGCTCGGCCGTGGACGAGTCGATGCTGACGGGCGAGAGCATGCCGGTCGAGAAGCGCCCGGGCGACGAGGTCTTCGGCGCGACCGTCAACCGCGCGGGCAGCTTCACCTTCCGCGCCACGCGCGTCGGGCGCGACACCGTGCTCCGGCAGATAGTCCGCATGGTCGAAGAGGCGCAGGGGCGACGCGCCCCCATCGCGCGCCTCGCCGACGTGGTCAGCGGCTACTTCACGCCCGCCGTCATCGTCGTCGCGGCCGTCACCTTCGTCGTCTGGTTCGCGGTCTCGCCGCCGGACTCAAGGCTCTCCACGGCGCTCGTCCATGCGGTCTCCGTGCTCATCGTCGCGTGCCCGTGCGCGCTGGGGTTGGCGACGCCGACGGCAGTGCTTGTCGGGACGGGGCGCGGCGCGGAGGCCGGCGTGCTCTTCCGCGGCGGCGAGGCTCTGGAGACCGCGCACAAGGTTCGCACGGTCGTCCTGGACAAGACCGGCACGATCACGGCGGGCGAGCCGGGCGTGACCGACTTCGTCGCCGTCGAGGGAGTCTCGGAGGGGTCGGCGCTGCGGCTCGCGGCCTCAATCGAGCGCGCGAGTGAGCACCCGCTCGGCGATGCTCTGGTGCGGCTCGCCGCGGAGCGCGGACTTTCTTTCGCGCCGGTCGAAGGCTTCGAGGCGTTCGCCGGGCGCGGCGTCGAGGGGACGGCCGAGGGCAGGCGCGTCACGGTCGGCGGCGCGAAGCTGATGCGCGAGCGCGGCGTCGAACTCGGCGCGCTCGCCGAGCGCGCGGCGTCGCTCGCGGCCGAAGGAAAGACGCCCGTCTACGTCGCGCTCGACGGTCGCGCGGCCGGCCTCTTCGCCGTCGCCGACCGCGTCCGTGCCGAGTCGAAAGAGGCGATTGCCGCGCTCAAGTCGCTCGGAATCGAGGTCTTGATGTTGACGGGCGACGACCGGCGCACGGCCGAGTCCGTGGCGCGCGAGGTGGGCGTCCGAAGGGTTCTCGCCGAAGTTTTGCCGGAGGGCAAGGCCGAGGCCGTCAAGAGTCTACAGGCCGAAGGGAAGACGGTGGCGATGGTCGGCGACGGCATCAACGACGCGCCGGCTCTGGCCCAGGCCGACTTAGGCATCGCCGTCGGGACGGGCGCGGACGTGGCGGTCGAGGCGGCCGACGTGACGCTCGTCGGCGGAAGCCTTCGCGGCGTCCTGACGGCGCTCGCACTCTCGCGTCGGACGATGCGCGTCATCAAACAGAACCTCTTCTGGGCGTTCGCATACAACGTCGTGGGCATCCCTTTGGCGGCCGGGGCCTTCTACACACTAACGGGCTGGACGCTCACGCCGGTCTTCGCCAGCGCGGCGATGGCGCTCTCCTCCGTGTCGGTCGTCGCCAACAGCCTGCGCCTGCGACGCGCGCCGCTCGCCTGAGCCGCACGCGCGCGGCGGCGTTTCGGCCGCGCGGGCGTGCTCGTATACACTCTCCCCCGTACAGCTAAGTCTTTCTGAGGCCGGGCGCGCGCGGGCACGCCGGGCGATTCGAGGAGGGGAGAATTTATGAAGTTTGTGAAACTGGCCGTCGCGTCCGCGCTCGTCGCGTCGGCGGTGTTGTGCGCGGGCCCGGCCGCGTCGGGGCAGAGGCGCGGGACGACTCCGCGTAAGCGCGCGGCCGACGCCGCGCGCCACTCGAACGAGGCTTCTGAGGTCTTGCGCAAGATAATGTCGGTGCCCGAGCGCGCCATCCCGCGCGACCTTCTGGAGAGCGCCGAGGCGGTAGCAATCTGCCCCGGCGTGCTCAAGGCCGCCTTCATCGTCGGCGGGCGCAAGGGCGACTGCGTCATCAGCCGCCGCACACAGAAGCGGCAGTGGAGCGCGCCCATCTTCTACAACCTTGCGGGCGGCAGCGTCGGCGCGCAGATCGGCGGCTCGAAGACCGACTACATCTTGCTGTTCATGAACGACGAGGCTCTGAAGGGCTTAATGGACGACAAGTTCGAGATCGGCGGCGAGGCGGAGGCGACCGCCGGCCCCGTCGGCCGCGCGGCCGGCGCGAGCACGAGCCCACGCTTACAGGCCGGCCTCATCTCCTACTCGCGCAGCAAG